>CAZYJD010000048.1:0-15276 GCA_964647785.1 uncultured Chitinophagaceae bacterium
AAGAGATCATTGTACCTCTTCCGATCCTTCTCAATACTGATATCCAAAATTTCCGGACTGTAGTTGAAATCATTCATTTTATCTAGGGATTTATAACATTATCACTCATACTTCCAAAATCCAGCAAATTAGGGCATTCAAATTCATCTTCAAACCCCACCCGCCTTTTTATCCTAAAAAGCTACTAAAAGGAACAAATTCTCAGTTGAAATAATTAAATTTTTACGGTAAGAAAAAAACTTCTATATTTGTTTTAATTGTATATCTGTTGACTGGTCAAATTATGGAAGGACTCAAACCCAATGTGCTATTTGTTGATGATGAGGTTTTCAACCTCAGTTCTTTTAGAGCAAATTTCCGTAAGGATTTCAATGTCTTCCTTGCTGACTCTGCTGAACAGGCTTATCAAGTCTTAAATGAAAATGAAGTACATGTGGTTATCTCTGATCACCGCATGCCCGGAAAAACCGGGGTAGAATTTCTTTCTTCGCTGATCGACAAACATCCTGCAGCCATTCGAATATTGCTCACAGGATGCTCTGAAGTAGATATTATTGTGAATGCCATCAATCAGGGGCAGGTATATCGTTACATGACCAAACCCTGGGACAAAGAGGAGTTAATCAGTACGGTGCTGGGGGCCTTTGAAATATATCAGAGTCAGCAGCAAACCCATATCACCAAAAAAAGTCTCGAAGAAACGAACAAACAATTGGAGTTCATGTTGCGACAGAAACTCATTTCTTAAACAAGTTTTCATCAGATATGGCGCTTTGAAGAGCTTGGTTCATCCATGTTTCGAAGCGTATTATTCGTGGTGCTGATTTGTCAATCGGCAAACTGACTTAATTTTGTCTCCTATTCAGCAAAATCATGGAGACCATTTACCCTTTGCCTAAAACCATCGACGAACGAGCAAATGTTCTGAACATTGTGTTCAATGACAAAGGACCCCATGTAGAAAAAGATTCAGACACGAATGATACTCATGAAAAAAGAGGGCAAATGGAAATTGAGTACCATGGAACAGCCGCAACCCTCCGCCTAAATGCTTTAATGGAAGAAGCATCTGATGATCTGAGAAAACAACGGTCTCAATTGTGCGCGCTTTTGAGATCCTTGCCATCATACATTCAATCCGTGCATTTATACATTCGGTCTAAAAATGAATTAGCGAGCGCCTGTTCCTTCATACGCGCGCATCGTTCAGCAACTTACCGTTTCAATAAATACAAGCAAAGCAAAGACCAAGCTCCCAGCTTAAAAATCTACAGCATTGCATCAGTTCACTCGGATATAATGGAGGCCATTGCGTTGGAGCATGCAAAAGATCTCTGCAGAGATTTGATCAATGAACCTTACTCAACCCTCAATTCGGCAGCTTTTGGCAAGAGCATTCAAGAACAATCAGAATTGCATGGCATCTCCTGTGAGCTCTTGAACGAGACCAAGATTCGGAGCTTGAAAATGGGCGGACTATTGGCCGTGAATAAAGGTTCTGCAGAACCCCCATTGTTTGCAGTTTTAGAGTACAAACCCAAAACTTACAACAATGAGCAACCTGTTGTTCTTATTGGCAAAGGCATTGTTTATGACAGTGGTGGCTTGAGTCTCAAACCCACCGCAAATAGCATGGATTTGATGAAAAGCGACATGTCAGGGGCGGCACTTGTTATCGGCTCAATGATTGCCGCAGCCAAAAACAGGCTCCCTATTCACCTGATGGCGCTCATTCCCATCACTGACAACATGCCCGGACCGGAATCCATTGCACCTGGTGATGTCATCAAAATGCACAACGGGCTCCATGTGGAGGTAATGAACACCGATGCCGAAGGCCGACTCATCCTGGCCGATGCATTGAGTTACGCCCAAAAATACAAGCCCCAATTGGTTATAGATTTCGCCACACTTACCGGTGCTGCGGTCCGCGCCATTGGAGATTTTGCCATGGTGGGCATGGGCACGGCATCGACGGATATTCTTAAACAATTGAAAGAAACGGCGAGCTTGAGTGGTGAAAGATGGGTAGAATTACCCCTTTGGGACGAATATGACCACGAGCTAAAATCTGAAATTGCAGACCTTAAAAATTTAGGCGGAGTCAATGCAGGCGCCATAACTGCGGGAAAATTCTTGGAGCACTTTACGGATTATCCATGGATGCATTTTGACATTGCAGGACCAGCTTTTTACCAGAAGGCCAAAGGAGAATACCCTAGCGGTGGAACCGCATTTGGCCTTCAATTCACTTATACATTTTTAAAATCATACTCTCTACATCAATGAGTCAAAAAAATAAAATAGGCATCAGCCTGGGCGACATGAATGGCATAGGGATGGAAATCTTGCTCAAATCCTTTTCTGATGAGCGCATGTTTCATCATTGCACTCCTGTGCTTTATGCCACACCTCAAATCTTCAAGTTCTACAAAAAGCAATTGGAACTGGAAAACCCCTGGTATCATCCGATCAAAGACACCTCAGAATGTGTAGACGATAAGATCAATCTGAAAATCATTCCAGATTGTGAAGATCTGCAAATAGAGCCAGGAAAGGCAAGTGAACAATCGGGGAAAGCCGCATTTCTCAGTTTGCAGGCAGCGGTAATGGATATTCGAAACGGACAGACTGACAATCTGCTCACCCTTCCTATCAATAAGCATATCATGCCCAAAGAGCTTTTTCCTTATGCCGGGCATACCGATTATTTGGCAGAAGAACTTGGAGCTGAATCACATATGATGCTTTTGGTAAGTGATGAGCTGCGAGTTGGGTTGGTAACAGGACATGTGCCGGTGAGTAAAATTGCAGGGAGCCTGCATACGGATATGATCTTATCTAAACTCAGATTGCTTGCAGAGGGCCTCAAAACAGATTTTGGCATACGTAAACCCAAAATCGCTGTTTTAGGTCTGAACCCTCACTCCGGCGACAATGGACTGATTGGATCCGAAGAAAAAGACATCATTTTACCAGCCATTAAAAAAGCCGTAGAAGAAGAGATACTGGCATTCGGGCCATACCCGGCTGATGGCTTTTTCGGTAATTCGCTTTACAGAAATTTCGACGCTGTACTTGCCATGTATCACGATCAGGGACTCATTCCATTTAAATACGCTGCTTTTGAAAGTGGGGTGAACTACACCATGGGCTTGCCAATTATACGCACCTCACCAGATCATGGCACAGCATACGACATCGCGGGTAAAGGCATTGCATCAGCAAGTTCGTTGATCGAAGCCATTTTTCTGAATAACCAACTGTATCGTAACAGATTGGAGTACTTTGAGATCAATAAAAACCCCCTTCCGTACACCAAATACAGAAAAGAAAAGTTCAGCATTGGCGTTCCCCGACTGGAATGATTGGTTTGTTTTGCTTTTAAAGCAGTTTTTGCTAAATTTGCCGACTATTTTTCGGAGGCGAGTGTATGCTGAAATTCTTTGATATCGAATTTGTCAAACTAAAAAATGGGGTGCATGAGTTCGACTATAAGTTACAGGACACCTTCTTTTCCGAGAAAGAAGGTTCGCTTTATGAAAGCGGACAGATAGACGTTCATTTAACATTCAGAAAATCAGACAATCTGTTTGTGCTAGACTTTTCTCTGCAGGGATTTGTTGGCACCGACTGCGACCGTTGTACAGATCCAATCCGCGTGGCATTGGATACCAGCAGTCGCTTGAATGTGCGCATTGATCCTGAGAAGGCAGGCATGGATGAGGAGCCGGATCTTTGGTACATCGATCCCTATGCACACAAACTCAATGTTTATGATTATTTGTATGACACCATTTGTGTCTCTCTGCCCCTGAGAAAAGTTTGCTCAGAATCAATGGATGAAAAATTATGCAACCACGATTTTGAAGAAAAAATCAGCAAGGAAGACCACGGTGAAAATGCGTCAGAAGACCCACGTTGGTCAAAATTGAAAGACTTATTGAATAATTAAGAAAAATGGCACATCCCAAACGTAAAATCTCTAAAACCCGGAGAGACAAAAGAAGAACTCACCACAAACTCGAGAGCAAACCAATGATCAAGGATGCCTCTACTGGTGAAGTGTCTGTTTACCATCGTCTAAACCTGGAAACAGGTATGTACCGCGGTAAGAAAGTACTTCCCGGCAAAGACGACATCTAACACAGAGATAGTCTTCAATGAGAATTGGCATTGATGCAATGGGTGGAGATTATGCTCCACTCGAAGCAGTAAAAGGAGCCCTTGAAGCATCTCAGGTCAGCGATCTGAATGATGTAGAATTGGTGCTTATTGGCCGTGAAGAAGAAATACGGTCTTGTTTTCGTGAGGTTGGTGCCGAATACGGAAACGTCCAAATTGTGCACGCGGATGAAGTTATTAGTATGAGCGAGCACCCAACCAAAGCTGTTTCACAGAAGAAAAAGAGTTCGATCAACATAGGTATGCATCTTCTGGCAGAAGGCAAGCTGGATGCTTTTGCCTCTGCAGGAAACACGGGTGCAATGTTGGTGTCATCTCTTTATTTCATTAAAGCCATCGATGGCATCAACCGGCCTTCACTTTCAACCGTATTGCCCAAAACCGATGGTAGCACTGGGGTTCTGCTTGATATCGGCCTCAATAGCGACGTAAAGCCAGAGACTCTTTACCAATTTGCGTTACTCGGTTCGCTTTACGCCCAACACGTGTACCATATTGATCTTCCACGGGTGGGTCTATTGAGCATCGGTGAAGAAAAGGGAAAAGGCAATTTGCTTACACAGGCAGCCTATCCATTGTTTGAAAGCAGCAGAAAAATCAATTTTATCGGAAACATCGAAGGACGTCACCTTTTCACAGATAGAGCTGATGTTGTTGTTTGCGATGGTTTCACCGGAAATGTAATTCTCAAGACTTGTGAGGGCTTTTTCTACAACCTGCTTCAAAGGGGAATAGAAGACGATTACCTAAACCGTTTCAATTTTGAACACTATGGAGGCTCGGCCATATTAGGTATCAATAAACCGGTTATTGTGGGACATGGAATTTCTAAAGCACGCACCTTTGTTAGCATGGTGCGCCTGAGCAAAGAAGTGGTATTGTCACGCTTAAGTGAAAAGATTACAATCGTATTGTAGGAAGAATCTCCTAATTTAGCAGCTTTATTCTTTAAAATGACCAAGACCAGAGCCGCCATTACGGCAATAGGAAGCTATGTACCCGAGACTGTTCTCACCAATTTTGATCTCGAAAAAATGGTGGATACCACCGATGAATGGATCAGAAGCCGAACAGGAATCAGGGAACGTCACATCTTAAAAGAAGAAGGCAAAGGGTATTCAGATATGGCTGTTCGCGCCATCATGCCGATGCTTGAAAAGAAAGGTGTTGATCCGCTTGAAATTGAACTGATCATTGACTGCACCATCACAGGCGACATGGTTTTCCCGGCATCAGCGAATATCATTGCTGATAAAATTGGGGCAAAAAATGCATGGGGTTTCGATCTTGCGGCAGCCTGCTCCGGTTTTCTTTTTGGCCTTGAAACCGCATCATCTTTCATAGAAAGCGGTCATTACAAAAAAATTCTTTTGGTTGGAGGCGATGTCATGAGCAGCATCATCGATTATACCGACCGCAATACCTGCATTATTTTCGGTGATGGGGCCGGCTGTGCCCTTATCGAACCCAATGAAGAAGGTTATGGCGTCATGGATCGCCTGCTTCACAGCGATGGTAGCGGTAGAGAATTTTTATACCAGAAAGCCGGTGGATCATTGAAACCAGCCAGCATAGAAAGCGTTCAGAACCGCGAACATTATGTGTATCAGGAAGGAAAAACCGTTTTCAAGTTTGCTGTAACCAATATGGCCGATGTAAGCCATCGGATCATGTTGAGAAACGAACTCACCGCAGATGATGTCAACTGGCTTATCGCACACCAGGCCAATAAAAGAATTATTGATGCCACTGCCGATAGAATGGGGCTCCCTTCCGAAAAAGTGCTAATGAATATTGAAAGGTATGGCAACACCACCAACGGAACCCTACCCTTGCTCATGGCAGACTTTGAAAAACAATTTAAGAAAGGTGACAACCTTATTCTATCAACTTTTGGCGGTGGTTTCACTTGGGGATCGATCTTTTTAAAATGGGCCTACGACCCTGAGTAATTTTTATTTATCCTATTTTCGTTTCAACGCAATCAAAATCGTTATATGGAATTAAAAGAAATCCAACAGCTAATCAAATTTGTCTCTTCTTCGGGTGTAGATGAAGTTGAAATAGAACAAAAAGACTTCAAGCTATCTATTAAAAAGACAGCAAAAACTGAAACCATTACGGTGGCTGCACCTCCACAAATTCAGGCGCAAGTGCCGTCAATACCACAAGCAATGCCGGCAGCTCCAGCAGCCCCTGCACCACAAGCTCAAGACAGCTCTGCTGCTGCTCCTGAAGCATCAGCAGACGACAAGTTGGTAGCCATCAAATCACCCATGATTGGCACTTTTTACAGAAGTCCATCACCAGACAAACCCCCATTTATCAACGTGGGAGATAACATAACCAAGGGCCAGGTTAGCTGTATCATTGAAGCTATGAAATTGTTCAATGAAATTGAATCCGAAATTGAAGGAAAAGTGGTGAAGGTTCTGGTAGATGATGCCACACCGGTTGAATATGATCAACCCTTGTTCCTCATTGAAGTAAAATAACTCCACATGTTCAAGAAAATTCTTATTGCCAACCGGGGCGAAATTGCCCTGCGTGTTATTCGTTCATGTAGGGAAATGGGCATTAAGACGGTTGCCGTGTATTCAACTGCTGACAGAGACAGCCTTCATGTAAGGTTTGCCGATGAGGCAGTGTGTATTGGTCCGCCCGCCAGCAACCTGTCATACTTGAATATGCCAAACTTGATTGCTGCAGCAGAGATTACGAATGCTGACGCCATCCATCCCGGATACGGATTTCTTTCAGAGAATGCCAAATTCTCAGAATTGTGCCGCGACCACGGCATCAAATTCATTGGTGCATCTCCTGAAATGATCAACTCAATGGGAGATAAGTCAAATGCCAAAGCAACAATGATCGCTGCCGGTGTTCCTTGTGTTCCCGGCTCTGAAGGTTTGTTAGAAAACATTGAACAAGCCAGAACCATCGCTCAAGAAATTGGGTATCCGGTTATTATGAAAGCAACTGCCGGTGGCGGAGGAAGAGGCATGCGAATTTGCTGGGATGAAAAACAGCTCAACGAGGCTTGGGAAAGCGCTCGTAAAGAAGCTCTTGCAGCATTCGGAAATGATGGCATGTATCTCGAAAAGTTTGTTGAAGAGCCCCGCCATATTGAAATACAAATTGCTGGTGACCAATATGGCAAAGTTTGCCACCTGAGTGAACGCGATTGCTCCATTCAAAGAAGACACCAGAAACTGATTGAGGAATCACCCTCTCCCTTCATGACCGAAGAGTTACGCGAGAAGATGGGGGAAGCCGCCAAAAAAGCTGCTTCAGCTATCAATTATGAAGGAATGGGCACCATTGAGTTCTTGGTTGATAAACATCGTAACTTCTACTTCATGGAAATGAATACCCGTATACAGGTAGAACATCCTGTTACGGAAGAGGTGATCAATTATGATCTGATTGCAGAGCAAATAAAAATTGCTGCTGGTTACCCCATTTCAGGTAAAGATTATTACCCACAAGGCCATGCCATTGAATGTCGTATCAATGCCGAAGATCCATTCATGAACTTCATGCCAAGTCCGGGTAAAATTACCGATTTACATAAGCCGGGGGGGCAAGGTGTTCGGGTAGACACGCACATTTACAGCGGCTACAGCATTCCTCCAAATTACGACTCAATGGTGGCAAAACTCATTGTAAAAGGGAACACAAGAGAAGAAGCCATCACAAAAATGCAGAGAGCGCTGGCAGAATTCACCATTGAAGGTGTAAAAACCACCATTCCTCTTCACGAAATGATCATGGAAGATGAAGATTTCCGCAAAGGGAACTTCACCACCAAATTCATGGAAACCTTCAAGTATAAATGAGGGAAGCCCAATGGCACCCAATTCTCGAACGACTGCTGACTTATCTCACGGAAGAAAGACAGCAACGCCTTTTGGAGGCCCTTCAAAATAGAACCCGTTTTTTAACGGTTGCATTAGAAGACCTTTTTCACCCTCATAACAGCAATGCCGTGGTGCGCAGCGCCGAGTGTTTTGGTCTTCAAGATCTGTATGTCGTTGAAAATGTATACGACTTCCAAACTTCAAAAGGAGTGAATAAAGGCTCCTCCAAATGGGTGGATATTCACCGCTTCAACGAAGCCCAAACCGATAACATCAGCAATTGCATACAACATCTGAAACACAAAGGTTATCGGGTGGCAGCTGCTAGTCCGCATGCCACAAGTGTGAACCTTTCTGAACTTCCGCTGGATCAACCACTGGCCCTCATTTTTGGCAGAGAGAAACTCGGGCTCAGCAAACAAGCACTGGAGCAATCCGACCTGCAATTTCACATCCCCATGTACGGACTCACTGAAAGTTTTAATATCTCCGTATCAGCAGCCATTTGCATGCATCATCTTTCAGAACGCATTCGAAACTCCGCCTCTGATCATTGGTCGCTTTCTGCAAAAGAAAAGCAAATGCTCTTGTATCGATGGCTTCAAAAAAGCATTCGTGGATTTGAAAAAATTGAATTAAAACTGCAAGCTGAAGGGGTTCCGGTATTCAATGAAGCTGATTTATGAATGAAAGACGGAAATAGGGAGGCGAAAGTGACCCGCCCGATGTAAATTTGTGCCGTTCATTAGCAATTTTATGTCATCTACCCCTCATAACGAAACCAGTGTAGAAACCGCACTACAATTGGGTCTTCTTGCAGAAGAATACGAAAAAATTTGTGAAGTGTTAGGCCGCAAGCCCAATTTCACAGAACTCAGCATTTACTCCGTTATGTGGAGCGAGCATTGTTCTTACAAAAACTCCATCTACTGGCTGAAACAATTGCCCAAAGAGGGCCCCATGATGCTTGCCAAGGCCGGAGAAGAAAATGCCGGTTTGGTGGATATAGGCGATGGTCTGGCGTGTTGTTTTAAAATTGAATCGCACAATCACCCATCTGCCATAGAACCTTACCAAGGAGCAGCCACAGGTGTTGGTGGCATTAACCGCGATATTTTCTCGATGGGTGCGAGACCCGTTGCTCAGCTAAATTCACTTCGTTTTGGCGACATCCATACCGACCGCACCAAATGGTTGATGAAAGGCGTGGTTAACGGCATTGGCAATTATGGAAATAGCTTTGGGATTCCTACCGTTGGGGGAGAAGTTTATTTTGATCCCTGCTATGAAACAAACATTTTGGTGAATGCCATGAGCGTTGGGTTGGTGGAAGTTGGCAAAACCATTTCGGCAGCGGCTGATGGACCCGGCAATCCAGTTTACATATTCGGATCGCGCACAGGTAAAGACGGCATTCACGGCGCGGCTTTCGCCTCAAAAGATATTTCAGAAGATTCTATGAACGACTTGCCATCGGTGCAGGTAGGAGATCCTTTTTGGGAAAAACTGCTTCTGGAGGCAAGCCTTGAAATTGCTCAAACAGGTGCAGTGGTAGGTATGCAAGACATGGGAGCGGCAGGGATTACCTGTTCTACCAGCGAAATGAGTGCCCATTCAGGCACGGGCATGCGCATAGACCTCGACAAAGTACCATTGCGACAGGACGATATGCGCGCTTGGGAAATCCTTTTAAGTGAATCTCAAGAACGTATGCTCGTGGTTGTACATAAAGGACGCGAGTCAGAAATTGAAACAATCTTTAAGAAGTGGGATATCCTGTATGCCCAAATTGGAGAAGTAACCGATAACGGACTGGTAGAATATTACATGCATGGTGAATTGGAAGCCAGCTTACCGGCAGAATCACTCGTTTTAGGAGGTGGCGCACCCGTTTATCAGAGAGCATGGGAAGAACCGTCCTATGTTCAAAAAATTGCATCTTTTGATGAGAGCAGCGTGCCTGCACCTCAAAACCTGAGAAAAGTTGCTGAATTCTTGGCTTCTAGTCCAAACATTGCCTCTAAGCAATGGGTGTATCGCCAATATGATTCAATGGTAGGCACTGTCAACCAAAGCACCAACAGAGCAACTGATGCTGCAGTTGTGCAAATCAGAGGGAGCAAAAAATCTCTGGCAGTAACCGTTGATTGCAACTCGCGATACGTGCATGCAGATCCCGAGACAGGAACTGCAATAGCAGTAGCTGAAGCGGCTAGAAACATTGTATGTACCGGCGGGGTTCCATCTGCTGTTACCAACTGCCTGAACTTCGGAAACCCTTACGACAAAGGAGTTTATTGGCAATTTAAAAACGCCATTCTCGGCATGAAGAAAGCCTGTGAAGCTTTTGGCACCCCTGTAACGGGTGGAAATGTGAGTTTCTACAATCAAAGCTCAGATGGCACTGCGGTATTCCCCACCCCCACCATTGGTATGATTGGCGTCATAGAAGACCCCTCACATATTACAGGGCTCGCCTTCAAGAAAGAAGGAGATGTTATCATTAAGTTGGGCAAGGATGTGGAGGATATCGGATGCTCTCAATACCTATCAAAATACCATCAGGTGGAGTTTTCACCCTGTCCATACTTTGACTTGGAAGAAGAAAAGCTGCTTCAAAACACCATTACCAAAATTATAAGAGCCGGTCTGGTAAATAGCTGCCATGATGTTTCAGAGGGTGGATACTTTGTTTGCTTGCTCGAAAGTGCAATGGCCTCAGGTATAGGCTTTGATATCACGACGTACCACAATGAAAGGGCTGATGCCTGGTTGTTTGGAGAGAGTCAAAGCCGCGCAATCATTACCGTTTCAGCAGAAAACTATGACCAAACCATCCAATTGCTTCAAGAAAGTGGTATCCGATATGCAAAAATTGGAGAGGTGAGAGGTGAACATCTTCATATCAACAATGAAGATTTTGGTTCGGTCGAGAGCTATCGCGAATTATACGACCAAAGCATTGAGAAAAGCATTACTGCCTAGGCATTCGTCTCATTCTTTCGAATTTTACTTGTATTTTCCGGGAAACGGCCCTTGCTAAATATTCGAACTCCGCTGTCTTGCCCTTTTCTCAATTCTTTCTGTTCGTTTTCCGGAAGATGGAATACGCTTTGGCACTCTTCTGAGCAACATCCTTCATATTGCTCAGCGCAGGATGGACATTGTAAAAACAAGAGGTTACAGGCCACATTTTTGCAATTGGTGTGATGATCCCAGGCGCTGCCACATTGGTGACAACGGGCTATAACCTCTTCAGTGATGCACTCTTCTAAGCGTTCATCAAAAACGAAATTCTTGCCATGGAATTTACTTGGGATGCCACTGGCACGTATATCCCGGGCGTATTTGATGATTCCACCTTCCAGCTGATATACTTCATTGAACCCTTTATACTTCAGATAGGCGCTCGCTTTTTCACAACGAATTCCACCGGTACAATACATCAAAACCGGCTTATCCCGATGATTGGATAACTTTTCAGCCACCATGGGTAATTGCTCACGGAATGTATCCACATCGGGGCACCAAGCGCCTTCAAAATGCCCTACTTCGCTTTCGTAATGGTTACGCATATCAACCACAACTGCATCAGGATTATCAAGCAAAGCATTGAATTCATCGGCCTTTAAGTGTTTGCCAATATTGCTGGCATCAAAGTTCGGATCGTCAATACCATCCGCGACTATTTTGGGTCGAACCTTAAGCTTCAGTAGATAGAATGATTTGCCATCATCCTCAACTGCTATGTTCAGGCGAACACCACGCAAATGGTCAATCTCCTCAAGGCTTTGCTCGAATTTTACGAAGTTCTGTGCAGGAACACTCAATTGTCCGTTGATTCCTTCAGATGCAACATATATCCTCCCCATCACACCAATGGGTTCCCACTTCATGTAAAGATGATCGCGAAAAAAATGCGGATTTGGAATGTGAAAGTACTTGTAGAACGAAAGCGTGATACGCGCTTCATTGCTATTGAGCATGCGCTCTTTCAGTTCTTTTTTATTCACCTTGTTGTGCAGTCTCATACCCTAAATCTTTCTACAATTTGCAAAGATAATGGCTCACATTTTCTACGCACTTGACTTTCATCAGCTACTTTGCTCGCTTTGACATGCTACATTTGAATAACTGATCGTTGTAGACGCTATGCAAAAAAAACGGCTCCTGCTCATTTTATCGATATTGGTAATTACCTTTCCTGTTGCGTGGTGGTTGTTCCTGAAATACAGCCCAGACCATAACATCAATCCTTTTTATTGCATCCCCGATGATGCAATTTATGTTTTGGAGAGCGATGATCCGGTAGCAAGCTGGAACGGCATCAGTAAAAGTTTACTGTGGCAAAAGCTAAAAGAACATCCTTATTTTGATGAGATCACTGCAGATGCCAATTACCTCGATAGTCTGCTGCTTAAGAACAAGCGTATTTTTAATTGGCTTGGAGATAGAGAGACCCTCATTTCTGCACACCCATTTGGTGAAAGGTCTTATGACTTTTTGTTTACTGTAAAAGTTGAGAAAGCACTTAGGAACAGCCTAGGGGGGCTTATATCAGAAAAACTCTTAAAAGCACAAGGTTTTCGGATAACGGAAAGAACGTTTATGGCGCATAAGGTCATTGAGGTTTATGATTCCAAAGACCGATCAACCTTGTACCTCAGTGTTGTTGGTGATTTTTTAATTTGCTCCTATCGCAATGACATTCTGGAAAAATCCATCACCGCATCTCAGCATCCGCATTTCGCCTTGAAAACTGATTTCATTCAGGTATTTGAATCCACTCCGAGCAGCGGCAAGGTGCGTCTCTACATTCAA
Source organism: uncultured Chitinophagaceae bacterium (assembly GCA_964647785.1). Taxonomy (GTDB): domain Bacteria; phylum Bacteroidota; class Bacteroidia; order NS11-12g; family UBA9320; genus CAZYJD01. Next base: position 12,867 of record CAZYJD010000048.1, read on the forward strand.
TACGCATTGCTAGATGTATTCTTAAAATGTTACATCCATGAACCGGATGAAAACATCAAAACCCTGAGCCAACTGCTAGGAAATGGTGGCTATGCATTGAATATACAGCAAGATGATTGGTACTTGAAAGGGAATACCTCCATGCAAGACAGCATTGAGTCTTATTTGGCTGCATTTCTGCGTTCAGGGAAAGCCAAAAGACAGGCTCAGAACTACATCAGCAATCGCTCGGCAGTGATGATAGCAATGGGGTTTGAAAGCTTCGATAAATTTCATGATGAGCTTCTAAAAGGATTTCAAAAAAAACCTGATCAACTGGCTGCCTATGAGCAGGGGATTAAGCAAATAGAACAACTGCTGAACATCCATGTGAAGGATGACCTTCTCGGGTGGATTGGCAATGAAATTGCGTTTACACAAATGCGCCCTTCGCCTTACAGCCGGCAATATGATGATGTTGCCGTATTCATCAAGGCTACATCTGAGCAGCAAGCCAAGGAAAAACTTGGCCTCATAGACCGGCAGATCAAAAAACGAACACCCGCCAAAATAAAAAGCCTTGCTTACAAGAACCATCAAATTCACTACTTGGATATCAAAGGCTTTTTCCGCTTGTTTTTTGGCAAGCTGTTTTCAAAAATGGAACGCCCCTATTATGTAATTGTGGACGATTGGGTCATTTTTAGCCAAAGTCCGAGAACCCTTATTGGTATCATTGAAGACATTGAGAGTGGAAGAACACTGAACAAGGATGAAACCTACCAGAAATTTGAAGCGTCATTTAGTGAAAACAGCGCTTTGAGCTGTTTTGTGCGCATTGACTACAGCTTGCCTCTTATTTCAAAAAGGTTAGATCCTAAGAGTAAAAAGGCTTTCTCGGAGAGCACGCCTTTTTTAGGACCTATGAAAACATTCGGCATGCAATTGAGCAAAACAGACGCTTTGATCGACACCCGTCTTTTCTTAGGGTTGAGTGCAGATAAATTTAAACCAGAGGTTTTGGAAGATGCGGAACTCGAACAGATGTATCGTGAAAAACTGCAGAATGGAACCACCGATGGTCTCAGTGAAACCGAGCGTTTTATCGCAAGAGAACTGAATGACAATGAACTTCTCGCCTTTTTCCCCGGCACGAATCAGATGATGTATCGGGTCGAAATAAAAAACGAGAAATTACATGGCATCTATGAAGAATTTTACCGCAACGGTCAGCTGAAAATAAAAGGGAAATACCGTAAAGGTCTAAAAAGCGGCCGTTGGATTTATTACAGTCCTGAAGGCAGAGAAAATAGGATTGAACGATACTGAGTCACTAGAACACAGGACATCTTAGCGCATCTTTATTGCCCAAAAGCCAGCCTTTGTTTCTCGACTTGCTCACTTTCCGATTTCCAAATCCGTGAGAATAAGTGAACTGCAAGAAGGAGAAATTATCATTTCTGTTCGGGTTGCCCCGCAAATTGCCAGACCGATCTTTTGGCTCTCCCAATGTACGATCACTCAATGCAACTGCCTTAGTTCCCCGCTCCTGCTCTAGCCGCTGCATATCAGGATAGGCTCCGCTCACATCATCGATGTAATCGGTATATGATTTTCGCATGGCCAATTCAATTCCAAAATACTGTGACTTACCAAATTGTCTTCTGATGCCAAAACCGAAAGGGATGGACATGGACGTTCTGCTATAACGATCGCTGTAACCGAACAAACCTTGACCTTCTGTTCCCAATGGCTGTAAATTCACCCATTCGCCATTGTACTGTGCCTGGGGATTGAATCTGAATACGCCCACCCCTCCAAATACATAAAGCATGGCTGTTTTATTGCGCATTCCTTGCCAACGCGATAAATCAAGAACAGTTATTTCCGCATTCAGCGCCAACTCAGCGAGATTTGAACGGAAATGTAGGTTTCTTTTGAATCTGGAAACATCCTCCGAATGGGAATCATCACCCACAAAGCGCGCCGCACTCAAATCGGCACGCAACGCGAGCCAATGGGTAAAATTTAGCCGCGCCCCTATGCTTAGGTTTGGACGAACGGTACTGAGGTCAAGATCAAGAAAGGCTTCCTTTCGCTTTCCGATTGAACCACCCAAGTCACCAAAAAACATTCCTGCACCGGCACCTAGCCGAAATTCAGCAAATTTTTTGTACCCAAGTTGTGCTTCAGATCGCTCTGCAGTTAGCACCAAAAAAGCAAAAGATAACAGTGAAATGCATTTAATTTTCATCATTGTAGTAGTTAATAAGTAGTAGTAGTAGTGAATCGAAAATATAAAAAAATATTTACAACAGCATTTTAAGGCAACTTTTAGTGAGAAATTTTTGGTAGAAATGTGCCATTCGTTCATTTTGTATCAAGTGAAAGCATTCTTGCAACTTGGTTTGTTTTAAAGCTATGAGAATCC
>CAZYJD010000049.1:0-14630 GCA_964647785.1 uncultured Chitinophagaceae bacterium
TTAAGCTCCATGGAGTTCATAAAGAGGTTTATAAGAAATCAAACCTTTACGCCTAGCCTTAATAAGCTATTCACTCCAATTTTAATCCTTTATTTAACGGCACTTTTCACCAGCTTGTCTGGCCAAATCATTTTAGGTTATCGATTGGTTTCTTTTGCGGCTACTTTATTAGGTTTAATGGCCGTTTCTACAAGCATTATTTCTTTCAGAGCAGGAAACAAATCAGCACTTTATTTTCTCCTTGCTTGGATAATGTTCATCCTTGGTGTGATCATCTACATCATGAAGGATTTTGGTTTGATACCAGCCGAGCCATGGTCATTCTACACCATGCCCTTTGGAGCTGCCCTAGAAACCGTGCTCCTTTCTTTTGCGTTGGCCGACCGAATCAATGTGCTGAAAAAAGAAAAGGAAGCCTCACAGGCAAGAGCGATTAATCAAATGCGACGCAACCAAATCATGATCAATGAGCAGAATAAATTGCTTGAAGAAAAGGTTAAACAACGAACCGCTGAATTGGAAGAGATCAATCAGGAATTGAGCTCGACCATTCAAAACCTCAAAACCACCCAAACCCAACTGGTAGATGCTGAAAAAATGGCTTCCCTCGGACAGTTAACTGCCGGCATTGCCCATGAAATCAACAACCCAATCAATTTTGTTTCGTCGAACATTGAGCCATTGCAACAAGATTTTACGGATCTGAAAACGGTGCTCATGGCCTACCGGGAACTTCATGAGCAATCTGAAGAGGCCAGGGAGAAACTTCAGGAAGTACAGGCGCTTGAAGAAGAACTGGATATTGATTATGCACTTCACGAGATTGATGAACTGCTGAAAGGAATCAAAGAGGGGGCCAATCGTACCATTGATATTGTTAAAAGTCTTCGCATATTCTCGAGAAGTGAAGAAAAAGGCATTAAAGCGGCCAATTTAAATGAGGGCTTGCAAAGCACCCTCACCATACTCAAGAGCCAAATGAAGAACATCGAACTTGTGTTTGAACCTTCTGATTTACCCATGGTTTATGGGCAAATTGGCCGCCTGAACCAGGTCTTTATGAATGTTATCACCAATGCCATTCAAGCAATTAATCAACGTTATCAAGGCAAACCGGGGGGGCGATTAACGGTCAAATCTTTGCATCAGAATGATGAAGTCGTCATTCAAATCGGTGATAATGGTGACGGAATTCCTGATCATGTAATTAAAAAGATATTTGAACCCTTCTTTACCACCAAAGATGTTGGCCAGGGAACAGGTCTGGGACTTTCAATCTCCTACGGAATCATTGAAGACCATAGGGGGACCATCGAGGTGGAATCAGAAAAAGGAAAAGGAAGTAATTTTGTTCTTCACATCCCTGTAAATAGTGATGCTAGACGGGTAAATAGCAATGCTCAAACGTGATCTGATTCTATATTTAGATGATGAGGAGAATAACCTCCAGGCTTTTAAGGCCGCCATGCGTAGGGATTTTGAAGTGCTCATGGCAAAAGATGTACTGGAAGCCAAACAGGTGCTGCATGAACATAACGATTTAAAAGTCCTTATTGTCGATCAAGGTCTTCCGGGTATCAGCGGATTGGACTTTCTAGAGTCCATTGAAAATTCCCACCCCTTGCCCATCAGAGTCATCCTCACGGGTCAAACGGATATCCAGCTCATGATTGATGCCATTAACCGCATCAGCCTCTTCCGCTTCATACTCAAACCATGGAACAATGAAGACCTCAAACAAACCATACGAACGGCCATAGAAGTGTACGACCAAAGGTTGCGCATAAGAGAACAACAACTTGAAATGCGAGAATCTTATGAAATGCTGAATCGTTTGGTTTATAGTGCTTCACATGAGATGCGAGCACCCATCGCTTCTGCCAAGGGCCTGTTGAACTTGGCTGCCAATGAGGCATCAGTAGATCAGCTACACACCTACATGGGCATGATCGAGAAAAGCATTGATAAGCTTGATGCTCAGGTTGGTAATTTGATCATGTTTCACCAACATGCCAATGAGGAAGTTCAGAAGGCCCCTTTGCATCCGGAAGATTTCGTGCAGGAATGTTTCGATCAATTGTCCATTAGTGCCGGAAATGAAACATCATTTGAAATGATTAATTCCCTTGGGGCCAATACTTGTCTTGTAGATATTCGGAGGTTGAAAATGATTGCAGTAAACCTACTTTCCAATGCATTTAAATTTAAGATGCCAGGCCAAGTAAACCATCTGGTGAAGCTCCAATTTCAAAGGGATGCCGACCATCTCTGCCTCAAAGTTTCTGACAATGGATCAGGTATAAATCTTGAAGAAATCAATGAGATATTTGATATGTTTAACAGGGGAGGTTCAGGACAAAGTGGAAGCGGTATGGGGCTATATCTCGTGAAAGAAATATCAGAAGTTATGGGGGGAGATATTCAAGTTCATTCGATGCCTGAGCTTGGATCTGAGTTCATCTTAAGTATTCCTGTAAAATGGCAATGAGAGCCACTGGGTTAATAACTTTTTTGCTGTTGTTCTCACAACACCTTCTTGGGCAGATTAATGAATCTTTTAACCTGCTTTCGGAAGCTTGGAAGGGTGATCGACAACTTTTCACCACCCAAAATGGACGCTTAATTTCAAACTCACAGGTACCAAATGATACTTTCTATATGTCAATTGAAGATGATCAGTTGCATGAGCAGGAATATTGGAAATTAGAGATGCAGTTGAATTTTCGAACCAGTTCTGCCAATTATGTCGATTTTTATATCGCAGCAGATGACTCTATACTAGAAGATGTTGAGAATGCGCTCTTCGTTCGAATTGGTAACACAGCCGACGAAGTTTCGTTGTATACAAAGACCAACGGATCACAAGATTTACTCATCGATGGAAATGATAAAACCCTCGACTATTCCAGCACATCCCTAAAAGTGGCCTTGAAAAAAACAGGAGCTCAATGGGAGCTGTTCAGAGAGATTGTAGGGGTAGATGCAGGGTGGATCAGCGAAGGCAAGATGGCATTTGAGATTCCGCTTAAATGGAAGTACTCCGGTCTGCTTATCCGCCAAAGTACATCAGGATTTTTTGGTAAACATGAATTTGAATCCTTCTATGCAGGTCCCGCTATCAGAGATACGCTGCCCCCTCTTCTGACCGCCTGGAGGATTGAATCTGATAGTGCGATTGTTTTGAATTTTAATGAAAAAATTCAGGCAGGTTTGTCCAATTTTATTTTCTCAAATGGGCCCGATTTATTTTCAGTTACTTCTTTGCATTCAGAAGTAAAACTACTATTTAAAAGTGCCCTGCCCTTCAATCAATTCATGGATTTGAAAATCCAATTGATTTCAGATACCAGCGGAAATTTGATGAAAGATACCATCGTGCAAATTGTTCGTACCCGACTTGAATCGGCTGAGCGACATGACATACTGATTCATGAACTGATGCCCATCCCTGAGCCTGTAGTCGGTTTGCAGCCTTATGAGTACATAGAATTAATCAATCGGTCAAGTAAGTGGATACAGCTTTCAGAACTGGAAATAGGCGACCTGAGCGGAAGCAAGTCTTTGCCAGATTATATATTACCACCGGATTCAATGGTGCTGCTCTATCCTGATGCCGCCCGCGGACAGTTTCAACCATATCCAAATACCTTGTTTATGGCATCATTGCCCTCCCTGAATAACGCAGGGGATCAAACTACTTTGCGAAGGACAAGCGATCAGCTCTGGATACATTCAGTAAGCTACGATGCCAATTCATTCAATGATGCATTCAAAGCATCCGGTGGCTGGAGCCTGGAACTGAAGGATGTTAGCCAGCCCTGTGCAGGTTCTGAAAATTGGGCTGCTTCCATCTCTCCATCAGGGGGCACCCCCGGCTTGCCCAATAGCGTTACTTCAAATATAGCCACTGATAAAGCTCCAGTACCTGTGTCCTTTTATTTTGATCAAACAAAACGGGAGATTCAGATCACTTTTGATCGTCAATTGGGGCAGGAAATGTTGCGTCAGAAGCATTATTATATTTACCCAAACCTGCCAATTGAGAAGGTTTATTTTGGCAATGAAAATAGAAACCAGATACTTATTTCATTGCGTGAAAGCCCAACCAGAGGCACCGGGTTTAAGCTTTGGTATGACAGTCTATACAGCTGCTCAACTGGCTGGGGAAAAAGCGATTCCTTTTATTTTGGAGTCCCGGCAAATTTGCAAAAAGGCATGCTTTTCATCAATGAAGTACTGTACAATGAAGCCCCAAACGGATCAGACTACTTTGAACTATACAATGCCTCTGATTCTCTGATAGATTTGGCTGATTTGAGAATAATTCTCGGTCGTTCGGATGAGTCAGTTATTCGCGTGCTGGATTTTAAGGATCAAAACCGATTACAAATGCCCCCTCGCTCATATTTGTGCATGGCTGATGATCGTGAAGCAGTGAAAAACACCCATTTGGTCATGGATGAAAAGACCTTGATCAACCATTCTGCCGGATTCGCCCTCAACACTGATGGGGGCTATATCAGTCTGCGCTTGTCCGATGGAAGCAGTTTGGATAGTTTCTATTTTTACGATGAATTGCATCACCCCCTCATCCTAGAAACGGATGGGGTGAGCCTTGAAAGAATTGGAGTACCATCGTCCAATTGGACTTCGGCTGCATTTACAGCAGGCTATGGAACGCCCGGCTATCAAAATTCACAGTTGTTTGAAGGTGATGAAGCGTTTCAAGCTGAAATGGAATTGAATCCAAACATGTTTTCTCCAAATGGCGATGGTGTGGATGACTTGCTAAAGATTGGTTTTCAACTCGAAGCTGAAGCGCAAATGAGTTTAAAGGTATTTGATTTGGCGGGTCAGGAGGTAAAAGTGCTCCTTAATAATGAATCAATTGGCTCTACAGCTGAGATCATCTGGGATGGTCGAACAGAAAATGGTAATATCGCAACAACCGGTATTTATGTGGTTTTGGCTGAGGGTTTCAACCCTTCGGGCAAACTTTATCGCTTCAAAAAAGCCGTACATATCACATACCCGTGAAAAATTTTTGTCCGGTAAAGCTTCATTGCTTATCTTTGCAACCCTTTAATCGAGAAAGAGATGAAACGCACTTTTCAGCCCTCCAACAGAAAGAGAAAAAATAAGCACGGATTCCGCGAACGCATGAGCACGAAGAACGGAAGAAAAGTGCTGGCAGCACGTCGCGCCAAGGGACGGAGAAAACTCTCTGTTTCAGACGAGCCGCGTCACAAGCGTTAATTCATACGGGCCTCCTATGCGCCCCGAACGCTTCTTGTTTCGGCGCGAAGATCGTCTTCGCGATAAGCAGCTTATCAGTAAAATATTTAACAGGGAAGGTGAAAGGTTACAGTCCTGGCCGCTTTCCCTTTTTTATTTACATTGTGCCGAATCGGTTATTGACTCACCGGCCCAAGTGATGTTTGTAATCCCTAAGAAAAAGATTAGAAAACAGGTTCAGCGACAAAGCATTAAAAGGCAACTTCGAGAGCTTTATCGATTAAAAAAGCCCGAGTTGTATGAGAGGATAGGCCCCAATAGGCACTTTGCCATGGTTTGGTTTTATGCAGGTTCTGCCGAGTTTGATGCCAAAGTACTTGAACATTCCTTTAATCGTATTTATCATGAATTTATTAAGAGCCTTTAATCGTCTTCTTGCCATGGTGCTCATGGCCTTGGTAATGGTTTACAAGAAAGTTATTTCTCCATGGCTTCCCAATAGTTGCCGTTTTACACCTACCTGTTCGGCTTATACTTTTGAGGCACTCAAGAAATATGGTGCGCTTAAAGGAATGTGGCTGGGCCTGAAAAGGATTGGTCGTTGTCACCCATGGGGTGGCCACGGACACGACCCAGTGCCTTGATATAAGAAAGGACGCCCTCATTCGTTATTTTTGTTGGGTTTGATGCCCATTATGGCACCGGAAAATAAGATACTTCATGATCATAAAACCAATTAAAAAGAAATACCTCTGGCTTCTTATTCCGGCATTATTGTTGGCAAGCGCCTTCAAGGCTACGGAAGATTATTTTGAAATCAGTAAGAATCTCGACATCTTCAGTTCAGTTTACAAAGAGGTACACGTCTCATATGTTGATGAAACCAAGCCGGGCGAGCTCATTCGAAGTGCGATCGACGCAATGCTTAAATCGCTTGACCCTTACACCAATTTCTACTCCGAAGCACAGGCGGAAGATTATTTTATGCAGGTTACCGGTTCATATGGCGGTTTGGGCGCCTCGGTGAGAAACCGGAATGATAAAATTATGATTGACGAGGTATTTGGCGGTTTTGCGGCCGACAAGGCTGGGCTCAGACCTGGAGATTTTGTTCTTGAAGTGGATGGAAACTCAGTGGGTGGCAAATTGGCATCTGAAGTAATTAAAATGATGAAAGGCCAAGCCGATACCGAGGTTAAACTGAAAATTGACCGTCCTGGTTTCGGTGTCATGGAAAAGACCATCGTTCGGGAGAAAATAAAGTTGAAAAATGTGCCTTATTTCGGAATGGTCGACGACGAAGTAGGCTACATACAGCTCACAGGTTTTACGCAAGATGCAGGCAAGGAGGTGAGGCAAGCCCTTGAATCTTTGAAATCTGAGAACGAGTTAAGAGGAGTTATCTTAGACCTGCGAGGAAATGGTGGTGGTCTGCTGCACGAAGCGGTAAACATTGTGAATGTTTTTGTGAAAAAAGGTCAGTTGGTGGTGACCACAAGGGGCAAAAGGAAAGAAGAAGAAAAAGAATACCACACCCTCAATGCACCCGTAGATTTGGATGTTCCGATCGCTGTTTTGATCGATGGTCGCTCCGCATCTGCCAGTGAAATTGTAAGTGGCAGCATTCAGGATCTTGATCGAGGGGTTGTTTTAGGGAGAAAAAGTTTTGGCAAAGGACTCGTGCAGCAATCCAGAACGCTCACCTATGGCACCCAAATGAAAATAACAGTGGCGAAATACTACATCCCCTCTGGGCGTTGTATCCAGAAATTGGACTATGGCAATAAAGAGAATGGACGCGCACTTGCTGTGCCTGATTCCATAAAAAAGACCTTTTATAGCCTTTTCTCAAAAAGGCCGTTTCTTGATGGGGATGGCATTAGTCCGGACATAAACATAAAACAGGATGAACGATCCAAAATCGCTCAGGCGCTCATCGATAACTATGTCATTTTTGATTATGCCACAGACTTCAGAAATGAGCACGACTCCATTCCTCTGCCCACGAGGTTTGAATTGAAAGAACAAGATTTTATATCGTTTCGCGAGTTCTTGAAGAAAAAAGATTTGACTTATACCACAGAAACAGAAAAGGCATTGAAGAAAATGCATGAAAAGGCCATGGAAGAAGCGTATCACGAAGGCTTGGCCGGGCAATTAAAGGATCTTGAAATGGCCCTTCAGGAAAATAAGGACGCTGATGTTGATCGCCATAAGCAAGAAATATTAGAACTGCTAGAAACTGAAATCGCAAGGAGGTATTATCATCAAAAAGCAGAGGTAGAGACTACATTTGAAAATGACCCGGATATACTAAAGGCAATCGATCTGCTAAAAGATAAAAATACTTATCGCTCTGTTTTAGCCGGTAAGGCCTGATGCCGGAGCTTTCACTCATAGCAATCATGCTGGCCATAGGTGTCATGAGCGGACTATTGGCTGGTCTACTTGGCGTTGGCGGTGGCTTGCTTTTGGTTCCCATTTTGGAATATGCCGCCCGCTATTATGGAATTGAAGGTGAAGAACTTGTACGCTATACCCTTGCCAATTCTTTTTTTGCGATCATTTTTGCAGGAATTGCAAGCAGTATTAAACAATATAAAAAGTCGAACTTTTTTCTGAGACCTGTTTTACTAACGGCAATACCAGCCATTTTTTCAGCCATTCTTATGGCACAACTCATCACACATTTTGATTGGTATCGCAAGGAATATTTCAACCTGATCTTTATGATTATGTTGGTGTATGTTTTGTTCCGTATGCTCAGATCCAGGAAACATGATGGTGATTTGCCCTTGCCAAATCGCAAAGCGCAGCATCGACTTTTGCTCACTGGCCTTATCACAGGGATTGCCTCGGCACTAAGTGGCCTGGGTGGTGGCATGGCCATGATTCCCTTGTTTACAGAGTATGTGCGTATGCCAATCAAAAAGGCCACTTCCGTGTCAATTGGGGTAATACCGCTCATGATGCTACCCGTTTCTATTGTCTATGGGTTAAGTAGCCCATTAATGGAAACCAGTTTTGTCCAATGGGGATACATAGTGCTGCCATTCTCCTTGCCGCTGGTTGCCGGTATTTTCATAGGGGCTCCAATTGGTGTAAATTGGGCAGAAAGAATCCCCGGGAAAATGATCAAAACTATTTTTGCAGGATTGATTGTTATAATAATAATACGATACATAGCTGATACCATTTTGCATATCATATGAGAAAACAAACATATTTATTGCTGCTGTTCGCTTTTGGCGCTGGTAGTCTCCACGCCCAGCAAATGAGCAGAAAGGAGCGAAAGGCAGAGGAACGAATTAAAGAGGATATTCTTTTTTTAGCCGACGATGAACAGGAAGGAAGAGCTGCCGGAAGCGATGGAGAAAAGCGGTCAGCTGAATATATCGCTGATCGATTCAAAAAACTTCGTCTGAAAGCAGTTGGCGATGAAAAGAGTTACCTGCAAGAATTCAAAATTATCACCTTGCGTATTGAGACAGGTAAATCAAAGATGAGCATACAGGGGATAGATTATCAGATATTTAAGGACTTTTTCCCGGTGTCATACTCAATCAACAAGGCCTCTTTTGATGGACCCGCACTATTGGCTGGATTTGGCATTCAGAGTCCAGAGCTTGAGCACGACGATTACAAGGATATTGACGTAAAAGGGAAAGCTGTTTTTATCAATTATAGCAGTCCTGATGGTGTTCATCCACACTCTAAATTTGTGGCCTGGCATGGCATTCAAAAACGCGTTGAGGTAGCAATTCAACAAGGAGCCAAGGCGGTTGTTTTTTATTCATATGATCCATCCATAAAAGCTCCGGATGGCAATTTGTCCTTGCAGATAAAAGGTGAAATACCAGTGTTTTACATGAAGTCACCCCCAGATATTCCTCCCGGCTTGGAATTGCCTGTTTCATTAAAGGTAGATATTCTAAGTGAGGAGGAAACCGCCCGGAATGTGGTGGCTTATAAGTACAACAGAAAGCCGTACACCATTGTAATTGGAGCGCATCATGACCACCTCGGTAGGGGAGAGGTGGGAGGCTCAAGAGAATTAAAACCCGGTAACATTCACAACGGTGCGGATGATAATGCCAGTGGTGTAGCAGCCATGCTAGAATTGGCCCGCGCACTTAAGAAGTGTAAAAGGGCTTATAAGAATTATAACTATGCCTTTGTTGCATTTTCTGGCGAGGAAATGGGTTTGTTGGGATCTAAGTATTTTGTTGATCACAGCCCTGTTTCATTAGATAACCTCAATGGGATGATTAATATGGATATGGTTGGCAAACTGGATTCAAATAAAAAAGTTTTGGTAATCAATGGTGTAGGAACAGCCGAAGCCTGGGAGAAGGCCATCAATAATATCGAATTGGATACGAATCGTATCAAGTCCATTAAAACCACAGAAAGTGGAATAGGGGCATCAGACCATACCGCTTTCTATTTGAAGAATATCCCTGCAGTGCATTTTTTCACTGGCCAACATGAACATTATCATAAGTCGACAGATGATCCTGAAATCATCAACTATACCGGTGAGGTTTGGGTGACCAATTATATCCTCTCTTTGTTGGAAGAAATCAATGACTTGCCAAAAATGAAATTTCAAACAACCGCTGATTCAGCAGCTTCTTCAGGCAGAATGAAATTCAAGGTTACACTCGGTATCATGCCGGATTATTTATTCGAGGGTGAGGGGTTGAGAATTGATGGCGTTCGTGAAGGAGGTGTAGCCGGTAAAGCTGGTTTGGAAAAAGGAGATGTGCTCATCGGACTGGCAGGTCGTAAAATCATGAACATAAGGGATTATATGGAAGTGTTACAGACTCTTGATGAAGGAATTGAAGTTGAAATTCAATTTAAAAGAAAGGAAGAGATATTTGCAAAAAATGTAAAGTTCTGAAAAACAAATAAATGCGCCATGAAGCTCACTGAGAAGATCGATAAATCAAATAGCACGCTATTTTCCTTTGAAATTTTACCTCCATTAAAGGGTAAAAGCATACAATCCATTTACAATGGCATTGATCCGTTGTTGGAATTCAATCCTGCCTTCATCGATGTAACCTATCATCGAGAGGAATACATTTTAAAACCACGGGGAAATGGCATGTTCGAGCGAATTGTTACCAGAAAACGTCCGGGTACGGTTGCAATATGTGCAGCAATTAAAAATCGCTACAATGTAGATACAGTGCCACACTTGATTTGTGGAGGTTTCTCCAAGACAGAGACAGAAAATGCTCTAATTGATCTGAATTTTCTTGGGGTGGAGAATGTTTTGGCGCTCCGTGGTGACAATCTTAAGCACGAAAGTATATTCAATCCGGAGGCCGACGGAAATAAGAACTCGATTGATCTAATCCGTCAAATCAAGAACATGAATGAGGGGATTTACATGGATGAAGACCTCTCAAATGCCAATAAAACGGACTTTTGTATAGGAGCGGCAGGATATCCGGAAAAGCATATGGAAGCACCCAATATGAAGGCAGATTTGGATTTTTTGAAGCAAAAAGTAGACGCCGGTGCCGACTTTATTGTGACGCAGATGTTCTTCGATAATCAAAAATACTTCGATTTTGTAGCAGAATGTCGTAGAATGGACATTCAGGTGCCGATTATCCCAGGCATCAAGCCCCTTACGAGAAAGCAACATTTGCACAGTTTGCCTCGAATCTTTCACATCGATATCCCAGAAGAATTTAGCAGAGAAGTAATGAAAGCGAAGAGCGAAGAAGAAGCTGAAATGGTGGGTGTTGAGTGGTGTCAGAAGCAGTGCAGAGAGCTGGTAGAAGCGGGTGTGCCGGTACTTCACTTTTACACCATGGGGAGATCTGAAGCAACCCGAAGAGTCGCTGAATCTGTTTTCTAATGATTAGAGCCCGTGTTCTCAAATCTACGGGTAGCTGGTATGAACTGCTAACCACCGATGAACAGCAGAAAATCAAGGCCAGAGCATCTGGAAGGCTAAGGTTGAATGATAAGAGACTGACAAATCCTATATCGGTTGGAGATTTTGTGGGGTGCGAACTTTCTGGAGAGGACTATTTAATCACCCAGATCGAAGAACGAAGCAATTACTTGCTCCGTGCATCAAACAAACTGTCAAGCAAGTACCAAATTATTGCTTCCAATATTGATCAAATACTGTTGATGGCTTCTCTAATGAAGCCTTTTACACCCGTTGGCTTCATTGATCGACTATTGGTGAGTGCCGAGTCTTTTAGAATTCCTGTAGTACTGGTTTTCAATAAGAAAGATCTGTACGGACCCACTGAGCTTGATTTGTACCGAGAAATGTATGATAAATATCACTCAATCGTACATACTTGCATGGCTTTGAGTCTGATGAAAGAAGGAGCAAAAAATCTTTTGCCACTTTTGGAGCATAAGACCACCCTTATTACAGGAAACTCCGGTGTTGGAAAATCTACCCTCATCAATGGATTGATAGGTCAAAATGTTCAACGCACGGCAGAGGTATCGAATTGGCATCAGAAAGGAGGGAAGCATACCACAACCTTCGCAGAAATGATCCCATTGAGCAAAAATACCACGCTTGTTGATACCCCAGGAATCAGGGACTTTGGCATAGCAGATATGGATCAGGCGCACATTGCTCATTATTTTCCTGAGATGAGAAACTTGATTGGGCACTGCAAATTTAGCAACTGTCTTCACCTGAATGAACCAAACTGTGCCATCAAGCAAGCTGTCGCTGCAAGGCAGATTCACCCCGATCGTTATCGGGTTTATGTTGAAATGATGCAGGAAATCGTATCGTAAATGGTTTGTTTTCTGCCCTTTTGCATGTGAATTGTCCTTTATGTTATACAATGCGTGCGCTCTGTACCGAATAACAGGCTGGTGTAACATGCACGTAAGTTGCAAAACGATATGTTTGTGAGGTACAAAAACCAACTGAACTTGACGTATATCAGCGATTAAGAATCAGAAAATTGTCAGGCATATTTACTTGGCAATTGAAATATTAATTTATATTTGCCGCCAATACGTAGTTTGCAAAAACACATGAATAGTCGAAAAATTACCAGTAGAAAAATGAAATCACTTAGTTCATTCTTCAGTCGTGCACTGTCCGTGCTCGTGCTAACCCTTGCTGCAACTCTCTTTAATATTGAGATTGCAAGCGCCCAGTCAAAGCCTTGGCTTACAGAGAACAAAACTCTGGCGACTCCGCAGTATGCCTGTTTGTTGCCAGGATCTCCATCTAAGGAATTGGAGTGGGAAGCAGACATTAAGCCAGGATGTACCGGTACAACGGTATCTTACCAATGGTATGCAATTGTAGGTGGATCAACAGTCGCCCTGCAGGATACTGCCAGTAGGATAACAGGTACCAATCTGACAACGCTTACACTGCAGCTTCCTTATCTGAACAACTATTCTGTTCACCGCATTTTCTGTCTCGCAACATCTGCGGGAGGAACATGTCCTGGTGAGGTGTTGTCTTCAGATACGGTTGACTTGGTTACCGTTCAGGATAGACCTACCCTGAATTTCACTTCAATTACGAATCCAATTTGTGAAACGGACTTGGTGAGATTCGAAACTGCAGTAACAGGGCCAAGTTACCCTAAAGGTGAATTGAAATACAATTGGTATGTCATCAATGATCCTGCTGCTCCAGGGGCATCATCTCCATCTGGTAATGTTAAGACTAAAAATTTCTCGCTCGATACCACGAGCTTTTATACTTATACACCTGACCTCGTTAATGATCAGGATTCTATTTATGTGATTGCAGAAAACGTTTGCGGTCTTGATACCGCGGGTACAACACTTGATGTTGACCCCAAACCCGAATTGGCTATTCCAACAGCCAACCAAAGCATTCTTACTTGTATTGACGATTCTATTCAATTTGTATACAACATCACAAATGCTAAGGCCGATGCTTCAAGCGGAGGGGCAGATGTGAATTGGGCAGTTTACATAAGTGGTCAAAATGCAGACGATACGACGCTCATCAATTTGTTTCCGGCATTTGCAGAAACCGGGACAGGAAATACGACCATTTCCTTCAAGATTGCATCATGGGATATTGCATCCGGTGCAGGTATTTATACCATAACCATTGATAGCATAAAAAATACGACGGATGGATGCAATCGTCCGCTTACCGCAGATAACGTATTCAATATAACGGTTTATCCTCAGCCTATGGCACAATTTAGCACGGACTCTCTTGGTGTTTGTGCGGGTGTAGGTGGAACTTTTTACATAGAAGTAGATAGCGCAACCTTCGATGGAAACAATGTAAATTGGTCGTTGGCTGTATCAGAGGAATCAGGAAATATATTTTCTTCTTGTAATATAGCTGGTTCAGCGAATGCGTCCATCGTTCCGGCAGTGATTCCTGGAAGCGGAAATAAAATGGGTGCACAAAGGCTAGCGTACAATGTGCCCAACAACCTTGCACCGGGTATCTATCGCTACATCATTACCTCGGTTACTTCTTCGACCAATTCGGGAATTTGTAATCCTGAGGGTACCTTGGGGGATAACGATACGATCGAGATTCACGTTTTCCCAAGAAAAACCATCGCATTCTCACCTACGGCCCAGACCATATGTGAAGGTGCGACAGGTTCAGTAACGGCCAATTTCTCAACCAGTCAATCATATTATTGTGCCGATTTTGGGAGTGGGCTTGATACTGCCACTTTTGATTTTTACTTTACCGATGGTGTAGATTGGTTCCCCACTAGCCCAATCGCCGGATTGAAAAGTGATTCTGCAAGCTTTACGGCTAGCACTAACTTTGGCACTTCTCTTTCACCTGGTGTATATACGCTCAGAGCTGATTCCATTGTGAATACCACAGCTAGTCATGGTGGATGCACTTTCTATCCGAGTGGTGTTACACATACTTTAACTGTTCAACCAAAGCCTTCGGCCAGATGGACCCGAGACTCAGTAATTGTTTGTCAAGGAACGTCCGACACCTTTAGGGTGGATGTGTCGAATGCGACTTTTGGTGCCAACAATGCGAATTGGCGTTTGATCCTCCGGGAAAGAGGAGGTCATACGGGCTCTACTGGAATAGGTGCCAATTGTATCGATGCAAACAATCCTAATGCAATTTCTGCGATCATCAATTTGAACCCAACAGGTGCGGGTAATTCCAGTATAACCTATACGGTTCCTGAGGCCACGTTGCCAGGGCTGTATTACTACATCATAGACTCGGTTTATAATACAAGTCCACAAAATTGTGGCGGTACGGCGGTCCAAGACACCATCTGGATTCGTGTAAATCCGGTTCCTACGGTAACATTGAACCCTGTCAGTGCAAGGGTCTGTGAATTGGATTCTTCTCCAATGACCATTGTGGTTAGTAACCGCCAACAGTGTACCAACTTAGG
>CAZYJD010000050.1:0-14189 GCA_964647785.1 uncultured Chitinophagaceae bacterium
TCCTTATGATCATCGCGGGCAGCTGCAATGCTCAAAAAGACAAGGAGTTAGCAAATGAGAATCAACCCATGAATACCAAAGATCAATACATTAAAAATCATCGTAACTTGAACGATGACTTTAAGAAAATGGAAAGTACTGTTTTAGAAAAACACCCTGAGTTCAGCAAGTTCCTTCTAAAAGAAGAAAAATCACTTGCTGAAGAAACGGCCAATGCATTGCAAACCGGCGACTCATTTCCTTTGGTGCAGCTTGCACAGCTGCTAAGTGCAGAGGGCAATGAATTAACCAATGAACTCTCTAAAGGTTATGTGCTCATCAGCTGGACAAGAAGTACACAGCATCCATACAGTCGCTTGGCTATGAAGAACCTTGTGCGTTATTACTTGGATTTTAAAAAAATAGGAGTACCCATTCTCATTTTCGGCGTTGAGCAGAAAAAAGTGTTGGAGGAATTTGCCGAACAAAATGGGCTGGCAGGTGTGCTACGATCCGATTCTAAAAATATACTTGCCGAGGCATGCGGCCTTGCCGATCACGTGAACAGCGAATCGATGTCAGCTGAAGAGAAAATTCTTGACTTTTCTTATGGCCCTGTGCGTTCGGCGGGTTTGACATCGCTGCCCATATCCGCTACGTACTTACTGGATTCAACCGGTAGCATTGTCTGGTCACACATCCCCACCAACTATGGATTTCAGGCCGATTTTCGGGAAGTACTACAAACTACTGCTCGCATAAAATTCAAGGTTGCAGATGGACAGTTCAGTGCATACAACCCTCTGAACAATTTCGAAACATGGGTGATTGAGCAGAAAGGAACAGAGCGTGCCTATACCGGCGAATACTGGAATGAGAAGGCCAATGGCATTTATGTTTGTCGCAAATGCAACAACCCCCTCTATGTTTCATCCGATAAATTTGACTCGCATTGCGGATGGCCTAGTTTTGATGATGAAATCAGTCATTCGGTGGTGAGAAAACTCGATGCAGATGGCTACCGAACCGAAATTCTATGTGCCAACTGCGGTGGTCATCTTGGGCACGTATTTGAGGGCGAAAGATTTACCGAAAAAGACACCCGACATTGTGTTAATTCAGTTTCGGTGCGCTTTATTCCTAATCAATAACTGATTTTATCTTTATGAAAATTCCATTTCTGAACATCATTTTTGCGCTAAGCATGGTCACATCATGCGGCAGCAAGCAAGCCGAATCAAAGAAATCATTAGAAAAGAATACCGTGATGAACCAAAAACCTTTAAATCTTAATCAATATGACTCTGCCACCTTTGGTGCAGGTTGCTTTTGGTGCGTTGAAGCCATCTATCAAAGCATCAAA
Source organism: uncultured Chitinophagaceae bacterium (assembly GCA_964647785.1). Lineage (GTDB taxonomy): Bacteria > Bacteroidota > Bacteroidia > NS11-12g > UBA9320 > CAZYJD01. The sequence continues at coordinate 1,343 of CAZYJD010000050.1, forward strand.
GGTGTTGCATTTGTAGAGTCGGGCTACGCCGGTGGACATGTTAACAACCCCACCTACAAGGAAGTTTGTTCAGGTCTTACAGGCCATGTAGAGGTGGCCCGAATTTGGTTTGATCCGAAAGTGATCTCATTCGAGCAGTTGCTGAAAGTATTTTGGCATGTTCACGATCCAACCACCTTGAATAGGCAGGGAAATGATGTTGGGGAGCAATACCGGTCTGTGGTTTTTTACCATTCAGAAGATCAAAAAGCAATCGCAGAGCAATCACTTGCTGAAACCGATGCCTCGCATCTCTGGGACAGCCCAATTGTGACAGCAATCGAACCATCAACTTCTTATTTTGCAGCAGAAGATTACCATCAAAACTACTTCAACAACAATCCCAATCAGGGCTATTGCAGTGTGGTGGTAGCGCCCAAGGTGCGTAAATTCAAAAAAGAATTTGCACATCTGCTCAAATGATCACAAGAAATAGAGCAATAAAAAAGCCGCCCGAGGGCGGCCTCTTCATCAATTTATTTCAAATTTACTCTACAATAAAATCGCCTTGCATGAATTTGTAATGGCCCGGGAACGTGCAAATGAATTTGTATGTTCCCAGATCGGGCGCATCAAACTCAATGGTTTCTGACTCACCAGGACCCAGCACTTTGGTGTAAACAACAACCTCTGCGTAGCGCTCTCTGGGTTGATAATCATTATCAACGGCCTTGATGGCATCCATCGCATAGGCATCCACATCCGTATCTGCCTCAAGCAGGGTCCAATTGTGCCCCATGGCTTCCTTGGGCATCATCCCTACATTTTTCAAAGTCAGTTTAACGCGGCTTCCCACAGGAACAGACATGGTTTCCAAGTCATAACGCATGGAATCATTTGCCTCAATGGTCAACTCAACGGTTTCTTGCGTTTTGATCACTTCTTCTGTATTTCCGGTGTCATCAGATGCCTTTTCTTTTTCAGTCGATCCACCACAAGAACCGAGAAAGAGCCCCGCAGCAAGCGTAAATATCAAGTACTTTGTTTTCATAATCATCATTTTAAATAGTAACACAAAGGAGAACCTAATGTTCCTGAACTAAAAATGATATTTGACAGCTTGCCTGCAGCCTTAGAGGCCTCAGCAATTATCGAAGAAGTACGTCAAGCGGCAATTCGTTACGCTCTATTCTTCGGGTTTTCTTAGAGAGTACATTCATTTCGAGGTACTGCACCGCACTGCCCTTGGTGATTTGGATGTACACCAATCCGCCGCGCTCGCTCAGTTTTTCGTTGTTGTTCACCACCGCCGACCATTTGCCACTTTCATCCACATCCGTAATGATGGTTTTACCTGATCCATCGTCGATTTTAACGGTAGACCCCACAGAGGCATCTCCACTTACCGTAATTCGGGTGGTTGCATCGCCCGTTACCGACTGGAAGTTCAAGATACTGCTGGTGAGGGTCACCGGCACTTTTTCCTTCTCTGAAATGGTGTATATGGTTCTTTGAATGCGCGACAGTTGCACCATATCGTTGATTGCTTCTGAAAGAATAACAAAGCCGAAAGCTTTTTCAGAGCCCCCGAGCACTTTAACCTCAGCAGCAGTCATTCTTTGTATGGATTGCGGAGGAATTTGAATGCGCGTTTCTATTTCCTGTATAATCATATTGCCCGTTTCAGGGGTAATATCTTCAATGATGTAATAGGTTTTCACCCCCCACTCCGGAATGCCCATGGGGTTGCTTTGCCCCAATTCATTGAATAAGGCACAGGAAGGGGTCATCAGCAACACAGCTGAAAAGAAAATCAAGGAAAGGGTGCGGAACATTGGTACCAATTTAATTCTGGAAATAAAGGATTGAACAAAAAGCGAAATTACATACGATCCAATGAGCAGGGATGAAAAAAGAAACCACAGCAGGTGCCAAACGTACAGAATTAGATACAATTCAAAGAAAAACTCAGTTGAAGATTTTCTCTACTATCTTGAGTGAAATGGAAGTGTTCTCATCCCAATTTTCTGCCCCTTGAAGAAAGACTTGATCCATTAGGCATGCTTGAAACTGCTTAGGGTTATCAACTTTTTTCAAAGATCCCTTGCGCTCGAATTGTTGCGCTTCCTCAAAACGTTCAGTCTTCGGCCCCGTAATCACAGGAACCCCGAATGCAAGGGGCTCCAGTATGTTATGCAACTTACCGCTGAAACCACCACCGATCAATGCCAAATCTGCATATAAATAAGACTTCGATAAAAGGCCCACCGTATCTATGATGTACACCCTCGACTCTCCTTCATAGTGTGGATTATCCGACCAAAAAACAGGTTCAAATTCTTTGAATACATGTTTGAGCTCTGCCTTCCTACCCCCCCCGAATTCATGGGGGAAAATGGCCAATTTCCATCCGGGAACTTGGTGTAAGGCCTCTGCCAATAATTTTTCTTCTGCCGGCCAGGTACTCCCGCCTATTAACAAATGGTGATTCTTTTTGTAATTGGCTATACATTCTACTGCGTCTTTTTTCCGAGCAATTTCAGTTACCCTTTCAAAGCGCAAATCTCCCGTGGTACTTACCTGATCAACTCCATAGCTACTTAGCAAATTTTGAGAATCTTGGTATTGTACGAAAATGTGTTCAAAGGTTTTTAGTCCTTCCAAAAACAGGCTATTTCTTTTGAAGAATCGTTGACCCGGCCTAAAAACAGCATTGACCAAAAACATAGAGATGCCACGTTTGGAGCCTTCAAACAAATAATTCAGCCAGATTTCGTACTTGATGAAAATAGCACTTTCCGGATGGAGGATGGTCAACCACTCACATGCGTTGTCTCTGGTGTCTGCAGGTAGATAGAAAACGGCATCAGCCCAGGCGGCATTCTTGCATCGTTCATAGCCCGAAGGCGAGTAAAAACTCAATAGAATTTGTACTTCCGGATGCTTATTATGCATGGCTTTCATCAACGGCACAGCCATTTCATATTCACCAAGAGAAGCAGCGTGTATCCAGCAAAGATTCCCGGGATTCTCCTCACGCCAATTGCGGAGCTCATTTTTCCAATTGTGAAGCCCGCTCATCCGTTTTTTGGCTTTTGGATGTCCAAAAACGGCTGCCAAATGCTCCAGCAGAGCATAGCCGCCTATACCCAGCTGATAAAGTGCAAGCTTAATCGTCAAAGAAAATTTCATCTTCAGCAGCCTTGGTATATACCGGCAAAAGGAGTGACACCCGCAAGCCCGAGAACATATCTCGACGCTTCGTATCATCTGCCTGCATTAAATCCGTATCCCAACTTCTCCAACTTTGGGTAAAGGCTTCAGCCAATTCCATCCCCACCCTAAAGTTGATACGCTTTCTCGGATCGAGATACTGGTAGCCCGCCCATTGCCTGAGTGCCAACCCCCCGGTTAAACGATCGTATCCCTTCAAATAATCATCCTGCAATTGCGGAATGGTGGTTCTGGATGACAATACAAAAATCTTGTGCCAATAAACACCAAGTCCGGCTTCAATAAAAATTCCGCTATTGGCGTTGTTTTCTTTCAATGGAAAAATCTTAGCCACATTGGCACTCAGCAGTTGCCCTCGTTGGTGAATTCTTACCACACTGTATTGCCCATTTGCATCTATGATTTGGCCTTCACTGTTCCGCAGTCCATCGAGAATGTTGTTCTCTTTCACATTATCGCCAAACTGCCATTGATAATCCAAGCCGAATTGCCAGTTTTGTTTCGTTTTATATTGGGTATGGATGGCAAGAGCAGTGAAAGCTCCAAATCGATCATTCAGGTCGCCCAAAGGCTGACAAACAGCATAATTCACACCAATTAAATACCCTTGTTGTGCCTCAAAACCTGTAAAACGGATGTCCTGGGCGCTGATTTTCGTAACCGCTAAAAGCAAGTAAAAAATGAGGAATGAAATTTTTCTTCTCATTGATGCAAACTTAGTCCAGATTCGTCAAAGTAATAATATTGCTCTCCAAGTCGCGAGAACCATTACAAAGCACTGAAAAGATTAAGTTTGCAAGCGAGTATATGGAAAAAATCCAAATGGTGGATTTGCAGCGACAGTACGCAACCATCAAAGAAGAGATAGACCAGGCCATTCATTCGGTGATTGAAAGCGCCCGATTCATTAAAGGGCCTGAAGTGCTGCATTTTGCAGAAGAACTGGCTACTTGGCTTGGGGTTAAACATGTCATTCCTTGTGCAAATGGAACCGATGCACTGCAAATTGCCATGATGGCACTTGGATTGAAACCCGGCGATGAAGTGATTACCGCCAGCTTTACTTATGTGGCCACTGCCGAAGTAATCGGTTTGCTCGGCCTCACACCCGTATTGGTTGATGTGGATCCAAAAACTTTTAACATCGATGTTAATCAATTGGCAGAGGCCATAGGACCAAAAACCAAGGCCATTGTACCGGTGCATCTGTTCGGACAAAGCGCGAATATGGAACCCATCATGCAACTTGCTAAGCAGCACGGTTTGTATGTGATTGAAGATACCGCTCAGGCCATTGGCTCGAAATACACCTTTAGCAATGGAACAGTTCAATCTGCGGGCACCATTGGTCACTTTGGAACCACCAGTTTCTTTCCCTCCAAGAACTTAGGCTGTTATGGAGATGGTGGCGCTTTGATGACCAATGACGATGAACTGGCCAAAAAAGCAGCGATGATTGCCAATCACGGGCAATCCGTTCAATACGTGCACGATTTGATTGGGGTCAACTCAAGACTTGATGCGCTTCAGGCTGCTATTCTCCGTGTAAAGCTGAAAAATCTTGATCAGTATACACAAGCCAGACAGCTGGTAGCAAAAAGGTACAATGAGGCCTTTCAAGGTTTGCCTCAAATCACCACCCCTTATCTGGCTGATAACAGCACCCACGTATATCATCAGTATACCTTGCAGCTGAATGGGTCTGATCGAGAAGAAATGAAAAAATGGTTGGCAGAGCAAGGAATTCCGAGCATGGTCTATTATCCGCTGCCATTGCATCATCAAAAAGCATTTAGCAATAGTAGATACGAAGCTGATAAGCTCAAGATTACCGAGGACTTATGCAGCAGGGTGCTATCTTTGCCCATGAGTCCGAATCTGGACACAGAACAACAGAATTATATCATTCAAAAAATCAAAGAATACCTGAAATGAAAATTGCCGTAGTTGGAACGGGTTATGTTGGTTTGGTAACAGGTACCTGCCTCGCTGAAGTGGGTACGGAAGTTTCCTGCATTGACATCGACGAAAAAAAGATTGAAGGCCTAAAACAAGGGATCATGCCCATTTACGAGCCCGGCCTTGAAGAAATGGTGCTTCGCAATTACAAAAAAGGCAAATTGCATTTCACCACTTCATTGGCTGAAGGCATCAAGGATGCTGATGTTGCATTTATTGCAGTAGGCACTCCACCGGATGAAGACGGTAGCGCCGATTTAAAATACGTTTTGGCCGTAGCTAGAGAAATAGGTCGTCATATGAACAGCTATGGCGTGATTGTTACCAAAAGTACCGTACCCGTTGGGACCGCTGAAAAAGTGCGTCAGGCGGTACAGGAAGAACTGGATAAAAGAGGCGCAGATATTCCTTACGACATTGCCTCCAACCCCGAATTTCTCAAAGAAGGTGCTGCCATTGATGATTTCATGAAACCTGACCGAATTGTGGTTGGTGTGGATTCAGAGAAAGCCGAAGAAGTGATGCGGAGGCTGTATAAGCCATTTATTCTCAATGGCCATCCTCTGATTTTCATGGACATCCCCTCGGCAGAAATGACCAAGTACGCCGCCAATGCAATGCTGGCAACCCGCATCAGCTTTATGAATGACATCGCCAACTTATGCGAGATCATGGGGGCAGATGTAAACAAGGTAAGGCAGGGAATTGGCAGTGATCCGCGTATCGGAAGCCGTTTCATTTATGCCGGTATTGGTTACGGAGGATCCTGCTTTCCAAAAGATGTGAAAGCATTGATCAAAACCGCCAGGGAAAATGGATACCGCATGCGCTTGCTGGAAAGTGTAGAGGATGTAAATGATGACCAAAAATCGGTGCTCTTTGGCAAGTTGATGAACTACTTCAATGGCGACCTTAAAGGCAAAACCATTGCCATGTGGGGTTTGAGTTTCAAACCCAATACCGATGATATGCGCGAAGCCCCTTCACTGGTGCTGATCGATAAAATATTGGCTGAAGGAGGAAAGGTTCAGGCCTATGATCCCGTTGCCACCCATGAGGCTCAAAGAATCATCGGTGATAAGATCACTTATACCGAAGAACCTTATGAAGCGCTGAATAATGCGGATGCCCTGATGCTCATTACCGAATGGTCGGAATTCAAACTTCCTGATTACGATGCAATCAGTGTACGATTGAAAAACAAGGTGATTTTCGACGGGCGGAATGTGTACGATCGCAAGGAAATGCAGTCGCTCGGATTTGATTACTTCTGTATAGGCCTTAAAAACGGACAGATATGAAAGGAAGAGTTCTCATAACCGGTGGTGCAGGCTTTCTGGGATCACACCTTTGCGACCGTTTCATCAAGGAAGGATTCCATGTAATTGCCATGGACAATCTGATTACCGGAGATCTCAAGAACATTGAGCACCTGATGCCTCTGAAAGAATTTGAATTCTATCACCACGATGTGAGCAAATTCATTCACGTACCCGGGAAACTCGATTACATCCTTCATTTTGCCTCGCCTGCCAGTCCGATCGATTATCTGAAAATCCCGATCCAAACCTTGAAAGTCGGTTCACTGGGTACCCACAACTGCTTGGGATTGGCTCTCGCCAAAGGGGCACGCATGCTCATTGCATCCACCTCTGAGGTGTATGGCGATCCGCAGGTGCACCCACAGAATGAAGATTACTGGGGAAATGTGAATCCCATTGGACCAAGAGGCGTTTACGATGAAGCCAAGCGCTTTCAGGAAGCCATTACCATGGCCTACCATACGTATCACGGACTGGAAACCAGAATTGTGCGCATCTTCAACACCTATGGGCCACGCATGCGCCTGAATGACGGACGTGCTTTACCGGCATTCATCGGCCAGGCACTGAGAGGGGAAGATATCACCGTTTTTGGCGATGGAAGCCAAACCCGCTCCTTCTGTTATGTAGATGATCTGGTGGAAGGGATATACCGATTGCTGTTGAGCGATTACCCCTATCCGGTGAATATTGGAAATCCGGATGAAATCTCTATCCTCGATTTTGCGAAAGAGATCATTGAACTCACCGGCACCGATCAAAAAATTGTGTTCAAGCCATTGCCGAAAGACGACCCCAAACAGCGTCAACCTGATATCAGCCGCGCCAAGGAAATTCTGAAGTGGGAGCCTAAAGTTAGCCGAAAAGAGGGACTAAAAGTCACCTTCGAATATTTCAAGAACCTACCCGAGGAAGACCTGTACAACTACGCCAGCCACCGGGAGTTTAAAAAGTAGCGCAATAAAATATAGAGCTGAGAAATTCTAGGTTTAAGAGGGGGTTTTCCTCCTAACTCCCTAACCCTCTAGCTTCCTCTCGTCCTCCCATTTTATCACCACAACGAACACGAAGTACGGCACAAAGTACACAATGCACAGCGCTCAGATGTTCCCGGTTTAGAAGGTTTAAAGGGTTTAGCAGGTTTAAACTTTCCTCATTGGAGAATTTCTACAAATTTAAAAATCAGTCAAGTTCATTGAGTCTTGAGTCTTGAATCCGATAGCTATCGGACCTGCGTCCTACATCCTAAATCATACATCCTAAATCCCCCCTCAATCCACATTCATCACCGTTACTTCCACCCAATCGGGGAAAGGAACATCTCTGAATTTGCAGCGCATGACATGAAATTGGCCAGGCTCCATGTATTCTCTCAGGGTAAAATAATCCGTGGCTGTAAGAAAACCATCAGGGTCGTAGAGGTCTACTTTTATGGTCACCTTGCGTACCGGACCAAAGCCATCATTGACCACTTCCACATCCACCAGGGTGGTGCCGAAAATGTTTTGATCCCATTCGTAAAACACCTCTACACGGGGCACATAGCGCTCATCGGCGCAGGAACCCAGCATCATCAGAAACAATGAAAGAAAACTCAGTTGTAAAATTCGCTTCATAACATCCTCCGTTTTATTCCCAATAAGACAAGGATGATGCCATTGGCATGTGCTAAGTTTGTGCAACGATAAGATCATGGCGAATTACTTTGCACACGAAACCGCAGTCATCGATGAAGGATGCGAAATAGGTGAAGGCACCAAAATCTGGCATTTCAGCCACATCATGACGGACTGTAAGATTGGAAACAACTGCAATTTTGGTCAAAATGTGGTGGTTTCTCCCGGGGTTGTACTCGGTAAAAACGTAAAGGTTCAGAACAATGTGAGCATTTACACCGGTGTGATCTGTGAAGATGATGTGTTTCTGGGGCCGAGTATGGTATTTACCAATGTGATCAATCCGCGCTCAGCTGTAAACCGACGAAATGAATACGCCAGAACGCTGGTAAAAAAAGGCGCCTCCATTGGAGCAAATGCCACCATTGTTTGTGGAAACGATATTGGCAAATTTGCCTTCATAGGTGCAGGAGCCGTTGTGACCAAAGAAATTCCCGATTATGCACTGGTGGTGGGCAATCCATCTCGTCAAATCGGTTGGATGAGCGAATACGGCCATCGGCTCGAATTCGATGAAAAGGGATTGGCTGAATGCCCGGAAAGCGGACAGAAATACGAATTAAAAGAAGGCAAGGTAAAGCGCATTTCATGAAAACAGTACTGGTTACCGGAGGACTTGGATTCATCGGCTCACATACCGTGGTCGAACTGCTAAACAGGGATTTTGATGTTTGGGTGGTTGACAATCTGAATAATTCGAGAGCAGAAGTGAAGAACCGCATCGAACAAATAAGCGGCAGGAACTTTCACTTCGAGCAAATCGATGTGCGGGATCAAAAAAATATCACCCGAATTCTAAAAGAAAGTAAGGCCGAGGCGGTTATTCACTTTGCAGCACATAAAGCGGTAGGCGAATCGGTAGAACAACCGCTGGAATATTACGACAACAATGTGGGCGGTCTGATCAGTCTGCTGCACGCCATGAAAGAAGCCCGGTGTAGCAAGATTGTATTTTCTTCCTCCTGCACGGTCTATGGCGACACCAAAGAGCTTCCTGTAACAGAACAGAACAAAGTGGTTCAGGCTGCATCGCCTTATGGGAACACCAAGATCATTTGCGAAGACATTCTCCGGGATGAAAGCCAAACAGGTTCCATAGAAGTGGTTAGCCTGCGTTATTTCAATCCGGTTGGCGCCCACGAAAGCGCCTTAATTGGCGAGTTGCCTCTGGGCGTGCCGAACAATTTGGTGCCGTACATTACCCAAACTGCTGCAGGCATAAGGGAACAACTCACCATCAATGGAGATGATTACAACACCCCTGATGGCACCTGCATCCGCGACTACATTCACGTATGTGATCTGGCTGAAGCCCATGTGAAAGCTTTGGACTTCCTGCAAGGACTGCACCCGGAATTTGAAGTCTTTAACATCGGTACCGGAAAAGGGAACAGTGTTTTGGAAGTGGTTCAGACCTTTGAGCGCGTAAATCATCTTTCCTTGAACTACCGCATCGGTCCTCGACGCCCCGGTGATGTGGAACAAATTTGGGCCGATACAACCAAAGCCGAACAAGAGTTGGGTTGGAAAGCCAAAATGAACCTGGAAGACATGATGCGCTCGGCATGGAAATGGCAGAAAGGGTTGGAAGGTGAATCGTAAATGCGCTTATTAGAAGCTCATGGCGTGAAAAGGTTTAATTCCAGCATCCAAAAAATCGGAAATTCACCTACTTCTCCCTTCCCATGAACAGCATTCCTAAACGAATTTCATCATAGCTTCTTTTGCCCTTTAGTTGCTGAAAAATCGGGCTGAGACGCCATTGTCCGTCTTCAGTGAACAACTCCTCACGGGTCTTTTCTTCCAAAAGTGCTGCAATGGCCATCCTGACTTCACTGATCAATGCCTCTTCCGGCCTGAGGTGGTTAATCGGAGGGCATTCCTCTCGCCGCAATAAATCTGAAATGTGTTGAATGATGGTTCCCACCTTCAACCCTCTTTCTTTCGAAATGGTGTTGAGATCAAGGCCCTGCTCCAACATTTCTGCAGTGATTTGTTGGGTATTTTTCTTCGGAGCTTTTTCCGATTTGCGGGAAACTGCACTTTTCTTCTCCGGAATGATTTCAGAACGCAAATGCCCCAAATCATCTTCATTTTTCATACTCAACTCCTGAAAAACAGCATCGGCTTCTGCCGCCAATGGCTCCACCTCCAAGGCTTTACCATTGAATGCTTTGAGATGCAAGCCCTCCATGCTTTTCAACCTGCTCAGGGCCACATAGCCCTGTCCGCATTCAAAACACTTGCCCAAATCCAGCTCAGCGGCATCCAGGGTCATGCCTTGGCTTTTGTGCACCGTAATGGCCCATGCGAGTCTTAGAGGCAATTGGGTAAAGGTAGCCAGTTTCTTGCCGCTGTCGTCTTCCATGCTCCAATCTTCCGGTTCGGCAACGATCTCTGAACCATTGTCTAATCGGATTTCCGGCCATCCTTCTTCGGGTTCAAAACCAGTAACCGTTCCTGTACTTCCATTGACATAGCCTTCTTCAAAATTGTTTTTGAGCATGACAACGCGGGCACCCTTCTTCAGCTCTATCCGCTCCTGAACAAGCAGACTCTTTTTCATGCCTTCCAGCAGTTTTTCATTCCCTTTGAGTTCCGCCTGGAAAAAGCGTGAAGGCTCCTTCAACTCTTCTAAACGCGATTGATTGTATCGGTCCACATCCCAATTGTGGCTGTAAAGACGAATGGCATCACGTCCGATCTCCTGCTTTGCTTCGCGCAGCGCTTCTACAGCATCGCTGCTCACTTCTCCGTTTCTGATTTCATTCAGAATCCTGCCCAATGCATCCTGCTTCGACTGCCGGTGTTGGCTCTTCAAATAGCAAATTTTAGGATCCAGACGCTGCCATGCTTCAGATCTGAAAGCAAACTTGTCTTCCGCCATTTCTCCTGCTTCTCCCACCGGAGGCAATTGAAAGAAATCGCCGCAAAAAACCACCTGCATCCCGCCAAAGGGCTCGAGGGAATGGCTTCTGACCATAGATATGATGCGCTCTGCCAAATCCAGTTGTTTGGCATGCAACATGGAAATCTCATCGATGATCAGCACTTCTGCCCTTTTGATGTTTCGGGTGATGTAGGGCCGCTCAAGCAGGCGCTTCAATTGTTTGGCATCCATGTACAGATGCCGACCCATTCCCGTAAAACTGTGAATGGTCATTCCATTGAGATGGGTGGCAGCTACTCCGGTACTTGCTGTGACAGCCACTTTCTTTTTGCGCCTTCTCAAATCATGTATCAAGTGATTGAGCAGCCAGGTTTTGCCCGCTCCCGCTGATCCGGTTAAAAATACCGAATGACCTGCCTTTAAGATTCCCCATGCTGTTTGCTGATCCATTGCCCACAAATGTACATTTCCCTATTCCCTTCCAAGTACGGTTTAACAAATGAACCATCAAACCATTTCAGCTCTGTTAGCGTTTTCAGTACATGAGAAAGTTTTCGTTGCGGAAGATATCCGCAATATTTTCTGTATTTGTTCTGTTTTATGCTTCGTGCAAAGAAGATGAATCTTCAAATGAAAATGGACAAATAATCAATGAGACGTTGCCTGCTGCTCCGGTTGATCTGAGCATGGACACCCTGATAAGCGGACTGAGCAATCCCTGGGGCATGGATTTTCTTCCGGATGACCGCATCATTTTTACCCAGCGAAACGGCAAGATGAGCTTGCTCGAACCCGATGGAAGCACGAAAGAACTGAGTGGAATGCCTGCAATTGTTAGCACCGGACAAGGCGGTTTACTGGATGTAATGCTACACCCCGAATATGCCACCAATGGTTGGATCTACTTCAGTGCCAGTGCACAGGAAGGCAGTGGATTCAGCACGGCACTTTTCAGGGCTCAATTGAATGGTGATGCCCTTGTATCCGTTGAGAAACTTTTTCAGAGTGAACCCCTATCCAGTTCAGGGGTGCATTTCGGAAACCGCATGGTATTCGACGATGAGAATCATGTTTACCTGTGTTTTGGTGACCGGGGCAGTCAGGCACTCGCCCAAAATAACAGCAACCATGCAGGAACAGTGGTCCGGCTGAACGATGATGGAAGTGTACCGGGCGACAATCCTTTTATAGGCATAGAAGGGGTGAAACCCGAAATCTGGTCGTATGGCCATCGGAATCCGCAGGGAATGGTTCTGCATCCTGAAACCGGCGAAATTTGGCTTCACGAGCATGGCCCTCAAGGCGGTGATGAACTCAATCTGATTGAAAAAGGACAAAATTACGGCTGGCCATTGGCCACTTTCGGCATCAATTACAACGGCACACCCGTAAGCAGCGATACCTTTGTTGAAGGAACGGTACTTCCCATCAAGTATTGGGTTCCATCCATTGCCCCTTGTGGAATGGATTTCTATATGAGCGATAGCATCCCTCAATGGAAAGGGAACCTGTTCTTGGGTGCATTGGCTGGCAAACATTTGAACATGCTGGAAATCAGCGGAAATAAGGTAATCAGTGAAACCAGGCTCTTGGAAGATTTTGCGCGTTTTCGATGTGTACGCCAAGGACCGGACGGCTATTTGTACTTCCTTACCGAGGGTCCGGGATTGATGTGCAGATTTAAACCTAAGCACTGATCTTTTGAAAGAAAAAGACCTCTTAATCTTTACTGATAACGGGCTTTACTGTCCGCAGGCCAATGTCTACATCGACCCCATTAAAAAAGT
>CAZYJD010000051.1:0-13967 GCA_964647785.1 uncultured Chitinophagaceae bacterium
TTTGGAAAGTTATCATAAAAGTGGCGGTAAACCGCTTCCTTTTGTGAAGTGAGTTGCCCGACTAGGACTCGAACCTAGACGTACAGAACCAAAATCTGCTGTCCTGCCAATTAGACGATCGGGCAATTGGGCTGCAAAAATAAAACGGATGCAGAATAAAACAACATGTTCAATAAAATTTCATTGAAAGCAAGCCTTTAGGTTACTTGATTGTTAAGGGTATGGGCGAATCCACTTACCTTTGCCTCCATTTTTTTAACGCGGTATATGATCGGACATTCTTACCTCAGCAATGCAGAAATCAATTCCATCGAGGAATTGTATGAAAAGTATCGAAATGATCCTGCTTCTGTTGACCATGGTTGGCAGAAGTTTTTTGAAGGATTTGACCTGGCCAGTGGCAAACTGGGGCTTGAAGCTCCGCAAAGTGTGCCTGAAAATTTTGAGAAGGAAAACAATGTTTTTCACCTCATCAACAACGGATACCGCACCAGAGGACATTATTTCACGCGCACCAACCCCGTTCGAGAAAGGAGAAGCTACCGCCCCACATTGGATCTTGAAAATTACGGCTTACAGAAAGCCGATCTTGAAAAAGAATTCAATGCAGGTATAGAAGTAGGGTTGGGTAAAAGCAAACTCAAAGACATCCTTGCCCTTCTGCAAGAAACGTATTGCGAATCGATTGGGGTAGAATACATGTACATCCCCGATCCGGAGAAAAGAGAGTGGCTGCGCAACCGCATGGAAAGCCGCAGAAACAAACCGAATTTTTCATCTGATCAAAAGAAAGTCATTCTCAATAAACTGAACCAGGCAGTTGTCTTTGAAAACTTTCTTCACACCAAATATGTGGGTCAAAAACGCTTTTCACTTGAAGGTTTAGAGACCCTCATCCCGGCATTGGATGCCCTGATTAACTATGGTGCTGAAAATGGCACGGAAGAAGTGGTGATTGGCATGGCACATCGTGGCCGCCTCAACGTGCTGGCCAACATCATGCAGAAAAATTATGAAGAAATTTTCAGCGAGTTTGAAGGCAAGGCTTACAAAGACGCCATATTTGAGGGAGATGTAAAATATCACCTGGGATTTTCCAGCAACGTGAAAGCATCCAATGAAAAACAAGTGCGCCTCACGCTTTGCCCCAACCCATCACATTTGGAATCTGTTGGTCCTGTAGCAGTAGGGCTGGCGAGAGCAAAGCTGGATGGAAAATATGAGAATAAGCCCGACTGCGTATTGCCTGTAATCATACATGGCGATGCCTCTGTTGCTGGTCAAGGGGTGGTTTACGAGCTCATTCAGATGGCAGCACTGGAAGGTTACAGCGTAGGTGGAAGCATTCATGTGGTTACCAATAATCAGGTTGGTTTCACCACCAATTACCTGGATGGAAGAAGCAGTATTTATTGCACAGACGTGGCAAAAACCACCAAATGCCCGGTGTTTCATGTCAATGGAGATGATGTAGAGGCATTGGTTTACACCATGCAATTGGCCTTAGAATATCGCCAACAATTCAACTCAGATGTGTTCATCGATATTTTGGGGTACCGCAAATACGGACATAACGAAGGTGATGAGCCTCGGTTTACACAACCCATGTTGTACAAGGCCATTGCCAAACACCCTAATCCACGTGAAATCTATGTACAAAAACTGCTAGAAGGCGGAAAAATAGAAGCGGATATTGCCCGCCAATTGGAGCAAAGCTTCAAAGCAGAGCTGCAGGAAAAACTCAATATGGTGAGGAACGAAGGGAATATCGTTACCAATAACCTCCCAAGAAACACTTGGTCGCATATCCGAAAAGCACAAGCCAAAGATTTTGAGAAGTCTCCAAAAACCGCCATCAGCAAAAAACTGTTATTAGAACTGGCTGAGAAAATCACCGGTCTTCCGGATGGATTTAAGCCCTTTAAAAAAGTGGCGAAAATCTTTGAAGATCGTCGATCCATGATTGAAAAAGATGAGTTCGACTGGGCCATGGGCGAATTGATGGCCTATGCCAGTCTGCTGCAAGAAGGTCATCCTGTTCGCATGAGCGGTCAGGATTGCGAAAGGGGAACGTTCTCTCACCGACATGCTGTGGTAAAAAAGGAAGACTCCGAAGAAGAATACATTCCACTGAGCAATGTGGCACCGCAGCAAGCGGCTTTTGAAATTTACAACTCCCTCTTATCGGAATACGCTGTGATGGGATTTGAGTTCGGCTATGCCATGGCCAATCCCAATGGTCTTACCATTTGGGAAGCACAATTTGGCGACTTCTGTAATGTTGCGCAGGTTATCATCGATCAATACATCAGCAGCGGAGAAACCAAATGGCAAAGATTCAATGGCCTCACTCTTTTGTTGCCACACGGCTATGAAGGACAAGGACCAGAACATTCATCAGCCCGACTTGAACGCTTTCTACAACTGAGTGCCAACAACAATATGCAGGTGGTAAATATCACCACCCCAGCCAACTTCTTTCACGCATTAAGAAGGCAGCTCAAACGTGATATTCGCGTTCCTATGATCGTGATGTCTCCGAAGAGTTTATTGCGCCATCCACTTTGTGTAAGTTCGATAGAAGACTTTAGCAATGGAGGATTCATGGAGTTAATTGATGACACCTACGCCGATGCCGCAAAAGTGAAACGCATTCTATTCTGTTCCGGTAAAATTTATTACGAATTGCTCGAGCGACAGCAACAGGATGAACGCAAAGACATCGCCATTATTCGCATCGAACAGCTCTACCCGCTGCCGGAAAAACAAATTGCCGCAGTGATCAAGAAGTACAGCAAAGCCGAATGCTGCTGGGTGCAGGAAGAGCCTAAAAATATGGGGGCATGGATGCATTTGTTGCGCTACGACTGGCCGAAACCATTGAAGGAAATTTGCCGGAAATCCAGTTCAACGCCAGCCACTGGTTATGCTCACGTACATCAGGAGGAACAACAGGCTTTAATAGACCAGGCCTTCAATTAATTGCTGTCATTTTTGCTCTTCTCAGATTGAGCCACCGGCGGACAATGGTGTTGATTGCTGCCTGGATGATTCAACAATACTACTCGAGTCATTACCAGCAAGACCAAACCCAATACACAATCCACCATCAATCTGAAGATGGAATGTTCATTGCTTCCATTGCTTTTTAGTTTTCTAGTTTATACTCCTGGAACAACACGGGTCTTTCGACCTTTTGAAAACCTTTTGCAAGCAAGGCTTCACCAAATGCCTTTTGGTTTTCTTCCTCCCCGTGAACAAGAAATATTTTCCTAAGCTTGTCCTTGTCCTGTTTCTCCAAAAAGTTCAGCATCTCCTCTTCATCTCCATGCGCACTGAAACTATCCATTTGAAACAGCTTGGCCCTGACCTGATATTCCTGACCAAATAAATGGATTTGCTCTGCCCCATCTCGCAATCGAGCACCAAGTGTTCCCGGGGCGCAATAACCCACAATTAGCAAGCCGGCCATGGGGTCTTCGATATTATTTCGAATATGATGCCTGATTCTTCCAGCCTGCATCATACCCGATGCACTGATGATGATGGCAGGCCCTTTTAATTGATTGATGGCAATGCTTTGCTCAACCTCACGAACATAATGGAGCCCATTGAAACCAAAAGGGTTGCTGTTGGATGACATGTATTCCAGAATTTCTTCATCATAACATTCGGGATGCATAAGAAAAATATCCGTTGCGTTCACCGCCAAAGGACTATCAACATAAACCGGAATTTTAGGTAAACGGCCGCTGCTCTCTAATCGATCGAGCATGTATACAATCTCCTGTGTCCTGCCCACACTGAACGCTGGAATGAGCAATTTTGAGTCCTTCTGCACACAAATTTCTTGAATGATACTGAGCAATTGCCGCTCATCATCGGGCATATCAGGGTGATCCCGCCCCCCATAGGTCGACTCACAAATGAGATAATCACAGTCATCCATGGGCTCGGGATCTTTGAGAATGGGGCGTTGAGGTCGTCCTATATCTCCTGTAAAACCAAGGGTAAGAACTTTGCCTCCCCTTTCTCGAATTCTCAGTGTAACGCTGGCACTTCCCAGTATATGCCCTGCATCTCTGAATTGCACATCAACTTCATCATTGAGCCTGAACCAGCGATGATAACTAATTCCTACAAAGGCCTCCAATGCCCTTGTTGCATCCTTTTTCGTGTATAAAGGCTCCACAGGTGGGCGACCTCTTGATTCCCTTTTGCGGTTGATGTATTCTGCATCCTTTTCCTGTATGGAAGCACTGTCCATTAACATGATAGCAGCCAAATCACGGGTTGCACTGGTGCATATGATATCGCCTCTGAAACCATCTTTAACCAGCCGAGGTATTCGCCCACTGTGATCGATATGCGCATGAGATAAAATCACCACATCTATTTCAGCGGGATTGACCCCCCACTCGCGGTTGAAGTTATCCATTTCTTCTTCTGTGCCTTGGTACAAACCACAATCAAGCAGTATTTTAAATCCACTTTCTGTTGTGAGCAGATGGCTGCTGCCGGTAACAGTCCTGGCCGCACCACAAAATTTAATTCTCGCTGTCATATCTCACAGCCAAGATAAGAACAGCAAAGCAAGGAGACCAGCACAACGTGACTGATTTATTTATTTCAATGATCAATGCCGTTTGTTCGCCGACTGCATATATGTATAGCGCTTAATTTCACTTCATGGAACTGTAGCATTTGATCTTTTTTTTTAATTTAGTGTATCTAAATCCGGTTCCTTATGAAAAAAATCTACTTCTCCTTTGTTGCCTTGGTGATGAGCATAGGCATTTTTGCTCAACAACCCATCCAAAGCTTTCCGTACACCGAAAATTTTGAGGGCTTTACTTTACTGCAAACCAGCAGTAGTTGTGACACCTCCATCAAAGGCGATGCCGATGCCGGCTGGTATCAGGACCCTAACGATAATGGAGACTGGCGGGCTGATACAGCAGGCACTGTTTCTATTGGCACAGGCCCAGGAGCCACACTAAGCACCAGTGGAGTTGGGGTAGGCACGGATTACAATCCGGGAACCACCCGAGGCGTCTATTTATACACCGAAGGCACTTCGGCAACAGGTTGCATCAATTCCACCATCAATTTATTGAGCCCCATGTTTGATTTCAGTAAAGGCTATTACCGGGTGAAGTTTGCCTGGCATATGTTTGGTGGTGGTATGGGAGGCCTGCATCTTGATGTATGGGATGGCAGCAGTTGGCGAAATAGTTTTTGGAGTCGATCGGGAACTGCGGATACCAACTGGCATGTGGCGGAAGTTAATTTGGGGATTTACAGCGGTGATACGGTACAATTCAGAATCCGGGGAGTGATGGGCAGTTCCTTTGCCACCGACATGGCCATTGATGACTTTAAAGTAGAAAGTTACCGCCCCGCCAGATACGACGCCGTGCTCACCGAAGTGAAAAGAGAGTTGGGAAATTATCTTCTGTTCCCCCTTTCACAATCTGATAGCATTCGCTTTTCTGCTCTCGTATATAACGACGGCATTCAAACCATTAGCGGCACAGAGGTTCGTGTGGCAGGTTCGTCGTATAATGGCATTGCACGTCTGGGGTCTCTGGATCCATCCAAAAGCATTGGCAGCACTTTGAGCCCTGCCTTTAAGCCCGGTCAGGGAGATGAGCGTCTGCATTTCTATTGTTCAATCAATGAGGCAGATTCTTTCCCATCTAACGACAGCCTGCTCATTCAAACCGGCTTAAACGACTCGATTTATGCAAAAGAAGACGGGGTGGCATCCGGCGGAATCGGCTTTAATACCGGTGTCGGCGAAGTAGGGCAAGCATTCAGAATCAAACAAACTGATACGCTCAGCTCAGTTAGCATCTTTTTGAATGGGCCAAATAACAATGATTCGGTAAGAGTTAACCTTTATCGCTTCAACAGCACGCCCGGAAATCTCGTGGCAAGTACGCAAACCATAAGGGTTAGCAATCAACCTGCATGGTACACCCTGCGCTTCAATTGTGACCAGGTTCTAAGCGGAGGAAATGATTATTTCCTTGCTGTTGAGCAACTCGTTAACAACAGCAATATGTCTCTTGGATACACCACAGCATACCATGATTCAGGCATGGCTTTTTATGGGGCCGGAACCGCCTGGACCGGACTTGAAACTGCCAATTTTTTTGCCAACCTACTTATTCGGGCAAACTTTGGAGCAGTTCGATATCCGACCATCCAAATAACTGGAGCAGATACCTTGTGTGCCGGTGAAGAAACCATTCTAGAAGCCGTAACTGCAAACGGCAGTTTCTACCAATGGTCTCCCACAGCAGGCCTTGGTAGTCCTTCAAATAAAAGAACAAGTGCCAAGCCATTTCAATCGACCCTTTATAGGGTTGAAGTCATTGATCAATGTGGTTTCAGCGCACAACAAACAAAGTCCATCCATGTTAAAAAGGCTCCAAGCGCGGTCATAAGTCCCGACACCTTGGTTTGCAAAGGAAGCAATGCCAAACTGCGTGTGCAGACCAACAACACTTACCAATGGATCAAAGGACCGGCAAATTCAGACTGGACGGTGCAGGTTAATAACAACAGTAATTTTCAGGTAGAGGTTGATTCCAGCAATGGTTGTAAAGCCTTGTTTGCTGTGCGCGTTTCCACCTCCTTACCCAAACCTGAAATTAGCGGAGATACCATATTATGTGAAGGGGTTCCGGTGACCTATCAGGCAAGTGGAGGTCAGCGCTACGACTGGAACGGAGGCGCTGGGACCGGCAATCAGTTTGTTTGGATGCCAAGGTTCGGTTATTCTGTTGTTCTAACGGCCTATGACAGCATTGGTTGCAGTGCATCAACCAGTGTGAGCCCACAAATAACTGCTCAACCAAGTTACAGCCTCAGTCCTGACACCCTGGTATGTTTTGGTGAGTACGTTTTACTTCAATTCAAAAGCGCTGTTCCGGTAGATCTGCAATGGGAACGAGGCCCCGATAGCAATAATTATCTGGTAAGAGGGGTGTTCAAGCGCGATTACCCGCTCACCTTTAACTTGAATGGTTGTAGCTGGAGCGATACCGTAACCATTGATGTAGAAGCAATACCCGATATCATGGTGAGCAATGATACCAGCATTTGTGAAGGGCAATCAGCAATGCTCAAGGTGCAATCGAATAATGCAGCGCAATTCAAATGGTCTAACCAAAGTACTGGCAATGCGATTAACATCAGCCCCAAACAAAGTACGCGCTACTTTGTGGCCGCTATTTCATCAAATGGGTGCAGCAACGAAGACTCGATTGATGTGGAGGTGAATCCATTACCGGTAGCATCCTTTGGTTTGAATCAAAGCAATCGATATTTTACGTTTCAGAACCAGTCGCAATTCGCCAATAGCTACCTCTGGGACTTTGGAGATGGCAACAACTCTACAGACAAAGATCCGGCGCATACTTACAGCCAGAATGGAAATTATACCATCACATTGAAAGCAATAAATGCCTGTGGCGAAGATGATAGCAGCATAAGCATTCAACTGGGTGATCCCGCAGGAATTGAGGAGAAAGGGCAGAACAATTTGCGAATTTGGCCCAACCCAGCGCACGATCAGTTGAAAGTTCAGCTGATTTCACAAGAAAAAGGGCCAGTAGAAGCGATTCTTGCAGATCAACAAGGAAGAGTCGTAAAAATCACAAATACGGCCTTTAAGCCCTTGATTACTCTTTCGTTGAACGATGTTTCTCCGGGCATCTACACGCTAATTTTGAACCATGGTAGCCGACAATACATCGGCCGGGTTTTAAAACATTAGCATATGAACAACTGCTTACATTGCGGAAATCAAATTCGCGGAAGATCTGACAAAAAGTTCTGTGATGATGGATGTCGCAGCACTTACTACAATGAGCGAAACAGAGATGTGAACTGTTACATGAAGCGCATCAATTATTCATTGCGCAAGAACAGGCGCATTTTGAGTCAGCTTAATCCCAGACAAGACAAAGCTCGGGTGCACCGAAGGCACCTTTCTGATAAGGGATTTGAATTCAGTTATTTCACCCATACCTACGTGACTAGAAAAGGGCAAACGTATTTTTTCTGTTATGAACAGGGCTATCTTCCATTGGATAATGATTACTTTGCCCTGGTTACCAGGAAAGAGTACCTGAATAATTGATGGATTTCGAAGAATTACTGCACACCCGTCTTTTAAGAATCAGGGAACAAGACATTCTTGTTCTTGATATCATCTCGGCATTGCTTATCTTCTTGATTACGCTTTTAGTTGTTCGCTACCTCAAGCGCATATTGAGAATTGCCCGTCAAAAAAACCGGATCAATACGGGTCAGGAATACGCCGTTCATCAATTGAGTAAATATTTCCTGTATGTCATTGCCATTGTATTGATGCTAGAAGTTCTGCATGTTCGGCTATCCATCTTATTAGCCGGTTCGGCTGCACTTTTGGTTGGGGTAGGTTTTGGTATTCAACAGCTTGCCAATGATATCATTTCAGGCTTCATTATTTTAATGGGCCGTTCCATCCATGTGGATGATATCATTGAAGTGGATGGCATCGTGGCAAGGGTGCAGGAAATTGGAATCCGTACCTCTCAAATTGAAACCAGAGATGGCATTTACATGATCATTCCCAATAGCATGATCATCTCCGAGAAAGTCATCAATTGGACAACGGCTAAAAGCATCACCCGTTTTCGCGTGAAAGTTGGCGTAGCTTATGGTTCAGATGTTGAACTTGTAAAAAAACTTTTGATCGATTGCGCCTCAAAACATCCAGAAATAAGGAAAAGCCCGAAGCCCATTTGCAGATTTGTCGACTTCGGAAACTCTTCCCTTGATTTTGAATTGCTATTCTGGAGCAAGTATATGTTTCGGATTGAAGATGTGAAAAGTGACCTGCGTTTTCTCATCGATGCAGCATTCCGTAAACACGGCATACAAATTCCATTTCCTCAGAGAGACTTGCACATTCGCTCTGTTTCAGAGGATTTTCACCGCCTTGCTTCAAATGCAACAGGAGCAGAATAACTTGGCTCTACATGCAGAGCTACAACAAACTTTAAACTTCCATCAAAAGAAAATGCGCCACCTTTGCTCCGCGCCCAGCATCGGAATGTGGAGTGCGGCCACGATCTCTTTTTTGCGCTCCTTGTTTCTCGCGTAAATCAGTTTCCCACTGCTCGCGTTCATCGGATAATTCTGTTCTCATGTTTTCAAGAAATTCGGCATGTGATTGAATGACCGGCCTCAAAAGATTGATCATTTCATTTCTCTTGTCCTTCATAGCCAAACGTTGCTTCCCATCAACCTCGGAGTGTTCTTTCAATGCGGCTTTTCTACCTTCTCTAAGTTCCGCTTGAATTTCTCGCGCCTTTTGAATGTTGGTTTTTTCATCTTCACTCAGCTCCAATTCAAGTTTCAAGCGATACGATTTCAGAACTGGTTCAATTTTCTCTTTTCGATAGGTACCGACTTCATCATGTCTTCTATTGCGTTCCCGGGTTTGTTCCGAACGCATATCGCGGAATTGTTTTCTTTGCTCGGGGGTGAGTACTTTGCGTACTTCCTGCATCTCCTCTTTTCTCAGCTGCCTTTTTTGTGCCTGAAGTTCCAATTGCTTCACCTGATAGCTCTCATGGATGGCTTTCATTTCCTGTTTTTGTTCAGCAGTTAATTGCAAGGACGAGTCAAATTGATGCATTCTCATATGCTGTCTGTACTGCTCCTGGCCAGAAGCACCGGCAGTAATTAGCACTGCAAAAAAGGTCGTGATCATTTTCTGTGTTTTCATTTACTCAGCTTTTTAGGGTTAAACATACTTTCCTTATTAGACGATCAAAACTTCCTGATCATTCGTTTATTCATCGGATAAATCAGCACATCTATCGCGGTGGTGGAGGGGGTGGTGGATTTTCCCTCATCCTAAAGGTCTTTCTCATTTGCCTTAATTTTTTCCTTTGACCTTCATCGAGCAATGCATCCATAGACTGGTATAAGCTCTCGTACTGTTTACGCATATCTCTACGAGCAGCAAGTCGGCTATGCCTTGCCTTGCTCAGATGCTCTATCAGCAAGCTGTCCATTCTTTCGGCTTGTTGCTCATTGGGTTTTAAGGTTTGAAAGAGTTGCTCTCTGAAGTATTCCGGATGTTGCATACGGCGCATACGATCGAGCCTATGTCGCGTAAGCATACCCGATACCAAAAAGCCCAACAGAAAACCCATTAAAATACTTAAACCAACGGTGAGGAATACTTTTCTTTTCATTGCAATTCTTCCAATAGTGTCCAATCGTAAAAACTCAGGTCTTCCGTACCGAGCAATGCATCAGCTGAACCCTGTTGATACTGCCATGCTGCGTATACGCCAAAAAACAATACGGCGGCCGCCACTGCTCTCACCATCCATATCGAGCTCAAATCCCATATCCTTGCCTCGTATTTTTGTTCAGACAATTGCTTCATCAATGTTGAAGTAAATCCCTCACCAAAATCGTAATGAGCTGAGGCAAAGAGTTTGTCTACATCTTTATTTAAGTTCATAAGTTCTTCATTTGTTCTTTCATCAAATTTCTAGCTCGTGACATTCTCGACAAAACCGTACCCTCGGGCAAATTGAGCACTTCAGCAGTTTCACGGGTATTGTTCCCTTGTACCAAATGCAACACCACGACTTCGCGTAATTTTACCGGAAGCCCATTGAGCAATTTGGTTATGATCTCTCGCCTTTCAAAATCATACTGGGGGCCCGACCATTTCAGGTCTTCCGCATCCAACTCTCTTTGTTGCCGATACATTTTCCATTTCCCCATTTTGTATCTTCTCAACTCAGAGCGGCATTCATTCATGGCAATTTTTTGCAAATAGGTGGAAAGCTTTGCTTCTTGCCTGAAATTTCCGAGACTGTTATACAATTTCAAGAACACATCCTGACCAATTTCTTCAGCGCGCGCACTATCGGAGATCATTCCCTTAACCAAGGCTGCCACCATTCGGCGATAGCGGTTTACAATCTGCTCGAAAGCCGGCATATTGCCAGCAAGGGTTAGTTGTATGAGTTCATGGTCTTCCAATGAGCTTTCATTGTAAGAGATGCGCTTTGGGTGAATTTTATTCCCTAGTAAACGAAATTATCCATCTTTTTTAACCAACAGGGCTACGTTTTCCACGTGGTGGGTATGAGGGAACATATCTACTGGCCTTATGGCTTTCAAAACGTATTTCTCGCAAAGCACAGCGAGGTCGCGCGCTTGTGTAGCCGGATTGCAGCTAACATATACAATTTTCGGGCAGTCTGAATCTCTTAGACGCTCTACCACCTTTGGGTGCATCCCGGCACGCGGAGGATCTGTTATCATAACATCAGGCTTGCCATGCTGGTTAAAAAACTCCGAGGTGAGCACATCTCTCATGTCACCCACAAAAAATTTGCAATTGTCTATGTTGTTATGCGTTGCATTGCGCTCTGCATCCTCTATGGCCTGAGGAACACTTTCAATGCCAATCACTTCTTTGCACTGTCGGCTGGCATACAAACTAATCGTACCTGTACCGCAATACAAATCATACACCCGCTCGTGGCCATTGAGATCGGCCATCTCCATGGCCTGACGGTACAACAGTTGGGCTTGTTTCGGATTGGTTTGAAAGAACGATTTAGGTTGCACCCTGAATTGCAGCCCCTCAATTTCTTCGGTGATATAGGGTTGTCCCTTAAACAATTCAAGCTCCAGGTCGTAAATGGCATCGTTTGCCTTGTCATTCCTGCCGAGGAAAACAGCAGTTAGCATAGGGTATTGTGTACAAATAAGCTCCAGTAAATCGATCACTTGTTCCCTTCCGTCACCGCTGTAGATAAGAATAAGCATCCACTCTCCTGAAGATGAATTTCTGAGAATGAGATTGCGCAAGAGCCCGTGTTGTTCTTTGAGGTGATAAAAACCAAGGCCCTTTTCCATGGCATGATTGAAAATGGCATTTCTGATTTCATTATGCAGAGGATGCATGAGATGGCATTCGGCCACTTGCAGAACTTTATCGAAACGGCCGGGCACATGAAAACCCAGCGCCTGAAGATTGCCTTCTACCGGACCATTTTCCATGTCCTTTTCGGTCAGCCATCGCTGATGAGAAAAGGCATAATCCATTTTGTTTCGGTAGGAAAATTTTTGTTCCGATCCGAGAATGGGTAACAACTCGAAACCAGAAAGCCCTCCTATCCGTTCCATTGAATCAACCACCTGCTGTTGCTTGAAATGCAGTTGCCAGGCATAGTCCATGTGCTGCCATTTACAGCCACCGCACAATCCGAAATGCTCACATACGGGTTCAACGCGTTTTTCCGATGGCTTCAGCATTTTGAGCACCTCTGCCATGAGGAATTTTTTCTTTTTCCCGTTGATACGCACATCAACTACATCTCCGGGCACAGCACCTTTCACAAAAATGACTCGTCCTTCATGGCGCGCCACTGCATATCCTTCGGCAGAGGCCGAAACAACCTCAAGCGCTGGAATGATCTTACCGAAATGTCTATTTCTTCCCAAGCGGGCAATTACTTCTGTGCAAGAATTTTGGTCAACACCGATTTAAATTGCTCTGGCGCTTGATACCCGGCTTGCTGCAACATGGTGTTTTTCTCAGGGATGTAGAAATAAATGGTTGGATACCCACTGTGTTTGCCTCCACTAATGGCGCCTAATAATTGTCGCCCATTAAGGGTATCGGATCCAACCAAATACTTACCGGGCTTTTCGGGATTGAACTTGATGGGTACAAAATCTTTTTCGATCATCTGCATAATTTCGGCATTGGAAAAGGTATTTTTATCCATCACCTTACACCAGCCACACCAGTCGGTGTAGGCATCAATCAATGCAATTTTGTTTTCTTTCCGGGCTTTGGCCATGCCTTCATTGAAGTCAAGCCAAACGAGTTTTTCATCTATTTTTGTGGCTTTAGGCGCAAATGCAGTTGCCACCAAAAAAACGATTAATACTGTTGCTGTTCTCATCATTACTACACAAGCAAAGATAATGCAAATTCAGAGGGAGCATGTAATGGCAGTTTCAAAATCAGCAAAATGAGCGACCAAGGCACCAAGTTTGTCATAGACGGAGATATCGAAAGGCGGGAAAGCGAAGAACAAGTCAAGGCAGCTTCCCGGAAGCCGGGGGCGTTGATTTTACTTATTGTTTTATTTCTGACAAGCCTCGGCTATATCGCCTTTTTGCACACCCGTACGCATCGTAGCACGCAAGTAAATTCAACAGGCGGAGCGTCTTATGATTCGATGTACAATGCGTTGATCGTCTTATCGAGTAAAGTAGACAGCCTAACACAACTCAATGAAGGGCTGCAGAAAGACAATGACTTACTGGTAGAAAATAGCCTCTTAGAAGAAAGGGATGGCGTGTTTTACGAAGTACAGATCGGCTCCTTCACAGATTTTAAACTGGATCAATATCAGGAGGAGCTGGCCGCGATACGCCAAGAAAAACATGACGGAAAGACGAAACTCCTTTTAGGGCGATTTCGTTCCTTTAAGAAAGCTTTGTTGTTTGAAAACGATATGAAAAGACTCGGTCTAAAAGATGCATTCATTGTAGGGCGGATTGACGGTACAATTGTTGACTATCAACAAGCCATAGAAGTGCAGAGAACTAGAGAAGGGAATATCCGATGAAAGAACATAAGCTAAAACAAGAGGGTGGTTCAGGTGAATTGCTAAATAAGCTTGATGAGTTTATCAAGAGGTTCTACTACAACAGGTTGTTGAGGGGCCTCATTTTTTTCACGGCGGGTGCAGTGAGTGCATTTCTCATCGCTGCGGGATTGGAGTATTTTGGTGAATTCAGCAGTTCGGTCAGAAGCATTTTATTTTTTAGTTTCCTCGGCTTCAGTGCATTCATTTTCATCCGTTTTGTGGCCATTCCGCTCCTGGCGCTTTACAGAAGTGGAAACCTCATCGATT
>CAZYJD010000052.1:0-13895 GCA_964647785.1 uncultured Chitinophagaceae bacterium
CAGGGTGAGCGCTCTTTTGATTTGAGTTCATAATGCTGATGTTAATCTCATGCTGTTTGCTCTCAACCAAAATGCTAACAAAACTTTTACCCGCGGTGGTCTGAACTCCATGCTTGAAACTATTTTCAAGAAACGTAAGTAGCAACATTGGTGCTATTTTGTGCTTTGAAATATCCCCCTTGCATTCAAAATCAATCTGCACCCTATTGCTGTACCTAATTTTTTCTAACTCTAGGTAGTTTTTTACATAATTGAGTTCCTTTGATAGAGGTACCATGGGTTCTCCCCCCTCATAAAGCAGATAACGCAAAATTTCACTCAATTTAAGAACCACCTCCGGTGTTTGGTCTGACTTTTTAATGGCCAGCGCATAAATGGTGTTTAGGGTATTGAACAAGAAGTGTGGGTTGATTTGAGATTTAAGGTATTTGAGCTCTGTTTCGGTTTGTAATTTAACCAAGCGAACATTTTGTCGCTCGCGCTCATACCATTGCTTGATCAATTTGAGCGACATGCTAACCGCAACTGTTGTGGTAACAGCAATCAAGTTATTCAATATGAAGCCAAAGCTCCATAGTTGTGCTTTTTCTTCAACTGCTATGGTATCGAGCTGCAGGAGTATCAATGCTATGAAAAAAGAGCCAAGAAAAAGCGAAAGAACAAGGGATAGGATGTAGCCAAAATACTGTCGCTTGCGCAGAAGTTCTGGAAACAAGAAGTAGTTATTGAAATAACTTATGCCGGCATGTATGGCAACCATTAGAATGGAGTTAATCCATATGTCGCGGTAATTAAGCCCTGGCCGATAGATGTAAACCCAAAAAAGCAAATAGGCGAACCAAAAAAAGAAGTGGTGAATTCGCCATTCAATTGCCTTTCGAATGGTGTTTTGGAAGCGGTCGATGATGTAGGATTGAGAGCTCAGGTGTTGGGAGAATTGCCTTTAAAATACCTAAGCAATGCATAACTCCAATTAATTATTTGCAGGCCCTCTTCAACATATTCAATTTCTTGTAGCTGAAGGCTCTTAGCTTCTAATCGTGTACTTGTTGTTTGCTTCTGCAGCAAAAGAATTGTTGAAAAATTCGCCAACAAGAGAAAGCCCACGATCAGGAAGGTTCGTCTGTTTCGGTGGATTTTCTTTTTAATCATACACTGCTTATAACGAAAATAATGCCACAAAAGTTATAGCCATGCCTATCAAAAAACTATCAGATGAATCATTGGCTTTTTCCGAAGAATCCATGTACCCATCACTGAATGGTGGTAGCTTTCCAGATTTGTGCATCTCTCAATGCAGACAATTTGGCCACCAAGGAGTCGAGTGCATCGGGTTGCTCTCCTCCCAGTTCAATGCTTATTTGCTGTGATCCT
This sequence comes from uncultured Chitinophagaceae bacterium, assembly GCA_964647785.1. Classification (GTDB taxonomy): domain Bacteria; phylum Bacteroidota; class Bacteroidia; order NS11-12g; family UBA9320; genus CAZYJD01. The sequence continues at coordinate 1,375 of CAZYJD010000052.1, forward strand.
TGCTGATATCGTATAATAGTGGTTGGCAAATCACTGTATAGGCTGCGGTAAACAGAATCGTAACGCTGCCATTCCATCTTACCAAATTCCTTGAATAGTTTACAACTCTTCTGTGCTGTAATATTGGCAGTAAACTCTCCCGTTAAATCAGTGAACTTTCGCCCTTCATAACGCTGATGACCATTAAGGTATAAGGTGTACACATCAATTGGACATGTGCCAAAGCAAGCAGTTCGTTCAATGGAAATAAAAGTTCGCTCCGGGGCCTTATTGGCCATCTTTCTGCAATTGCATGAAGTTGAGAGCAGGATTGCAAATAGCAGAAAATAAATGCGATTTCTCAATTACTGCAAATCTATCTCAATAACTCCTGGTTTATCCTTTTTGTCAAAACGGAAATAGGTGTCATTGATGTTGATGTTTGGATCGAAATTCAGAATCTCGTAGGTCGCATTGACTCCATTTTTATTGAGAATGGTCATTTCGCCGATTTTCTTTGCAACCTTATCTACTGATAGTTTCACCTTAAAGTAAGGTTTGTTTTTATCTTTTGGTGTCAGTTCAATCTGCTGGTACACCTTGCCGCCTTTTGTGGTTTCACCCATGTAACGATAGATGAACCCTTTTTGGTAGATGGTGAATATTTCACTGGGATTGATCTCCTCTTTATCCGGGTCGTAGTTAGAAATTTGAACTTCATTTACATCCCTGAGGTAGGTCCACATGGTTTTTCCGTCGCAATAAATTTCTTGTCCTGCTAAATTTACCCTGAATTTTTTGCCCTTAAGAAAAAGGGTTCCGCTTTGCGAACTTTTGGATTTATCCTGACTGTTTTCAATGGTAACTTTGAACCCTGCCTTGATTGTTTTATAGGACTTGTACGTTTTGCTTACTCCATTGAGTATGTTGTTCGCTTTTTGATCCTGCGCTTCAACATATGACAGGTTTACCATGGTAAACAAGCCTATCAACATTGGTAGTATCGTGCGTGTGATTGCTTTTCTATTCATTGGTTACAAGTTGTTCAAATACTGTTCCAAACTCATTTCATCTCGAATGAGTACTTCTCTGGCTTTGCTGCCTTCAAATGGGCCTACAATATTAGCGTGTTCAAGCTGATCTATCAATCGCCCTGCCCGGTTATAACCAATTTTCAGTTTCCTCTGCAATAGTGAAGTTGAACCTTGTTGAGTTAGTACCACCAAACGGGCAGCATCTTCAAAGAGCTGGTCACGGTCATCTGGATCGAATTCTTCGTTACCGCTTTCACCTGAAGGATCATCCACTTCAGGCAATAAATACGCAGAGCCATATCCCTTTTGATTGCCTATATATTGGGTAATTTCTTCCACTTCCGGCGTATCTACAAAAGGACATTGCAATCGGAGAATATTGCTGCCATCTGAATAGAGTAAATCCCCTTTGCCAATGAGCTGGTCGGCACCGCTGGCATCAAGTATGGTGCGTGAATCTACTTTTGATGTAACCCTGAATGCCACCCTCGCCGGGAAATTGGCTTTAATGGTTCCTGTAATGATATTGACAGAGGGTCTCTGTGTTGCTAAAACAAGGTGGATACCAATGGCTCTGGCAAGCTGGGCTAGGCGGCCTATGGGATGCTCCACCTCTTTACCGGCTGTCATGATCAAATCGGCAACCTCATCAATGATTACAACAATGAAGGGAAGGAAGCGGTGGCCTTCATTGGGATTCAACTTCCGCTTGATGAACTTTTGATTGTATTCACTGATGTTTCGAACCAGTGCGGCTTGCAAGAGTGCATAGCGGTTGTCCATTTCAACCGTTAAAGAATTGAGGGTATGGATTACCTGCTTATTATCAGTAATGATTGCATCTGCTTCACCCGGTAGTTTTGCCAGATAATGTCTTTCCAAGGCGTTGTAGAGTGTTAGCTCCACTTTTTTAGGATCTACCAATACAAACTTCAGTTCTGAAGGATGCTTCTTGTAAAGTAGAGATACAATGAGTGCATTCAAACCTACGGACTTACCTTGTCCGGTGGCACCTGCCATTAACAAGTGAGGCATTCGCGCCAAATCTGCAACAAAAACCTCATTGCTGATGCTCTTTCCCAGACAAACGGGCAAATCAAATTTGCTCTCCTGATAGGCCTTGCTCTTGATGACCGTTCGCATACTCACCACCTCGCGTTTCTTATTCGGCACTTCAATCCCAATGGTTCCTTTTCCGGGAATGGGTGCAATGATTCGTATGCCAAGAGCAGCCAAGCTTAGGGCAATATCATCTTCGAGGTTTCGAATCTTTGAGATTTTAACGCCTGGAGCAGGTACGATTTCAAATAGGGTTACCGTAGGGCCAATGGTGGCCCTGATCTGATCAATTTCAATTTTGTAGTTTTTGAGGGTATCTACAATGAGTTTTTTGCTTCGCTCAAGTTCCTCAGCACTTACTTCTGAGCGATTATTTTCACCGTAATCTTTGAGAAAATCAAGTTCAGGAAAGCGATAAGTGGATAAGTCGAGGGTTGGGTCGTAAACTGTATCAATGCCCATTCTTGTAGTCTCCACATCTGCTTCTTCATCTTCTTTTGGCACTTCAATTTGCAGTTCCAAATCTGATTCTTGATCGGTTTCTATGTTTTCCAATTCAACGGTCTCTTCGCTTTCTTCATTGGTATCGCGAATTTCAAGCACCAGATCATCGGCGCTTATTTCATCTTCTTCCTGCTCCTCTTCATCCAATTCTATGTTATCTTTCTCAAACAGTGTTTCAGTCTTTACAGAATCATCATCCGTTTCAACTCCAGCATTATCTGATAACGGATTTTTGTTTGATTTGAACACTCGATTCCTGAATACTTCGTACAAGTTAAGGCCATATGCCAGAAGTAGATATAGAAAAATACCGGTTAATGCAAGGATGAGTGAACCGATCCAACCAATGAGCGCTCTGAATAACTCCAGCCACTCGATGCCAAGGCCTCCTGCAAGAACAGGTAAAAACTGACCAAAAGGCAATGCCAGTGAAAAGGGCACCAAAAAAACCAGTGGGAGGGTTCGTGCTATGAAAAGTTGTATGTTAAAGTCTCTTGAAAGAAAGTATTTCAGCCCCAAACGAAAGAAAAAGACAGGAATCACCAGTGCTGCAAGACCAATGCCTTTGTACATGAAAAAAAGAGCGGTTTTTGCCCCTATCATTCCCATCCAGTTCCTAGCCGTTCCGGGCTCAGAATTGATCCAATCTTGAAAGGGCATTCCAACCAAACTTGCATCTTCTTTCCAACTGAAAAAAAAGGAGGTGAAGGATAAAAAAGTGTAGGCAGAAAAGAGCAGGAAAAGTGCACCGAAAAAACGCCGACTGGACTCAGTTCTCATCAAAATGAAGTTCACAAATACACCCGAGCGTGATTGCTTGGATTGAGAGGATTCTTTCTTGCGCCCTGATCGGCTGGGGGATTCTCCTTTGTTTCGAAAAGCATTACCCGCCTCGTTTTTATCTGATTTTTTCCTTTTAACGGCCATTCTTCACAAACATAACATCTGCGTGCAATGTAAGCCGATGAATGCATTGTGCATAATGGATGTCAATGGTACTTGAACTCGAATAAAGCCCCCTCTTCTGCCAATTTAGTTTCAGGGAAGATGACTTGAGCCTCGGCTAAATGTGCTTCCAATTGGTGGTATCTTGAAGAAAAATGTCCGATTATCAAGACTTTAACTCCTGCCTTCTTCGCAATACCAGCTGCTTGAAGGGCAGTGCTGTGATAGGTTTGCAATGCTCTGTCTGCTAAATTGTTCAGGAATGTTGCTTCATGGAAAAGAACATCCACACCTTTAATCATGCGAACCACCTCTTGTAGAGGGAGGCTATCCGTAACGTAGGCATAACTAAAATTCCGATCCTCTTCTCTTGTAAAATCAGAACTTCTCAAAGTCCCTAAATTGGCATCCTGAATATCTTCGCCGGCAACCAATTGGTGATAATATTTTTGGGGAATCTCATGTTCTTTGCATTTTTCAGGCTGCAGATGCAATATTTTCTCCCGGTATTGAAACAAGTACCCATTGCAAGCAATGCGATGTTTTAGCGGCAGAGAGGTCACCTGCACATGTTGATTGCCCCAAACTTGTGTAGATGTTTCTGTATCTGTTTCAATCCAATGTATGGGGAAATCATCGTGTGCCGCACTCAATTCCATGTGTAGATGAAATATTCTCTTCAAGCCCGGGGGGGAAATCACATCCAGTGGTTTGCTTCGTCCATTGAGGCTCATGGTGTTCAATAGCCCCATCAAACCAAGATAATGATCGCCATGAAGATGTGTGATGAAAATAGCATCTATTTTCTGATACTTGATTGAGTGTCTGATCAACTGCCATTGCGTGCCCTCTCCACAATCGAGCAAAAATTTGAACCCTCCCAGATCTAGTATCTGTGCTGAATGATGTCGGTGCTTTAAAGGAGTGGCAGAACCGCAACCCAATATGGTGAGCGCTGCCTGCAATTAATGTTCCTCCTCCAGTTCTTTTTCCAATTGATCCATAAAAATGAGATCGATCGCTTCTTGCAAACTTGGAACCACCTCAACGCCAATGCCCTCTCTTAGGCTATCAGATAAAGTGGCTATGAGCATTAGTCCGCGATGAGCACTCAATTCTTCGGCCAAATGATTAATCATCTCTTTGGCTTTTTTTTCAATCAGAATTACCTCGGACATATCGAATATCAGATAGGGATTATCTTTCAGATCTTCTTCAAGCTTGCCCAGTGCTTCTTGCAAATTTTCTGCAGTGATGGCATCTGTTAATGCGAACAGCTGCAGATGGTTGTCGGCGTTGTTTATTTCGAAATCAATTGACATGTCTCCAATTTTAATTAAATCTTAGGAATTTGAGAGATTTGTTGCGAACAGAAATTCAAAAACAATGAAAAATCAGCTTGTATTAATTACTGGTGCTACTGCAGGTATCGGGCGTGAGTGTGCCAAACAATTGGCTCAAATGGGACATCATTTAATCTTGTGTGGTCGAAGAAAAGGGAGGCTTGAGGCATTGCGCAACGAGATCGGCCCTGATCTCGTGAGGGCATTGCTTGATTTTGATATAAGAGATCGAAAGGAAGTTCAAGAAGGCTGCATGCAATTAATGAAGCAAGATCTGATTCCAGATGTGTTGATTAACAACGCTGGGTTGGCTGCAGGTTTGAGTGCTCTGGCAGAAGGCACGGTCGATGATTGGGAACAAATGATCGACACCAATGTTAAAGGCTTGCTATACATGAGTCGAGAACTGCTACCAGCCATGATATCTCGACAAAGCGGACATGTGATCAATATTGGTTCCATTGCCGGGAAAGAAGTATACGACAAAGGGAATGTTTACTGCGGAACCAAACATATGGTCGATGCCTTGAGCAAGTCGATGAGACTCGAATTGGCCGATCATGGCATCAAGGTAAGTGCAATCCATCCCGGTGCCGTCGATACTGAGTTCTCAATTGTTCGCTTCAAAGGAGATGTAGAACGTGCAATACAAGTGTACGAGGGTTTTGATTCATTGCTTGCTGAAGACATTGCCGAATGTGTGGTTTGGATACTCGGTAGACCGGAGCATGTCAATATCAATGATTTGGTAATCATGCCAAAGGCGCAACCTTCTGCTGCCAAGATTGTTCGGGGAAAAGGGTTTTGAGCATTGGTAGGCCATGCGGCCATGCGCTGCTCAGGCCTTACGGCAAATAATGTTTACCTTCGCTAAAATTTTTTTATGCAAATTAACAAGCACAAAGTAGTAGGCATCAACTACGTATTAAAAGACGATGCAGGCGTAATTCTCGATCAAAGCAAAGATGGGCAACCACTCTATTACATACAGGGAATTGGCAACCTAATTCCTGGATTAGAAGAAGAACTTGAAGGAAAAGCTGCCGGAGATGTTTTGAATGTGAGCATCGCTCCTGAAAAAGCATATGGCATTAAAAATGAGGAGCTAATTCAACAAGTGCCACTTGAAGCCTTCGGAGGACAAGAAGTAAAACCTGGCATGCAATTCACTGCCAACAACGGAGATAATCAATACAACGTGGTGGTAACTGCTGTAAGCGATAGCAATGTAACCGTAGATGCCAACCACCCATTGGCTGGAGCCACCCTTCACTTTGATGTAGAGGTGAAAGACGTTCGCGAAGCCACCTCAGACGAGCTCGACCATGGTCATGTTCATGGTCCAGGTGGTCACGCCCACTAATTCTGTACAAGAACTTTCTTGACGTATTGCCGACCGCTTTCGGTGCTTAGAATGATTACATACATTCCATTCGACCAATGAGAGCAATCGATTTGGCATTGATTTCCAGAAAGTCTAAAATCCAGGGAAGTGATTCCTGAACCAACATTAAAACGTTGAACTTCACGAATGGGCTCCCCTGGATTGAATTCAATATAAAACTGTTCGGAAGCAGGTTGTGGGTGAACCATCATGTCATAAGCTGTACTTTCCAAGATGCTGTTCGGCTTCGGGTCAGAATAAAAAATGATCATTCCACCACGGCTGGTATCCGCATCCGAATTCCAGTTGGTGAGTCTGGCCATGATCAAAACGCCGTTGAAACCATTATTGGTTCCATCCGATGCATACCAAACCCAATATTCCTCATTTGAACGGGTCCAAAAGCTATCAGTGAAAGAACTATCAAAAAACTGAACTTCTCTTTTGGTGAGAATGGCATCTTCAAAAAGGTGATCAGGCAAATAGAGATCTGAGCTTCGGAGGTACTTCTGTTTCATTTGCACAATGAAAGTATCACCTTCTGACAGCCATTTACCTGAACCGTGCGACGTATGTAAAAAACTGTCTCCTTCTTCAAAAGGAAATTGCAAAACTTTCAATGGCTCCCCTTTGAAATCCATATAGTTGCCATTGTACCAGCGTCCTATTTCGTAAACCCCGTTATCATTCAAATTGTAATAAACATTTAAACCTGCCGCGCTTGAAAAAACCTCATGAGCATTTGGAAATCGCAGGAAGCCGGGACTGTTTTGAGAAGCAATAAACTCGCCACTCCAGGTGGTCATGTAACCCTCGTTGCTCAGCCTATTGAATTGCCAATCAGCAGCAGTATCAATTGTTTCCAATGCAACGATAGAACTTGAGTAGCGGTATTGGGCATATCGCAGTGAATCAAAATCTGTTTTATTGATGGACGGAAGTTGAGCCGATACCTTATGAGAGACACCCCAGGATAAGAATGAAAGCAAGATGAAGTAAACCTTTTTCATGGTAGCAATTTCGGACAAAAACAGTGCTGCCTTCATCCATAGAATGTCATCAATTTAATCAAACCAAAAAAATTGACAATCAGATGAATTGTGCAATATGTAGGAATCTCAGGCGAGTTTGGCTCCGCACCTCCTACAAAAATCCGCATCACTTCCATGCCCATCAGCGCTGCACTGCTGACAGGTGATACGACGACTGCTTTGGCTCATTTCAACCGACACAATGCCCGTTGGTACTGCAATAACGGCATAGCCTAAAATCATCAGTGCGGCACTGAGAAACTGCCCCAGTGGCGTTTGAGGCGCTATATCTCCATAGCCGACCGTGGTGAGTGTTACGATCGCCCAATAGATACTCCTCGGAATGCTCGTGAATCCTGCCTCCGGACTTTCAATGACATACATGAGCGTACCCATCACGATGACCACGGCCAACACAATACCGAAGAAAACTATGATCTTGGCACTGCTTCTGCGCACCGCTATGCCAAGGCCCTGAGCCTCCTGCATAAAACTGGTTAATCGCAATACCCTAAAAATTCTCAGCAGTCGAACAATTCTCAGAATCCTGAAGAATTGAGGCCCATGAATGAAAATCGCCAAGTATGAAGGTAAGGTACTGAGCAAATCAATGATGCCCCAAAAACTGAAGATGTACGCTCTCGGACTTGGGCTTACCATGATGCGAATGATGTATTCCAAGGTGAATATCACCGTGAAGAAATATTCAAGCCACAAAAGTTCAGCTGAAAATTCGACTTGTAACTCATTGACGCTTTCAGCCATGACGACTAAAACACTTAAAAAAATTGCCCAAAGTAAAATCACATCAAACCTTCGGCCTTCTTTCGTTTCAGCACCAAAAATGATTTCGTGCCAAAGTTCTTTCCAGGAATGATGTTGTTGCTCTTTTACCGATGGATAAGACATGTATTCAAATGTAAATCATCCCTGCCTTTAAAGCTAAAAGTATTCATGAAGGCCTGAAACCACATAACTTAAAGCGATCAATTCGGGATTTTTGTATCGTTTTTAACTATACTTGCAACGTTCGGTGCCAAAGCAGCCATTGGTTGCTTCTATGTTGCACTCCGTTCACGGTAGAGTTACAACCATAGGGTTGTTCTCGATATCCTCCGGAACGGTCGACTTCGATTCATGGTCGTATCAAGTGCTTTTGACGCTGAACAATTTTGTGATTTTAACCCCCTGTGCATGAAGTACAAAACCTACTCTTTAAGAAATTTTACAGATATCCCCCAAGTACAACATTATTTGAGCCCTGAAGAGATTGAGGCCATACAAGTGGTTGGAAATGTTCTTCCCTTCAAAGTCAACAACTATGTGGTGGATGAACTCATCAATTGGGACCGTGTGCCCGAGGACCCCATTTTTCAACTGACCTTTCCTCAAAAGGAGATGTTGTCAGAAGTTCATTTCAAAGAAATGCAAGAAGCTCTTCAAAATGACTACAGCAAACCCGAGCTCAGTCTCATAGCCAATAAAATAAGATACGAGTTAAACCCCCACCCGGCTGGGCAGGCTGGTAATGTTCCCGAACTGGATGAACATAAACTCACGGGCATTCAGCACAAATACCGAGAAACAGCTTTATTTTTCCCTAGCAACAGCCAAACCTGCCATGCCTATTGCACGTTTTGTTTTCGTTGGCCGCAATTTGTGGGGATCGATGAATTGAAGTTTGCAATGAAAGAAACAGACTTGCTCATTGAATACCTGCAAAGGAACCCGCAGATTACCGATGTTCTTTTCACCGGAGGCGATCCCATGGTCATGTCTGCAAAGAAATTTGCTGAATACATACAGCCACTTCTCGATGCCAATCTTCCGAACCTGCGCAACATTCGCATAGGCACAAAGGCTTTGGGCTATTGGCCGTATCGGTTCACAACAGATCGCGATGCCGATGAAATGATTGCTCTCTTTGAGAAAATCAGGCAGCGTGGAATACATTTGGCTTTCATGGCCCATTTTAATCATTCCAATGAGCTTAAGACTGCGGCAGTGCAGGAGGCCATCGAAAGGATTCTGAGCTCAGGCGCCGTTATTCGCACGCAATCGCCGGTGATGAAACACATCAACGACAAATCTGCAGAATGGGCTGAAATGTGGAAGACTCAAGTTAAATTGGGATTGATCCCCTACTATATGTTTGTTGCACGCGATACCGGTGCACAAGACTACTTTGCCGTCAGTCTCGAAGATTGTTGGAAATTGTTCAGGGGTGCCTATCAACAAGTGAGCGGTATTTGCCGAACTGTTCGAGGGCCAAGCATGTCGGCAGATCCAGGAAAAGTAGAAGTTTTGGGAGTGGTTGAAGTGAATGGACAAAAGGCATTCAATCTGAGATTTATTCAGGGCAGAAACCCTGATTGGGTGGGTCAACCATTTTTCGCTACTTATGATCCAGATGCCATTTGGCTAGATGATCTAAAACCCTTAAACGGAGACTCCTTCTTTTTTGAAGAAGAGAAAGAAGGCACAGAATCAATGAGGCAGGAAGAGGTCATGGAATTTTCAGACACGAACGTCTGATTAAGATCCCCGATCCTACGGAGATAATTCTATGCTCCTATCCTTCCTCTTTATTCTTCTCAATTGGGGTCCAACGGAGACCCAAAAAGAACATTCTACCGAACACAGGGCCCCATATCATGCTGGAGTCGAAATAAGGACTGTTTCCGGTTTCCCCTACGATTGCTCGAGGAATTCTAAAATTCAATAGATTCTCAGCTCCAAAGTACAACTCCGTTCTTTTTTTCCAGCTTTTGCTAATCTGTGCATGTGCAAGTGGGTATGGATCTGTCCAATTCCTCAGGCGATATGCCTCAGGGCTGTTTCCAGTATAAGGCATTCTGGATCTGCCAAAGTACTGTAAAGTAAAATCGAACATCCAATTATTTTTGGTGGTATAGGCTGCATTAAGGAATGTTCTGTGCAACGAAACAACAGACTTAATCAAATACTCCCTGCGATAATCCGTGCGAATTTCATGGTAGCGATAAGCCGCATGCAACTCGAACCTTCTCATCGGTTCCCAATTCCATTCCACTTGAAAGGCATGCGCCCTGCTATTTCCATTCAGCATGTACAAATGAAGTTCGCGAGAACTTTCATACCAATCGGCTACCACTTGTTGCTCAAAATCTGTAAAAAAGTAATCCAGTTGCAGGTTTCCTTCCCTGAACAACCATTTGAAGTTTCGCTGTATACTAATGCCGTAATTATTGGCTATTTCCTGTTCCAGGCCATAGGGAAGAGAAGAATTCACACGGTATAGTATCCAACGCCTATTGCTTGCCAATGCGCCAAAATTGTCGGTGAATACTGAAGGACTTTGGATCCCTCTCCCGGCGGAAGCTCTCAATACAGTTTTAGGCAAGAACTCCCAACGGAAATGCGCTCTGGGAGCGAGAAAGGTGCGTTCAAACAAAAGGTTTCTTCCCGCGTACATTCCATAAGAAAAGTTCATTTTCTCCGAAGCTGATTTCCAGCTGTATTCAGCAAATGCACCATAAACCTGCTCTTGCCGATCGAAGTCTAGAGGTTCCCACGGGAATCTTGGATGCGAGAACACGATATCGCCAAAAACATTTTCCATACTCGTTTCAACCCACATATTCGGTCCCATCTTGAAAGTATGGCGTTCTTCAGAGTCTGAAATCTGATAAATAAAATTGAGATAGAAGCGATTCTGGACACCCGACCAATTTGTGGTTCGGAAACGGCTGTCGTTTGTGTAATGGCTAAATTGTGTTTGCAAACCGAAACTCTGCAGGTTTTTCTCACCAAAAACCCGTCCGGCCTTGAGGAAAGCATCGAATGATTCCTGATTCTGATCAACAGGAAAATTAGATGTAAGAATATCCTGAGGCCATATCCTCTCCTTCACAAAATTCATGTCCCCTGCCCTCTTTTTGTCATTCACATAATGCACCGAGAGCATACCTTCATAGCCATTGTCTCCCTGATACTTCCAGCGATTTAAAACATTGAATTGCTGCCCTACCGGCATATCTGAAAATCCATCCTTATTCATATCCCAGGCCATTGGTCGCGCATTTCCATGGAGGAAGACCGCTGTGCTCAATTGATCATTCACGGAAGCAGCCCCAATGAGGTTCAATTCCGTTCGGAGCCCTTGATTCGAGTAGATATTCACAAACAGTGGATCTGCATTTTCGGGCTTCTTTAGCTCCACATTGATATGGCCGCTGATACTTTCAGGACCACTGGTAACCGGTCCTGCACCTTTGGTTAGCTGAATACCTGAGAGCCATTGACCGGGAATGAATGCCATGCCGTTTGCTCCGCTGAAGCCTCTGAACACCGGGATGAGTTCACGAGTGATGAGCGCGTATTTACCTGCCAGTCCTAACATTTCAATGCGACGCGCACCGGTTAGGGCATCGGAATAACTGATATCTACTGCAGGTGTATTTTCAAAGCTCTCAGCCAAATTGCAACAAGGTGCTTTTCGCAAGGTTTTTTCTGTCAAATCTCGCGTTAAAGCAAGGCTTTGGACTTCAATTTTTTGGGCATCAATGCGAGCGGCTTTCACGAAGGTTTTCAGTTCTTGCTCCGGCTGCATTATAACCCTCAAGAATTGGGTATTCGCAAGAATGGTATCACGTTCATATCCAACATATTGAAATATGAGCCTATTATCTTGCTTGTTTTGTTGAATCGTGAAGCGCCCTTTTTCATCACTTTGTGTACCTGATGATTGATCGGCCCACCAAATATTGGCCATGTACAAGGGAATGGTATCCTTTCCCTCGAGTCCTAACACCACGCCATTTAAGCTTTGCGAGAAAGCCGATACTGGAGTAAGTAATAAGAGCAGCCATAGCAGGCTGCTCTTTTTGATCGATGTCTTTTTCATATCAAAATCAATGGGTGCACTGATCTTTACCTCTGTATTGGCAACACTTCATCAATTGATTATACGCATGTTCAGGTGCTTTCAACTTTTCTGTATCATGTCCGGCTGATGCTAAAATTTGATGAATTTGATCTTCACTAAGCTTGCGAGTGTTGATCACAACATACAGGTTTTTGGTATCCTTGTTCCAATCTGCCATGCGGACACCTTTCAAATCAAGCGCCCCTTCAATGCGCTCTTCACAACTGCCGCAACAACCGTAAACTGTTAAATTCAGTTCCTGGTATTTCGTGCTCTTTTGGGCATAGGATTTTAGTGATATGCTCGCCATTAAGAAGGCGAATAAAAAAATTGGTT
>CAZYJD010000053.1:0-13782 GCA_964647785.1 uncultured Chitinophagaceae bacterium
GCTGTGCGGTTACATTGCCAGTAACTGCTACCAGCAACGCTGTTGGAAGTAAAGTAGGAAGCGCCAAAGCCACCGGCTATTTAGGTGTACTCTTCTTCAACCAAGATGCCAGTATCCGCGAAGCTGCGAGAAATGGTGGTATCACCAAGATTTCAACGGTTGACATCAAGCAAACCAACATTCTTAACCTCATCGTGACTTACGAAACCATCGTAACCGGAGAGTAACAACAACTAACATCTTTGCGGCTCATGAACCCCAGTGGTTCCTGAGCCGTATTTTTTAATATCCACGGTGTCTACCTCCTATCAAAAGTCCATAAACATTCGTTTCTTTCGTCCTTATATGTTACTTGTGGCTTTTTCTTTGGTCATGGGTTTCATGTCGTCTTGCGTTGGTCTAAAACCTTCTACCAGTCCTTCTTCGGGGAAATTACTCGAGACTTTTTTTACCGGTGACGAAGGCACACAATATTTCATCAAACCATTGGTCTTTAAAAACGATCAAAAAGAACTGATCATGTTGGACTTCACATTCCGATATAAAGATGAAATAGAAGATTCGGCATTGCTTCGGCTATCCCTTTACACCAATGAACTTCAAAAAAACTTGACGGCCGTTACTTTTGGTAACGGAGCAAGCCAATTTTCCAGCTCTCAAATTGAGCTCATGTTCAGTGAGCGAACAAAGCATCATCTGCACAGCCGTTTCAGCCTAAAAATGCCGCTAGCGGATGTTCAAAGTCTTTTTTCAGAATCAAATTGGCAGCTTGAAATTGTTTCCGGCAAACAACAATACCAGTTCACAGCAAATTCCAAAACCAAAAAGAATATTTCCAAGCTCTACCATTCAGTGTTCAGCATCCTTTGAGCGACAAAATTTTGAAAACCTTCATGTGCTGGTTTTCTGTACCGACTTCTCGTTTCATCTTGCACCGCATTCATCAAAGCCCTGCTTCTTCATAAAAACGGTTCACGCTGCGGCATAAATCCTGCACAAATCCTTCACTTAAATCATTGTTCTGCTCAAATAGAGTCAACTTTTCTGCAAGGCTATTTACCAATGTTTGGCGCACCCCGGTTCTTGCAGACAATCTTTCTGCTTCCAGCTGAAAACTCGACAAATCCATTTGAAAGTTCTTTTTCAATTGATAACGCAGATAAAGCACCTTCATCTCAGCTAATTCCCTATTTAGCGGACGGCTGAGGTACAAATTGGACAGGGTTTTAACTTCTTCCAAGCTTTGATTTTCGAGGGCATAAACCATGGGCATGGGTCTTTGTCTGCTGCGGATGTGGAAGAACAGAAACATGAGCAGTGCAAACATCAAAACGTACCATGACTCCTTGAGTCCTTTTTGTGCAAGTATATAGGCCAAAGGACTTTTTGAGATTTGTTCATCATTACTTGCTGACGATTGCGCCCCGGAATCCTCATTTTTTTTACGCGACTTTCTCAGTCCGGTTTCCCATAGAATGGGACCGGTTTTGTATTGATTAAAGAACACATCAGCAAGCGTTTTCACCGATTTACGCCGCAAGTGTAAATTGCTGAACAACACAGGTTCTAAGATCAATAAAAGACTGCCACTCCCCATATTCAGTCGAATGGCTTTGTTGTTCTTATCTTCATCGACCATTATAATTTCAGCATCCTTTGCTAAGAACATCAATGATTGTCGGTATACGGCAATGGTGCGCTTTTCATCGCGCACATAAACATGGGCTCTGCGATTGCTATCATTGGGTAGCTGCAAGTTAACCGTATCACTCGGATAGGAAAAAGGGTTGATCAGAAGCTGGCTGTCGGTTAGTAAGCCCAAAGATTCAGCATTGAAATATTGTGCTGCGATCATTGCCTTACCACCCTGACTGATGAACCTCTTTAACGCGACTATTTCTGAAGAATCGCGGTAGAAATCATATCCAATGGACAAGTACAGTTCATACTGATGCAAGCTGTCTGTTTGCCATTCATCTAAATATTTTTGATTCTTTTCAATGGCTTGATTGCTTTCGGCCGCCAGGAGATCCCATAGTAAACTGAGGCCATAGGGATCGTGACTTTCAGGAAGGTAATGCACTGCCCATTTGTTGGCTTTTTGTTGCGACCAGTATAAGAACACAGCAAAAGCCGCAAACAGCAAAACTATGGCAACCCAAGCTCTACGCATGATTGTTCATCATTTGCATGCTTTGTTCATACAATTCAACCCAACGAACCCTATCCATTTCTGAGGGTTGGCGCTTTCCGTACCAGTGCGATTGATAAATCCCCAGCATCTGTAAAAATGTCGTTTTCAACCCACGATCCTTGATTTCTTCCGCCAGCAAGGAGTTTGTTTTGCTGGCATCCCAATGAATGATATGGTTCGAATGCAAGCTCTTGATCAACTTTAAAAACTGCAATCTTATGATTGATAGTTGGTCACTTTCACTTGTTGCAAGTTTTAATAAAGCTTCCAGATCGGGTTCATGCGGATTTAATTCTTCCAGTCTAGACCATGCCAATGGGTTGGATTTTTCTTGCCTTGATTTATGTTTGTTCAAACGCTTAAATCCAACGTAGAGAAGAAACGTAAGAAAAAGTGCAATCAGGACAAACACTGCGATGCGATAAAACCTGGTCAAGTCTGGTCGCATGCTTTGCTCGTTCAGTGGATTTTCTGAAGCCGATGATTTATTTTTTTGAGGAGCTTCCTTCAATTCAGGATATTCATATTGGTTTCTTTCCACCTCCCATAAACTATCATTCAAAGCATGAACAAGCGAGCCACTGCCCAGCAGTAAAATCCATGCAAAGAGTAAAGCACCTTTCATATCTCCAACCCCTGTTTTTTAAATTGAGAACGAAGTTGATCTGCGGTCACCCTTTCATAGCCGGATGCAACAGCACCGCGCATGGCGGCCATTAAAAATGAAAGATACACCAGTACAAAAGACCAAAGAATGCCAAAGCGCAACAACAGCAAGACTTTTATTGACCATTGTTTGGAGATCAAAAAATGCATGAGCACTCCTTCCCGAAGGATATACAACAACGGACTGTTGATCACGGTGAAAAGAACCAAGGCAATCAGCGAGCTAAGAAAGAAGGTGAACCAGAACCGACTGCCAAGGAGTACTTCGAACACAGCTGCTTTCCTTTGGGGCTGTTTTAAACGCAAACTGATGACTTCAGCCGTCGCAAATAGTATGGCCACAAAGCAGATGGCAAGGATGGGGAGATCATATCCGCCCCAAACCAGTACCACGCTACAAGCAAGATATAGCACGGATCTTAAAAGTAATTCTGCTCGTCTAACAGGCACACTGACTTGGGAGAATAAAGCAGCCATTATGCCTCCGAAAAGTAAAAACCCCATGAAAATCTGCTGCAAAAGGTCATCCGCCTTCAGCAAGCCATGAATTCTTGGGACATCCATGATTTGGGTGATCTCTGAACTGATGATGCGCAAATTTTCAATGCGCAACGATGCACCTTCGGAGAGCAGCCAAAGTCCGTAAACCAGTGAAAAAAGCAAATAAAACGGAATGAGGACACGGGCCTTATGTAAGGCTTTCTTCAGCGACTTTTGAAGAATCTCCCCCAAATCAGCAATCCTAACAAAGTCTGATGCTTCTTCAACTTCCACAGGGGGCCTGTATTCAATCAAATGCTCATGGCGAAGCTGCCGGCCCCTCAAAAGGGCGTAGATGATAAAATAGCCCATTAATGCGCTGAAACTAATACCAATGAGTGTCCAGCGCAGCACTGAACTCAATCCGGCTCCTGTGAGATAACCTTCAATGAGGGCTGCCACAAAAGTCATTGGAATGATACCCACAAGCAGGTATATGGCCTTCACGGCATGGATTCGCAGGGCATCCCTACGATTTAGATGGCCGTTAAAAAGCAGGCCACGAGCCAAAGCAAAACCTGCTGCGCCTGACAGGATAATGGTTGCGATTTCAAGTGTTCCATGCATCCAGATAACCCCTAAACTCTCAGTTGCATAACCCCGGTGTACGAAGAAATGCTGAAAGCTGCCCACCATAATGCCATTTCTCAACAAGATAAAAAAAGTACCCAGACCATAAAGCAAACCGGTGCTCAAGGTGAGAAAGTCAACCCATAAGTTGTTCAAAAAAATCCTCAAGAACATTTGATCAGGCTGATTGGTCTGATAAACGGCCAAAGGATCACCCGATTTGATATTGGCCTCCGTCATACGAACATATTGCTCGCCCAGTATCAAAGCATCAAAATCAGGATCTCGATGACTGGAGAACCAGCCGATAAGAAATGAGAATAAGAAGATTAAGAATGAAAACAAAAGCTCATAGCGAGCTGCCCACATGGCTGCAGGGAAGCGATCGGTAACAAAAACCATTAAATGGCTCCATCGATCGCGACGTTTTCGGTAAAGCAGGGTGAAAAGCGATCGCGCCAGGCTATTTAAATAAACGCGTACCGAACGATGTTTAAAATGCGTACGGGCATAAACCAAATCATCAGTAATGCCTTCAAAGGCATCTGATAGCTTCAAATCAGACTTCTTTGTTTTGTTTTTGACGAGAGCTTCATACTCCCGCCATTTTTCTTTGTTTTGTTGTATAAAAGCTGATTCTTTCAATTCGGCAACGAAGTTGAAAAAATAGTACAAATGGCCAAAATAGAAATCAATACCACCAGAAATGTATTCATCGAATACGAACTGGCCGAGTGGAAGGAACGCAGCCTGGCTTTTATTTTGGATCGTGGCGTTAGCATCATTGCTGCATTTTTTACAGGCTTGTTGATTCGAAATTTAGAATCCGAATGGTTTCCTCGCTGGGTGTCGAAAGATTGGCTCTTGGTCATTTGGATTCTCGTATTTTTTGTGACCTTCAGTTTGTGGACTGAGATCCTCATGAACGGCCAGAGCCCGGGTAAAAAAGCCATGGGCTTGTGGGTTATTCGAATCGATGGAAAAGAACTATCCCTCAAAAATCATTTTATCCGCTGGGCTTTGCGTTTGGCAGATGTTTATTTGAGTGGTGGGTTGATTGCTTCCGTATTGGTTGCCACAGGTAAGTGGAAACAGCGCCTCGGCGATCAGGTGGCGCATACGGTTGTGGTGAATCAAAGGTCTGCCAGAAACTTCAATCTGGCAGAGCTTGAACTCTTGCGAACAAGCCAGCAGTACCAAGCCCAATATCCTGAAGTAAAACAAGTTGGAGAAGATTTGATGCTCAGCATAAAATATCTTCTTCAGCGGTACGAAAATAATCCGAACAGTCATCACCGCCAGTTAATTGCCGATACATCCCAGGCGTTGAAAAAGAAACTGGGGGTTGAGAGTGATGAAAATGACAAAGCATTTTTGGTGCAACTGCTACGAGACTATGTCATTTTAACCCGCTAAGGGCGGGTGACTACCCACCTATGGTGCCATTGGGCTGGTCATTCCAACCGACCAAATATCTGCGATATGCAGCATGGGCATATCCATCAGAATGAAAGCGTTCAATCTGCCGAAGAGTGAAAAATATCGCGTATAATTTTTTCTGCCAGATGCTTGGCCTGGGTTTCTGAACCACTTTCGGAATAGATGCGAATGATGGGTTCTGTGTTTGATTTTCTGAGGTGTACCCAACCATCTTCAAAATCTATTTTCAAGCCGTCCTCCTCATTGAGGTCGTATTGGGCATATTGTTGGGCAAGGCGCCTTAGTATTTCATCCACATCCAAATCGGGGTTTAATTCAATTTTGTTTTTGGAGATGATATATCGCGGATACCCCATTTTAAGGGCAGCAGCGCTCTTTCCGCTTTCCGCCAAATGCGATAGAAAAAGTGCGATTCCAACAAGTGCATCCCTGCCGTAGTGCAGTTCCGGGTATATAATTCCACCATTTCCTTCACCGCCTATGACCGCATCGGTCTCTTTCATTTTCTTCACCACATTCACCTCACCTACGGCACTGGCAGCATAATTTACTCCGTATTTCTGACTGACATCACGAAGCGCACGAGTGCTGCTTAAGTTACTTACTGTGTTTCCTTTTTGATGCCGTAAGACATAATCGGCCACGGCAACGAGGGTATATTCTTCTCCAAACATTTCCCCATCCTCACAAACAAAGCAAAGGCGATCGACATCGGGATCAACAACAATACCTAGCTGAGCATTATTCTTTCTTACTTCAGAAGAAATATCTCCCAGATTTTCGGGAAGCGGTTCAGGATTGTGAGGGAAATAACCGTTGGGCTCGCAATAGAGTTCAACCACCTCTTTTACTCCCAAAGCGCGCAGCAAGGCCGGCACTGCAACACCACCAACTGAATTCACAGCGTCCACAACTATTTTAAAACGCGCATTCTCAATGGCTTCTTTATTGACCAAAGGAAGATCGAGAATGGCTTGTATGTGTTTATCGAGTTGAGATTCATCCCTGCGGTATGATCCTAATTCTTTCACCACCGCGTAGTTGTATGAGGTGTTGGAAGCAATTTCGAGAATCTCAGCGCCTCCTTCTGCAGAAATAAATTCCCCTTGATGATTGAGCAATTTAAGTGCATTCCACTGGATGGGATTGTGCGATGCTGTTAAAATAATACCCCCGGCTGCCTTACAATTGACCACTGCCAGTTCTACAGTTGGGGTGGTTGCCAAACCTAAATCTATGACGTCCATTCCCATCATTTGAAGCGTGCTGTTCACCAGCGATTGCACCATGGGCCCACTCAACCTTGCATCGCGACCAACAACCACGCCATTGCCTTGATTCTGTGCCTTGAGCCAATGGGCATAAGCTGCAGTGTATTTAACAATATCATCAGGGGTTAGTCCTTCACCCGGAACCCCACCAATGGTGCCACGAATCCCGGAAATGGATTTCATCAAAGTCATGGCGCAAAACTAAACAAACCGCCCATCAGGCAGCATCAAAAATATACACAATTGGGATTAGGCCACCTGTTCTTCTTTTTGGCAAGCTTCTCCGGCCGGGGCACCGCACATGCCGCAACGCACCCCATCTTCTGCCAACAGCGGATTTTTAGATGCACATCCACCTCTCACTTCAGAGCCTTTGATGAATAGCAGCCGAACGGCCATGCCAAGAAAAGCAAGACCCAAAACACCTAATATGAGGAACAAAGATTTCATGACGCAAAGGTAAGGGATTCCAAAATCCTAATTTCAAATTCCTAATGCCTGATTCTACCCGCCTCCTTCTAACCGGCCATCTTTTAACCGAATGATGCGCTGCGTGCGCTCTGCGATATCGGGTTCATGGGTAACGATAACCACTGTTCGACCTTCCTGGTGAATGCGATCGAGGATATCCATTACTTCATGTGATGTGGTGCTATCCAAGGCCCCTGTGGGCTCATCTGCCAATATCATCTTCGGCTCGGTAATTAGCGCACGTGCAATGGCAACCCTTTGCTTTTGCCCGCCACTCATTTCGGATGGTCGGTGATGCGCCCAATCTGCCAGGCCTACTTTATCGAGATAATCCATTGCCTGTTTCTCTCTTTTCTTGCGGTTCACCTTTTGGTAATACAACGGAAGTGCAACATTCTCAAGAGCTGTTTTAAACCCAACTAAATTGAAGGATTGAAAAACAAAGCCGATGTATTTTCCACGATATTTTGCTGCCTGCGTTTCATTTAAATGCTGAATCAACTGATCATCTATATGATAGGTTCCGGAATCGTAATCGTCTAAAATGCCCAAAATATTTAGCAGCGTACTCTTTCCAGAGCCGGATGATCCCATGATGGAGACCATCTCACCATCCATGATATCGAAACTAATGCCCCTCAGCACCTTTAATGAACGGTTGCCCATGGGATATGATTTTTCGATGTTGCGCACACTGATCATGCCAGCAAATTTAGCATGCCCTTGCAGAGGTCAAAAGCCATTCGCTCTAAAAGCCGATGAATCAAACCATAAGTTCTACTACCGCAAAACAAAGGAAGGCCAGGTAAGATGTCTCACTGGTTTGTCGGGAGCAAAATAAGCGCGTAACCTGCGGCTCTGCCCTTGGCGTTTTTTAGTTCCTTCCATTCCCATTGCATTCCTAAATTTTCAAGCGCATGTAAAAATGGTTCCAAGTCCTTTTTGGTATAGGTTCGGACCAAAGAGGCTTGACCATCCCAGGCATATACCAGAGGTATGATCGGTATTAGATAGGTGAAAATTAATTGTAATGGCCCAATTCCTTTCACAAATGGAGTCATCACAAGTGCCATTGCTGCTAAAATAAGCAAGGAGAGCGGCAGCAACAGCCACCAAAGCAGCAGAGGAATGGTATTCGATGCCACTTCATATATAAATAGCGGCTGCTTGTTTTCTGCGGCCGATCGCAGTATGGTTCGCGCCGAGTCAGGATGCATGTGATGAAAACATGCAATCATGGTTTTCAATCCCTCAGGAGCTTTGGAGAGTTCTGTGGCATTTACGGATTGCGAGGCATATTTCACGTTTGCCTGCCCAGCCTTGTTGAATCGTTCCACAACATTGGGGTTGGGAAATTTGTCGCTCAACAATAAGGATACTGGCAATTCAAGCTGATTGGCGTTCAACCGATGCACCACGCTAGGCATGATGCCACCTGAACCCGAGCCCAGATCTACAATTTGATTAAAAGCATGAAGCTGTCTTAACTTTTCGAGCTCAATACCAACCATTTCTGCGCTTCCCATCATGTTGTGAAAAACTTCCAACAAACCCGTAATTCCCTTGCGAATAAACTGGGGTAGTGCCGAAAAATCTTCAAACTCAAAAAGTTGTATGCGTTTCATGCTACAATGGTAAAGCTTCGTGCGGCAAAGTTGAAATAAATGTTTATTCACCTCAAAGGGAACTGCCAATCCCTCATGGCGCAAATTCCCTCCCTAGCTCCCATCCTCCCATCCTCCCTTCCTTCCTTATTTTCTTACTTCCTCTTGCCTGCTTACCTTTGCCACATGTGGTATAACAACATACTTGAAACCATTGGAAATACGCCATTGGTGAAGGTGAATAAACTTACAGCCAATATTCCGGGGACATTTCTCATTAAGCTGGAAACAACCAATCCTGGCAACAGCATCAAAGATCGCATGGCGCTGAAAATGATTGAAGATGCCGAAAAATCAGGTAAACTCAAACCAGGCGGTACCATCATTGAAGGAACCAGCGGTAATACGGGTATGGGGCTTGCCATTGCAGCCGTAATCAAAGGCTATAAATGCATTTTCACCACCACTGATAAGCAAAGCCGGGAAAAAGTAGATGCCCTCAAGGCTTTTGGAGCCGAAGTAATTGTTTGTCCTACGGATGTAGATCCTGAAGATCCCCGCTCCTACTATAGCGTTTCGAGTCGCCTGGCCGATGAGATACCCAACAGCTGGAAACCCAATCAATATGACAACCTAAGCAACCAGCAAGCGCATTACGAACAAACAGGGCCGGAAATTTGGGAGCAGACCGAAGGTAAAATCACCCATTTGGTGGTGGGCGTAGGAACGGGGGGAACCATCACCGGAACCGGGCGATATCTGAAAGAAAAAAATCCGAACATCCAAATCCTGGGCATCGACACCTATGGCTCAATTTTCAAAAAATACAAAGACACCGGCGAGTTTGATAAAAGCGAAATATACCCTTACATCACTGAGGGAATTGGCGAGGATTTTCTTCCTGCCAATGTCGATTTCGGTATCATTGATCATTTTGAAAAAGTAAGCGACAAAGACGCTGCTGTATTTACCCGAAGAATTCCGCGTGAAGAAGGAATTTTTGCCGGAAATAGTGCAGGAGCAGCCATGGCGGGAATTGAGCAGATGAAAAGTCGCTTTAAACCCGATGATGTGGTGGTGGTCATTTTTCACGATCATGGCATCCGCTACATGGGCAAAATGTTCAATGACGATTGGATGCGCGATCGGGGGTTTTTGCCTCCCGTACAAAAGAAAACAGCCATGGATCTCATCCGTTCGCATCAGGAGTTACCATTGCTCAGCATTTCTGCGGATGCGCTCACATCAGAAGCGGTGGCAAAAATGCAGAAGTATGACATCAGCCAACTGCCGGTAAAAAATGAGAACGGAGCGTTCATTGGTGCCCTCGAGGACAACCACCTATACGCTAAACTTCTTGCCAATAACAACCTGCTTAATGCATCTGTAAAAGATGTTATGCAAGCGCCTTTCCCAGTGGTAAAACATGACGACAGCATCGAAAAAGTGTCATCGCTCATTACCCGAGATAACAGCGCAGTGTTAATGATGGATATGGGAGGCAATTGGCATATCATTACGCGTTTCGATCTCATACAGGGCATTCAAGAGGCCTAATGCCTTTTCGTAAAGTCATTGACCAAATGGGGCGATTGGTGGAGATTCCTTCCGCTCCCAAACGCATCGTTAGTCTGGTGCCTTCGCAAACGGAATTATTGTACGATCTTGGCTTGTCTGAACAGATCGTAGGACAAACCCTTTTCTGCATACATCCGGCAGAAGCTTTCAAAACAGCCCATAAAATTGGAGGAACGAAAAAACTTCGCCTCGATAAAATCAGAGCCTTGAAACCCGATCTCATCATTGGGAATAAAGAAGAAAACGAACGGGAACAGATTGAAACCCTTGCGGCTGAATTTCCGGTTTGGATGAGTGATATCATTGATACGGAAAATGCGTTGCAAATGGTTGAAATGCTTGGCTATATTACCGGTAAGACGAACAAGGCCATTGAAATCTCACAAGAACTCCGAGCCATTTATCATCGACTCCAAGAAGAAGTAAAAAGGTCCAAAAAAACCCTTTACCTCATCTGGAAAGATCCATGGATGGCAGCAGGGAATAAAACTTACATTCACCACATGCTGGCGATGTGTGGCTTTGAGAATTGCTTGGACGGTCGATACCCAGAATTGACGGACGATGAACTAAAAAGTATTGATCCGGAGGTGATTCTACTCAGTTCAGAGCCCTACCCGTTTCAAGAAAAGCACTTGATACAACTTAAAAGCCAGTTGCCTAAAGCCGAAATAAAACTGGTGGATGGAGAGTTTTTTAGCTGGTATGGCAGCCGGTTGATTCATCTGAAAAATCTACGTTTTTGAATTTCATTCGAATCACTGCCCTTCAACTCAGTCGATGCCCATCCATTTATGGGTTTGGAGGCTGAGTCGCCAGGCAGGATTGTGCTGGATGTAATGAATGATTTCAGGAAGCATTCGTTCCATTCGGTCGTATTCCGGCTGTAGATAAAGCATACAACTTTCGTGAACCATGGCTGCATGTTCCTTTGCCCATTGAAAATCACTCTTATTATAAACAATCACCTTGAGTTCATGGGCTTTTTCGGCCACTTCCTTCAAGGGGGCTTTGAATTTCTTTGGAGAAAAAGTAATCCAATCAAAACGCCCAATCAACGGATGCGCACCAGAAGTCTCTATGGCTATTTCCAAACCTCTCTGCCGCAGTGCATCGCAAAGCATGGTTAAGTCATACATGGCGGGCTCACCACCCGTAATCACCACAAGTTCTGCACCGGAAGAAGCCGCTTCCTGGGCCAATTCTTCGGCAGTTTTCTGCGGCCATTTGCCGGCATCCCAACTGTCTTTCACATCGCACCATACACAGCCCACATCGCAACCACCCAGGCGTATAAACCAAGCAGCGCGACCGCTATTGGCGCCTTCCCCCTGAAGGGTGTAGAAGGACTCCATCAGCGGGTAAACACTCATGCTCCGAATTTAATGCTGTATGCTTTTAAAGTGTTCTGCAGTAAACCCAATCGGGTCATGGGGCCCACACCACCCGGCACGGGCGTAATCCAGCTGCATTTGTCCTTCACCTCCTCAAATGCCACATCTCCTTTTAGGCTATAACCCTTCGGATGCTCTGGATCGTCGGTTCTTGTGATTCCAACATCAATGACCACGGCTCCTTCTTTCACCATATCAGCGGTTACAAATTCAGGGCGCCCCAAGGCCACAATTAATATATCAGCCTGTTGCGTGAAAGACGACAAATTCTGGGTACGGCTGTGGCATAAGGTTACGGTGCAATTGCCCGGATTCCCGCTGCGCGACATTAAAATACTCATGGGCCGACCAACAATATTGCTTCTTCCGATCACCACACAGTGCTTACCGCTGGTTTCAATGCCATAGGCTTCCAACAACATCAATATGCCCAAAGGAGTCGCAGAAATAAAGGTGTCTTCTCCCTTGGCAAGTTTTCCTACAGAAATCGTATGAAAACCATCCACATCCTTTTGAGGATCAATGGCCTCCGTTACTTTGGTTGCATCAATATGAGCGGGCAATGGCAATTGTACAATCAGTCCGTCGATATCCGGGTTCTGATTGATCTTCTCTACTTCCGACAAAAGCGCTGCTTCGCTGATACTTTCATCGAAACGAAGCACCGTTGAACCAAAGCCTACCTTTTCGCAATCCTTTTCCTTGCTGTTCACATAGGTGCGACTTGCGCCGTCATCTCCTACCAATATGGCTGCCAAATGCGGTGCTCGTTTACCCGTGGCCACAATCGCCTCAACCTCTTCTCTGATACGCTCACGCAATTGTTTTGCCGTTTCCAGACCATTGATGATTTCCATGCCACAAATTTAGGCCAAAGAGTGTGCAAATCTTTACAGAGAAATGCTTCTATTAGCTGCTTGCCGCTCAATTCATCGAGCACATGTGTATTTTTGAAACATGAGGCGGATTGTCTTTCTAACCATTGTATTTTTTGCAGTCACCTTTTCTTCTTGTCGCAAGAATGAATACGAACCCATTCCCACTGAGCTGGGTGAAGCGTATTTCCCTTTGGCGGTAGGTCATACCTGGATTTATGAAGTGGACAGTGTGGTGTACAGCAGTTTTAATGTCAACCGGCTTAGAGATACATTCCACTATTGGGTAAAACATGAAATAGAGCGCATATACAGCCTTAACGGCAGCGATAGCAGTTATCTCGTGAACAAATATATTTCGAGCGATGAAGGAAAAAACTGGCGCTATAACCGCAGCCTCATCTTCGAAAAGAATAATGCCAACGTGCAGGTGGTTGATGAAGGCGTGCGAAGCATTCCTTTGGTGTTTCCAATTTTGTTGTACAAAAGCTGGGATGGCAATTTGTATAACAATCAGGGAGAAAAAAACTACTCGTATATCGAGACCAATGGCTCATGCGACCTACCAGACAGTTCAAGCGTGAAATGTGTTCAGGTTTTACATGAAGACCTTGAGAATTTCGTACAGAAGTATTACGGAATGGAGCGCTACGCAGAATCAATTGGACTTATTGAACGGCATTTCACTGCGCTGGAAGACATTTATGATAGCACCAGGACCAATGGCTATGACTATCGATATCGTTTAATTGAGTTCATTCCAGCTCCATAACTGGTGACTGAGCTTTTATTTCTTCGGCTTCAGAAGAAAGCCTGCATCAAGGGCTGGAACCTAAATTACCGCTGCGGATTCTTGCAGACACAACAAATCTTTGAAGGGTACTTCAACAGTAAGCTGTTTGATTCATAAGTTTGTGACAGAAACGTAGATGCAATCAGTCCGAAAATCGGGCAGGTGCATGTCATCGGCAACTCATCTGATACGAACCTTGAGAACCAACTTACTTTTCATCATTGCGCTTTTGACATGGAGCAACAACACCTATGGTCAAAATCGAGAACTCTACTTTCTTCAATTCGATCAGAAAGACTACGCGCTTGCTGAAGATCAGCTGCCCATTCATCGCGAAAGCAGGGCGTTAAGAGGCATTCAAACAGACAGCTTGGACTACCCGATTC
>CAZYJD010000054.1:0-11241 GCA_964647785.1 uncultured Chitinophagaceae bacterium
CTTTCCCATAAATCAATTCCACCATCCAAGCTTCTCGAACCGAAATGCCAGGCATTGCTTTCAAAATTTCCTCCATCGGTTGTTTGGTAAGGTGTTCCCAAGTTGGGTAAAATGGTGATGAACTGACTTTTAATCAAAGTATCGCTGTTGTTTACAATCAACTTAACACTTTTGTATCCGGGGGTTCCATACGTCCATCGCACCTGTTCTCCTGTGGCATCGATCGATCCATTGTTGTCGAAGTCCCACTGCCAGCTGTTAGCAGTGCCGAAAGTTTGGTCGTAAAACACCAATTCTTCCCCGATGTAAGCCGTTTTCTCACTGGAGGTAAAATCCGGAATGCGGCGTTCACTGAAATAACTGCTGCTGAACATGCCCCGGCCATGTGTGGCAGCCAGCACCATGCTGTCAGATTCACGCAATTGGAGCATATCCACCCGTACGGAAGGCATGCCATCATTGGCCGGCCTTCCCCAAACGGTTGAGCCGCCATTGAGGTCATCGGTCGACCATACCCCCAATTCCGTTGCCAGCAGTGCACTGTCTCCACCGATGGGGCTGAACAAAGCCCATCGCACAGGCATATCTGGCAGATTGCCTTCTACATTGCTCCAGTTTGCGCCTCCATCGGTGCTTTCCCAAACGCTTGTAACACCGTAATTGCTGAAAGTTACCAGTATATGGTTTTCATCGCCCGGCTCAATGGCAATGCAACTCACGTATCCTCCTGAAGGAAAGGAAGTGCTGCCAATGTTAGAAAGGCTTGGACTTGCATTGGCATTCGTTATTTTGTAGACATCTCCGCCATTGTTCCCCACATACACATTGGTGGGAGTGTTGGGCGAAACGGTAACGGCATAGATTTGGCCTACGCTGCCTAAACTGATATTTGTGGCAGTAATGGTTCCGCCAATTCCACTCCTTCGCAACAAATTGTTGCTGGCAGCCGCAGAATAGAGGATCTTATTGTCAGAATCATAATCTGATGGATTGATGAACAAGCCGGAAGTAATGTTATTGCTGGTGTAGGTCGTAAATCCATCGGTCGATACGCGAATCTGATTGTAAACGTAACTCGTAATTTGGGTGTCCGGATCTTGCTGATCAATATGACAGAATCCCCCGTCGCCACCGGTTACTTCGTCGGAGGCACTGATGCCTTTGCTCTGTATACGCAAGCTGCCATTGTCCTGGCTACCCCCCAAATAATAACTACGCAATGCTTCGGGATGAATAGCGGCACTGTAAAATTGGGTGGTATGGTATGAAAATTCTTTCCTTTCAAAGGAAGGGGTGCTGCTGCTGGCATTTTTACTGAGATAAATCCCTCCATCGTTTCCAAACAAAACGGTATCTGAACTGCCGGGCAAAAAGGCAATGGCGTGTTGATCTGCGTGCACTTCCGGATAACCACCTCCGCCGTACCAGTGAGACACCTGCGTCCAATTGCCCCCAGAATTCACCGATTTGTAGAGATCTATGCCACCAGTGTACAATTCAGTCTCATCATTGGGGTCCACCGCAATAATGAGGTCATACCAGGCTTGATTTCTCGTAAAGGTATCACTGCTTACGGCGTCAATGGGTGGCGATAGATTGGTCCAGCTACTTCCAGCATTGTTGCTCCGAATCACCTTGAGCGCTTTTCTTG
Source organism: uncultured Chitinophagaceae bacterium (assembly GCA_964647785.1). Lineage (GTDB taxonomy): Bacteria > Bacteroidota > Bacteroidia > NS11-12g > UBA9320 > CAZYJD01. Next base: position 1,652 of record CAZYJD010000054.1, read on the forward strand.
TATCCCCTCTCTGAATCACTGCATAAATGGTGCTGTCATCGCTTTCTGCACAAGCAATTTCGATCCGTTCTTCATTGCTACTTGAGCTGTAAACCCTGCTCCAGCTGCTTCCACCATTGCTGCTTCTGTAGATGCCATCGCTGGTAAAAATAAGGCCCATGGCCACATAAAGGTCTCCATTTGCGCTTATCTCCATATCGGCACAACTATTGGAGCTACCGGCCAAACCTGTTCCGCCCCCTAAAATTTTGGTCCAGCTGCTGCCGTGGTTGGTAGATTTCCAAACCCCGACTCTCGTACCGGCATATACATGGCCATTTCCATCAACCACAACTTTTTGTACATAACGAAAGTTTGAGTTATTGGTGCTGCTCAATTGACTCCAAGTGGCCCCTCCATCAAGACTTTGCCATATTCCAGCGCCCCGAACGGCATCCAAATTGTAATAGCCCTCTCCTGTTCCGAAATACATGGTATCTGTTTGGGTGGGATGATGGGCCAGGGTGGTGATGGCCAGGTTGTTGAAATAATCGTCAACCGCCACCCAATTCGGGTTTTCCGCATAAATATCATGGGTGTACCACAAACCACCCGAAACGGCCCCTGCAAACACCCTTCTTCGCGTTGGATCATTTGGATCCCATAGTATGGCGCGTGTTCTTCCTCCTACATTGGAGGGACCGCATTCTTTCCAATGCAAATTGCTGAGTGCAGCTTTTCCTTTTTTTCCCTGAAGAGACAGCATTTCATCGTAGGCCACCCTGAGTCGCTCACGGGGCACATATCCAAGCTCTGGATCTTTGGTTTTTTCTACCTCCAGTTCCATGGCTTCTTTTGCCATGGTGGCTTTGTCGTAGCTGCCTGAATATTCCTCCGGATGCGAAACCACGGCAATTTTTAAAGTCTGACAGGCGAGAATGAACAACCAACTGAAAACAAGGTAGGAGTAATTTTTAAGGTGATGCATCTCTAATGAGGGTTATGGTGCCTGATATCAAATCGTCAAGTCCACTTTGAGAATAGTGGATATCGATGATCGAATAATAAACGCCTTCCGGCATGGGGATGTTGGTAAATGTATTGGTCCCATCCCAGCATGCTTTATTGTCATTGCTTTCAAAGACTTTTTCTCCCCAACGGTTGTAAATAACCCATTTAATTTCATCACATTCGGCACTCAATCCTCCCAAACGATAACAATCGTTCTTGCCATCATTGTTCGGAGTGAATACATTGGGTATGATCAGTTCTCCGGCTGCATCACGATCTATGCTGATGGTTTGCTCGCTGGTATCGGGGCAAATACTGTCGTACATGGCGATGAGCCTAACGGTGTAATCTCCTGACTGCTCGAAGAGGAACATGGGGTCTCTTTCAGTGCTTTGTTGGCCTGTAACAAACTCCCAGAAAAAGTATCTGGCATTTTCGCCGGATTGGTTGATGAACTTAAATTCATTGGTACATGGGGCTTTTTCAAAGGCAAAAGCCGATTTGGTGGGCGAGCCAATGGTAATCCATAAGCTATCGCGATCTTCTTGATTACAGCTTTCTTTGTCTTCTACGCTTAGGATGACAAGATATCGCCCGGGATTCTTGTATTCCTGCAATGGTGAGTAGCTGTTTTCGGTATTTCCATTGCCGAACTCCCAGGTATAGGTTTTACCTCCGGTACTTTGATTCATGAACTCCACCAATGCCGGAGCACAGGCTGAATCAGGTTCAGCGGTAAAAGCAGCTTCTATGGTGTCGCGATATTGAACATCTACGCCCAGCACCATGCTGTCGTAACAAGTGGTTCCGGGGTTTATGCGCAACACAATGGTGTATTGACCATCTTGGGCGTACACATGCGTATCGTTGGGCGTCTGGTAACTTGTTGTGCCATCGCCCCAGTCCCATTCCACCACCTTTCCGTTCAGTGAGAAATTTTCTGTGATAACTTCACGGGTGCAGGGGGTGTTATTCACCACAAATGCGGCAATGGCTTCTTCATAAACCTCTATTTCAGCCGTGGCGGTATCTCGGGTGTTGCATCGGGAATCATCTTCAGCAATTAAGCGCACGGTGTAGTTGCCTTTCAGCCAATAGGTGTGGGTTACATCTTTTTGCGTGTAAGTGCCTCCATCTCCCATGTCCCAGTAAAATGTAGTTCCACCATCGGAGGTGTTGGTGAAAGCAATTTCTGCCGGTGCACATGCGCCCGGAGGGTTGAATAAAAAAGAAGCTTTTAAGCTGTCCCTGATATCTACTTGTACCATTTTGGTGATGGTATCGGCACAACCGGTGAGATTCTCGGTAATGAGTGTAACGGGATAGCTGCCCGAGGCGTGATACAAATGCGTGGGATTTTCTGAGCTGTCTCTCTTTCCATCGCCAAAAAACCATTGATTTTTGAAAGCGTTCACGCCCTTGTTCTTAAAAGTTACCAGCCCCTTACAAGGGATGGTGTCGAACGTAAAGTCTGCAGTGCTATAATTGTATACTTGAATATATTGCACTGCGCTGTCTATCTGATTGCATGCATCGGGGTTGTAGGCAACCAGCACCACCTTAAATGTGCCGGTATCTCGGAACATATGAAAGGGCGACTGAAGCGAACTGCTGTCGCCATCGCCAAAGTACCATTTGTACCTGCTTGCACCGATGCTCTTGTTTTCAAAACGCACCAGCAAGGGAGCGCAGCCCCTCGGAGGTCTGCTGATGAATGAGGCTACAACCGGATTGGATAGTCTGAAATCAATTTTAAAGGATGCGTTGCTGCAACGGGGACTGATATTCTTTTCAAAGGCTGCTCCAGAAGTGACGGGGAAATCATTGAACCCTTTTTGATTGGCGCGCTCAGGGCAACTGGCACAAACCGCCTGGTAAACGACCCCTTTTTTATCAAATCGGCTGGTTCCTCCATCCACATGGTCTTTGGATGAGTCGCCCCCGAAAAACGTGGCATACACCAAACTGCCGGCATCTTTGCTCAAGGCAATCAAGTAAAAATCGTTTCCATCGGTGGTTTTCTGCAAAGCATCATTGGTGATGGGTAAATTGAGGGTGGAACCGGGGTTGAAATCCCGTACATCGCTCCCCCAACCACTCAGGTAAATATTGTCGCAATGATCCACCAGAAATGCCGTAGGTGAAATATCAATTCGGTTGGTGCGATTACCAATGGTTGTTTGCATTTCTATGGTGCTGAGCGAGCTGTCTACCTTCACAATCAATTGCCCTCGATCTGCAAATCCATAGACGCCTTGGCTTTTTTTAATGGTGCCGGTGGTTTGCCCGGCCAGAAATACCTTGTTGTGCCGATCTATTTCAATGAAGTAAATCTGCTCATAAGACAGGGAGCCGTAATAGCTCAATCTAGATAGCTTAAAATTGTCATGACGGTACTTGGCCACCACTCCATCCACGCCTGTCGAACGCCCTCCAAAAGCAGTGCTATGTGTTGGAAGGTTGGCACTTCTGGTTCCTCCGGCGGTGAAGATGTTTCCCTGCTCATCCAAATCAATGGTGTAGAGGGCGTCGTGTTCAGTACCGCCCAAATAGGTGCTCATGATCAGGTCTTTCATGTCTGAACTCAAGCCGAAAAGACATCCGTCTTGTTTGCCTCCGAAAGCGGTTTGAGAAGCGCCCGAAGTGGTGGGAAAATCATCGCTATTGGTGCAACTTGCCACCCAAATTCTGCCTTCAACATCTACAATAATGTCTCCTCTGAAATCATCTGCATAGTTGTAACGCAAAGGATTGTCGTTCACACTGGAACTGCTGTGCCCGTTGAGGCCGTCTCTTCCGCTTCCGCCCATGTAGGTTGATGCCAAAAGCTGGCTTCCATTGGCTGAAAGCTTGCTGACGATGATGTCATTCATCCCGTTCCGTTGCCTTTGGTAAGCGTTGGTGGTGGTGGCGAAATTGTCGCTGTAGGTGGTGCCGTAAACCAGTAGATTGTCTTGATTGTCTACCACAAGGCTATGCGGATAATCATCATACCGCCCCCCGAGATAGGTGGCGTAGAGCAAATTGCTCCCGCTCGAATCGTATTTGCTAATGGATATATCACAGGCGAGATTGGCCGGAAAAAGGCCCTGTCCACCCCCAAAAGTGGTCTGAAAAGCTCCCGTGGTTACCGGATAATCGGCCGTACTTCCATCGGTAATCCCCCCTGCGTATAAATTCCCTTTCGAGTCGTAAGTGGCAGTGTATCCGAAATTATCCCCCTTTGAACCGGAATAAGTGGCAAAAACCAAAACGGGATCAATGATGAGCGGACGGCTTTGGTCATAATCTTCAACTGAAAAACGTACGGTATGTTTCTTCAGAAGATAAAGGCACTTCACTTGCTGCTTAATTCCATTGATGTATTGGTAGGCTTCGGGAATGAACTCTTTCACTTCACCTGTACTCAGTCCCATGAGGACGCTTCCTCCATCGGTCTTTATCCAATCCACCCCCTCTGCAATCCATGAAATTTTAGAAGGGTCACCTCCCGGCTTCACCACCCAGTCCAGTTTCAGTTGTTCGGATGATAAGTAAAGTCGCAGATCGGTTTGAGGAAATAGATTTTCATAGACCAATTGGCCATAAACGTTCACATCAGAAGCCCAATGGGAAGGGTCATTTCCTATGAAAAAGTTATTGGTAAAGCGGTACGGTAGTTTTCCCTCCGGCATGGCTGCTTGAAATCCTTCGCCAAAAGACATCCGAAAGGCATGTGTCCGATATTTGATTTCTTCTTGCTTACCGCGTTTGTGGTGAAGCAGGTCCAGATAATGGGCATGATCTTCAGGCTGAAATAAATGAAAACTGATGCCATTCGCACCCGCAAACACATGACCACCCTCCAGGCGGGCCCTGAATTTCACATCCGGATGAAATTGCCCTTTATTTTCAACCCATTGCATCCCGGAATGCTCATCAAGCGGTGCAAATACTTCTTGCGCCCTGCTGAGGTGAAATCCGCTCAGCATAAAAACCAACAACCATATTCTCCAGGGCAGGTGCATACCAATTCTCAAAGTTAAGCCGAACACAACGATTCACAAGATACCACTCTTACCTATGACCATAAATTTAAACAAATGGTTGCCCCATGCCCTATATTCGCGCAAAATTTCCTATTGAGCTCATGGAACTGAACGAACAGCAGCTGTACAGAAGAAAAGCCCTTGATGAACTGAGAAACCTGGGCATCAACCCTTATCCTGCGGAAACCTTTGAGGTATCTGCCACGGCTGCTGAGATCAAAGAACACTACCCCAACAACAAACTCGATTACAAGCATGTTCGCTTGGCGGGTCGTTTAATGCGTCGCCGGGTAATGGGCAAGGCATCCTTCGCTGAATTGCAGGACAGCACCGGTCGAATCCAGGTTTATATTGCCAGAGATGAGATTTGTCCCGATGAAAACAAAGACCTCTATAATCAGGTGTTTAAGAAGTTGCTGGATATTGGAGATTTTATTGGGATTGAAGGACATGTATTCACGACGCAGGTGGGCGAAATTTCTGTGCACGTAACCAAACTGACCGTTCTGGCCAAGACCCTTAATCCATTGCCATTGCCCAAAGAGGTGGATGGCAAGGTATACGACGCTTTCACCGATCCTGAGCAGCGGTATCGCATGCGCTATGTCGATTTGGTGGTGAACCCGCAAGTGCGTAAAACCTTTGTAAAACGCTCCAAAATTATTCAGTCAATTAGAAGTTTCCTAGTCGACAAGGGTTATCTCGAGGTGGAAACACCCATTTTGCAGCCCATTCCCGGAGGTGCCGCTGCCAGACCTTTTGTTACCCATCACAATGCCTTGGATATGCCTTTGTATCTGCGCATCGCCAATGAATTGTATTTAAAGAGGTTGATTGTTGGAGGCTATGATGGGGTGTTTGAGTTTGCCAAAGACTTTAGAAATGAAGGCATGGATCGCACCCACAATCCGGAGTTTACCGTAATGGAACTCTATGTGGCCTACAAAGATTATTATTGGATGATGGACCAAACAGAACTGATGATCCGTCAGGCCTGTGAAGCGGCCAATGGCGAGCAGAAAGCCGTATTCGAAGGCAAAGAACTCGACTTCTCCAAGCCCTTTAAACGAATAGCCCTTTATGATGCCATCAAGGAATACAGCGGCAAGGATGTTAGCAACTTAGACGAAGACGGGCTGCGATCGTTCTGTAAAGAGTTGAACATAGAAACCGACCCAAGCATGGGCAAAGCCAAACTGATAGATGAAATCTTTGGCGCCACCTGCGAGCCGCATTTGATTCAACCCACCTTTATCACTGATTTTCCGGTAGAAATGAGCCCGCTTACAAAAATGCACCGCGATATACCGGGGCTTACCGAGCGATTCGAATTGATTGTGAATGGCAAAGAACTGGCCAATTGCTACTCAGAGTTGAATGATCCAATCGACCAACGCGCCCGTTTTGAAGAACAAGCCCGGTTGATGGAACGCGGCGATGATGAAGCCATGTACATCGATCAGGATTTCCTAAGGGCGCTTGAATACGGCATGCCTCCTACGGCAGGGATTGGCATTGGCATCGATCGTCTGGTGATGATGCTCACCGGCAACGCCGCCATTCAGGAGGTGCTGTTTTTTCCTCAGATGCGTCCGGAGAAACAGCAGGACTGATTCCAGCGACCGTCTGCATGAATGTGCTGGGTCGATCATTTTTGGGTGCAGATGGATAATGTAGCTTGAAGTTCAGCAAGTAGCAGGCATATTCACGATATTTGCAGCCCTTATGCAACTCATCACGACACATATTTGTATGGTAAAGGATATCGGGGTTCATGGCAACCTTTTCGGAGGCATCATGATGGCCTGGATTGATGAAGCAGCCAGTGCCATGGCCATTCAAACTTGCCATACGCCCAATATGGTCACCGTTAAGGTTGATGAGCTGGTTTTTAAAAAGAAAGTGAAAGAGGGCTTCCTGATTAAAATTTATGGTGAAGTGGTGCGCGTCGGAAACACCTCCATTACTTTTCGGATCGAAGCGCGTAAAGGAAGTGTGTACAGCGGGGAGGAAGATGTGGTATGTACCACCCAAACCACCTTCGTTCGCATTGATGAAGCCGGTGACCCAACGCCTCTTCCTACCCCGGTTAAAGAACGTTACAAACATTTAAATCCTTCCAAGTAATAGATCATGAGCAATACAGATACTCTCAGAAACACCGCCCTCACCCATGTGCATCAGGCATTGGGCGCCAAAATGGTTCCATTTGCCGGTTTTAACATGCCGGTTCAATACACAGGATTGATAGATGAACATATGGCGGTTCGGAATGCCGCAGGTATGTTCGATGTTTCACATATGGGAGAATTTGTGGTAAAGGGTCCACATGCTACCGATCTCATTCAGTGGATCACCTCGAACGATGTGCGCAAACTGGTTGATTTTCAGGCGCAATACAGCTGCATGCCCAATGATAAAGGCGGAATTGTAGACGACCTCATTGTTTACCGCTGGAATGAAGAGGAATACTATCTGGTGGTAAATGCCGGAAACATAGAGAAAGACTGGAACTGGATCAATGCACAAAATGAGAAGTTTGGTGCTGAGCTCGAAAACATAAGCGATCGCATGTCGCTCTTGGCGGTTCAGGGCCCCAAAGCACAAGAAATCATCCAAACCCTTACGGAAAAAGATCTTTCAGCCATTCCATTTTACCACTTTGCTGCAGGAAGTGTGGCAGGTATCGAGGACATCATCCTATCCAATACCGGTTATACCGGATCGGGAGGTTTTGAGCTCTATGTGTGGAACAAAGATGCTGAGGCCCTTTGGAATGCAGTGATGAAGGCTGGGGAGGTGCATGGACTGAAACCCTGTGGTTTGGGTGCACGTGATACCCTGCGACTTGAAAAAGCTTACTGTCTGTATGGCAATGATATCAATGATGAGACATCCCCCATCGAAGCCGGTTTGGGTTGGATCACCAAATTCAATGAGCCCTTTGTGAACTCGGAATACCATCTCAAAATCAAGGAGAATAAACCCCAAAAGAAATTGGTAGGCTTTGAAATGATTGATCGAGGCATTCCCCGCCAGCACTATGTCATCAAAGATGCTGAAGGAAATACCATTGGTGAAGTGACCAGCGGAACGCAGTCGCCCAGCCTGAATAAAGCCATTGGCCTGGGTTATGTGCAAAGCGCTTTCTCCAAGGCAGATACCGAAATCTTCATCGAAGTGCGCAACAAACAACTCAAGGCTAAAGTGGTGAAACTGCCTTTCCTACAATAGGTTGGGAGATCTGAGTGAAGACACAAGTCCGATGGCTATAGGACGCAAGAAGTCATCCCGATAGTTATCGGGATAGGCTTTACCCGGTGTGTTGGCTTTCCGATTTGGGTGCTAAGAAGCAGGTTCATTTCGTCCTGCTCCCGATAGCGAGCGGTCCTGTGTCCGATGGCTATGGGACCTGTTTCCAAAAGTATTTCTATATTCACTCTTTGAAGGCAAGAAGCATTCCTCAAAAACAGCGCAGCTTTTTTCCTTCTGTGTTTTCCGCGCCTTCTGCGAGAAATAGCAAAAAGCGTCAGCTTTTATCTGAGAAATCAGTGTAATCCGTGAGAAATCTGAAATCCATCACTCCTTCTCAAACATCATGAACATCACCCTTCCTGTGAGCAATCCATTGCGGTTGTGCATCATCCCTGTTTTCTTCAGGCGCGTATAAACAAGCATGAACGGATACAAAAACATCAACCATTTGGAGGTGGATTGTTTTTTATCAAAGCCTAAAATGGCAGGCTTGAACCCATATTGTAAGGCAATGTAGTTGTATTGGTCAGGGGTCAGGGAGGCCACATGCTGCAAGCCGTCGTAATTCTTGAGTTCTAGAGGTTGAAAACTGTAGTAAAACCCGCTGAACAAAAAGCGAATCCGCGATTTGAGCGAAAGGATATTCGGCGTGGAGACAAAGAGTTTCCCGCCTTTCTTCAAAACCCTGGAGGATTCTGAAAAGAAGGCTTTGTGATCGGGGATGTGTTCCATCACCTCAATAGAAATGACTGCATCAAATTGCTCTTCTCCGAATGGCAACTCCTTGCTGATATCGGCTTGCTTGCAGGGCACCTCCTTGTAGCGATAATATTCGGGATAAAGGTCACATGCTGCTACCTCATAACCGTCTTCATGCAGCTGTTTGGTAAAGGCACCGTGCCCGGCACCGGCATCCAAAACCTTGATCTTTTGCTCGTTTGTATGCTTTTTAAACCAGGGATAAAATGCCTGGTGTATGCCCGGTATGGAAATGGGAACGATTTGTTCTTCCTCAGATGTACTCATGGGTCAAAAATAATCAGTTCGGACTTGTAGTGAATAGTTGATAGTTTTTAGTTCTTAGAGATAAGGGATTCAGCACGAAATGCATCTGGCTCTCACCATCCAATCCGGAAAGTCAAACTCCTGAGGAAAGCCATGTCTTGCCTCTTGCTTCTAAAAGTCTTGCATCTAGCAATCTCCAAGGAGTTGATAGTTTTTAGTTCTTAGAGACAAGGGATTCAGCACGAAATGCACCTGGCTCTCACCATCCAATCCGGAAAGCCAATGTCCTTAGGAAAGCCATGTCTTGCCTCT
>CAZYJD010000054.1:11341-13611 GCA_964647785.1 uncultured Chitinophagaceae bacterium
GTATCAACGGGCGAATAGCGCCTTCCTCCGGCTGTGGTAATGGCGGTACCCAAACTGAAAGCGTGTTTCTTGTCCTTGCCGAAATTCCATTCATAGCCTCCCAACAGATTCAAGGCGTAGGTGCTGTTGAAATCGGTAGGCCGCCAAACGCCGTCTTTCCCCTGGTATTCACTGTTGAATACCGAACCGGTTCCAAGCAGGAAAAACTGCTTGCTAAAGAATTTTTCAATGGTCGCTTCTACGCCGTAATTTCTGCCAAGACCGCTGTTTTCAAGCACATCGGGAAAAAACCGCTCAAAGCCCGAACCTTGGTTCAGGATGGAGTAAGAACCACCACGGCTCTCTACCGGTATGTTAAAAAGATGCTGATAATACGATTCGAGTTTGAGTCGCATATTGTTTTTTAGATTCAAGTCATAGGCAGCCACGAAATGGTGCGATTTGCTCAGACCAATGCCGGAGTTGTGGTCGCTGAAGCTTTTTGTAATGCTGTCAGTAAAGCGGGTATAGTAGACGTACATGGGTTGGTTGCGGCTGTGCAATCCATAGGCCGCACTAATTTTTGAGCGTTCATTGATGGCAAAATTCAGACCGGCTCTGGGCTCCAGAGCCAAATCATTGCTTTTGCTGAAGTGCATCAGATGAAGGCCTCCCGTAATGGTCATTCGGCTGCTGAGCCTGAACTGGGCATTGTAATAAAGCCGATTGCGATAAATGGCCTCATTGGCATCCATTTTGGTAACCCATGGACCACCAAATTCATTTCTCGAGCTGTCGATATACTTGATGGACAGTCGTTCACCAATCAAGCCCCAGGATGATTTGAAGCGGGTGCTGTGTTTTTGGGCCATTTGAACATGAAGGGCAGTATTGCCTTCAAACATGCTCGACCCCAGCACCTTCCTCAGGCTGTCAAGCTGAAGTTGTCCGTTTCGCAAGGCCTGCTGGTCCCAATAAATGAAGTCGTGATCGGCCAGAATCTGCTGTCCGGTTTGCGCCAGGGTAACATCCAGGCGCATTTTGTTCTTGAAGAACTTCTTCCAGCTCAAACCCGTGGCAAACATATTCGTACTGAAGTATTGATCCCGGTCAATTTCGGCATACAAATCTTCGGCCGGCTCAGTGTCATCGCTGAATACGATATCGATGTTGCTCAATCCACCTATGCCCCAGGCACTCAGGGTACTGTTGTCTTTCAAAGGGAAATTGAGCTTGAACGAGGCATCCTGATATTGAGGAACAGCAGAGGTTCCTAAATTCACATTAATTCCTTGTAGCAAACTGAAAGTGGAGTATCGATAGGTAGCCAGATAGGTGGCTTTGCTTTCTTTGCTCAGCGGACCCTCTGCCATCAGTTCCAGGCCTAGTATCCCCAGTTGTCCGGTGAATTCGTGTTTGTTGTAATTGCCATTCCGCATTTGAATGTCGAACACCCCGGAAAGCGCATTGCCATATTCTGCCGGAAAAGCACCGGTCATGAAATCTGAATTGCCAATCACCTTGTTGTTTAGAATGCTCAAAGGTCCCCCGGTGGTTCCGGCAATGGAAAAATGACTCGGATTAGGAATATCGATGCCTTCAAATCGCCAGAGCACGCCGAGTGGAGAGTTTCCCCGAACCACAATGTCATTGCGGCTATCGTCCGTGCCCTGCACCCCTGCAAAACGCGATGCCATTCGAGCCGGGTCCTGCCTGCTTCCGGCGTAGCGCTCGGCTTCTTCAGCATTGAAAGTTCGGCTGCTCAGCGTAGCCATTTCGTTGTAACTGCCTCGCCGGTCAAAATTGCGCACCACCACCTCATCCAGCTCACCCATGGCCTCGGTAAGTTCGATGTTCAGATAGGTTTCCTTTCCCGAATTCACGCTGATATTCGATAAGGTGCGCGATTCATATCCCACATAAGTGGCTGAGATCTCATAGCGGCCCAACGGTACAGTGGGAATGAGGAAGTAGCCATCATCATCGCTCACAGCTCCGGTCTTTGTGCCATTCACCATGAGGAAGATATTTACCCCGGGTAAGGGTTCCCTGCTGTCGGCATCAATGGTGCGCCCGCGAATGTTTTGTCGGCTATTTTGGGCCATTGCCAATAAAGCAGTTCCCAAGAAGCATAAGATGAGAAGCTTTTTCATGGTAAATCGAAAATAAGGGAGAAATGCAATAGTTGGTGAATCTAGTGGTTTTATTCGTCACTTGTTCGGGACAATGACCTATTTGGATTTGCTCCGCTTTGCTTCGCACATCCATGGGGGGAGGTGATTCAAAGCGAA
>CAZYJD010000055.1:0-11307 GCA_964647785.1 uncultured Chitinophagaceae bacterium
CATTGATATCGAATGGATTAGCTGACGCGAACACGTCTTAATCAAGAATAACTTTTGTAGCATTCATTAACCATAAAACACCAAACTGCAGCAACGCAGTCGTTTTTGTACACCTGCTGGAGAAGGGGGATGAATCGGTTTGAAATATTCAACACTTGAAGAAAGGTTTTGCTCTGCTAAAAGGGTTTGATCAATGACTGCCTTTGGAACCATCGAATCGATCAACTTTTTCAGCGAAAGTTCCTTAAAATCGGAGCGCGCTTCATCCAGCATGGCCGGAATTTCTAAAAGGAGTTGATCACAACAATTATTGATGCAAAGAAAATCACAGCAATCATCTGTTTTTGCTTGAAACTCTTCGAACAACTGAACCTCTTCTAGCTCTCCACAACAATAGTGCAGCCAAAGTTTCCAGTTTGAGCCCGAGGGAATTAAAGATAAGAGCAATATGTACGAGATCCACCTCAACACCACAAACTTAGTTTAGGATAAAATGAATTACAAATTGCTAACATCATCGCTGTATCAAAAAAAAAGCGACCGATAAGGCCGCTTTACGCTATAAACTCAAGGACATCTTAGTCCTCAGAAGTTTCTTCATTGCTTTCCTCCTCAGAGGATATTTCTTCAGAAGACGTTTCTTCTGCGATTGTTTCGACTTCAGCAACTGGGCTAGACTCTTCAACTGCTTCCATTGGTTCTTCAGCTGGTGCAGGTGCAGAAACCTTGCCTTCCAATACATCAGATACACTGCCGATGATTACCCCGGACTCCTCCTTGTAGGGTGAAGCAACAAGATTTCTTGTTAGACTCTGACGAATTGTTTTTACCCGCTGCTTGGCTCTCGACTTATTTTTTGCAGCCTTTTTAATGAGTTTGGTTACTGCCATGACTTTCGTTTTTAAAGGAGTGCAAAATTACATAAATGCAATAGATATACAAATAAAGATTCCATTACTGCGGCTTCTTTGATTTTCTATTTGCCAAATAAATCCCAAATAGAATCACAAGCATCCCGAAAATTTGAGAGAGGCTGATTATTTCACCATCCATCCCCCCCCAGAGCATGGCTACCACGGGAATTAAGTAAGTTACAGAGCTTGCAAATACAGCATCCGTTAATTGGATCAAACGATTAAAAAATATCAGGCTAACGGCCGTACCGAGCACTGCCAAAACCAACACAGCAAAAAATGAGGATGTCCACCACCATTCTGCTACCGGCGGAGTTTTGTCCAGACTAAATTGTAATATTGGGAAACTCAACAATGCAGCAAAAGCAAGCGGAAAGGCCGCTGTAATTAGAGGTTTATAATGACTGAGTCGGTTTTTTATGATATTCACACTGGTTCCGTAGCAAATGGTTGCCAGTACAACCAGAGCTGCATAAGATGTTTGCTCATTTCCGTTTTGGCCTCCATCTTTGGACAAGATAAGCACCAATGCACCAGCCAAACCCATCAATACGCCTGCGATTTGAAGCCTGCCTGTTTTAGCACCCAGAAAAAGGATTCCAATCAGCAAGGTGAATAAGGGGGTTAAGGCATTCAATGCTCCTGTTATAGAAGAGTTTAAGAACAATTGTGCATTGGTAAAAAGAAATGCAGGAATGCCATTCCCTATGATACCAACGGCCAACATCCAGGGCAAATCACTCCTTTTCACCTGTCGGATGTATTTGAACAACCATGGGGTAAAAACCAGGCCTGCGAGCGTCATCCTAAAAGCGGCTACCTGAGTTGGTGTGAGCACTTTAAGCCCGATCTTCATCAAGATAAAACTGCTTCCCCAAGTAAGGGCAAGCAAAGCCAAAATGGCATATGACCAGGCAATTCTCTGTTTCATTGATGCCGCAATAATAGCACTATCAAGAAAGGAATGGTTCCAGTTTTTTTAGGCCGCATATTTCAATCAAGAATGGCAGGAAATTCATTGACCCTATTGGCATCTTGCTTGAGCAATACAAACAGTAAAACAGTGAAACTTATCAAACTGGATCCTCCGTAGCTAAAAAAAGGTAAAGGGATACCGATTACAGGCATGAGACCTATGGTCATCCCAATATTGATGGTGAAGTGAAAGAAAAAAATGCAAGCCACGCAGTAGGCATAAATTCGGCTGAATCGATTTCGCTGTCTTTCAGCAATTACAACGAGGCGAATGATCAGAATAAGGAAAAGCAGGATGACCGCCAAACTGCCTAGAAATCCCCACTCCTCACCTATGGTGCAAAAAATAAAATCGGTTGATTGCTCCGGTACAAAATCACCTTTGGTTTGGGTGCCTTTTAGAAATCCTTTTCCATTAAAGCCTCCTGAACCGATGGCAATTTTTGACTGATGCACATTATAGCCGGCCCCTTTTAAATCTTCTTTCATACCAAGCAGCACTTCGATTCTTATTTTCTGATGGGGTTTTAGCACCTCATTGAAGACATAACCAACGCTGTATGCATAACCAAAAGCAAGGGCCCCCACCAGAAGCACCAAATAAACAAACTGCCTATTTTGGAATGTAAATGCTATCAGGAGAACGGTTAAGGTAAGGATGATGCCTGAGATCACCCATATACCGAGCAGCAAGGTGCCAATAAACAGCAAAATCATGGCAAATAACCCCCACAAAATCCAGCCGGGCATGCCTTCTCTATAAAGCATGAGTAAAAATGAGAAGAACACCAGCGCAGATCCTGCATCTCCTTGAAGAAGGATGAGCAATATGGGAAGTCCTATGATTAGGGCACTGAACAAACGCGTGCGCAACTGCGTCCATTTCACTTCAGGTTCACTCAGAAAAGCCGCGAGCATAAGACTGCTAGAGAATTTCGCAAACTCAGAAGGTTGTAAACTGATGAAACCTAAATCAATCCATGACTTATTTCCTGCAACCTCCTTTCCGAAAAAGAGCACCATGAGTAGCAAAAGCAAGGATACCACATAAATGGGTGTTGCAAATACCTGGAAGAATTTGGTATCGAATAGATAGAAAGTATATCCAATTGCAAAAGCAATCAAAATAAAGATGAATTGTTTACCATGCTTGCTGCCAAAATCGACAACTTCTGAATACTCAGGATCATAGTTAACCGAATAGATGTTAAGCAAACCGAGCAGAACCAAAACCACGTAAATCAGTGTGGTAAGTGCATCTAACTGGGCTTTATTTGATCCAGAATCGTATTAAGGTTGCATTTGTAATTCGCTGATACAAATCCTCGCGTTGTGTTTCTTCCTCCGGTCTGAGGTATTTCTCTATCATTAGGTTGGCAATGGGTGCAGCCCATGTAGCGCCGTAACCCGAATTTTCAACCACCACACTGATTGCTATTTTCGGGTTATCTCTAGGTGCAAATGCAATGAATACCGAATGATCCTTGCCATGTGGATTTTGAACCGTACCTGTTTTGCCGCTTGCGTCTATTCCCGGAATTTTTGAGCCCGCTCCAGTGCCACTATCCATCACTTTTGCCATGGCAGCTGCTACGGTTTCAAAATGTTCTCTTGACACCTTGGTGAGGTGCATTTTTCTGAATGCAAATGGGATGCCTTTTTGCCCCTCAAATCGTTTCACAAAATGCGGTGTATAAAAATAACCCTTATTGGCAATGATTGCTGAAATGTTCGCCATTTGTACGGGGGTTATCCCCAGTTCACCTTGTCCTATACTCAAGGAAATAATTCTCAGATAGTTCCATCGATCCTTTCCATGAATGCGATCGTAATATTCAGGCGCTTTTACAATTCCGCTTGCTTCGTTGTTTACATCCACTCCCAATCGATTACCCAAGCCAAAATGATGCAGATGATCGGTCCAGTTCAGGTAGGCATTGCGAACACTTCCATACTCATCCTTGTCCATCAATTCTCTCATCACATTGCAGAAATAGGCGTTACAACTGGTTCCTATGGCTTGCTGCAAATTTACAGGACTGCTGTGGGCATGACATCCCACGTGTAAGCGGCCGGCATTGAATCCACCGCGACAAGAATAGGTGGTTGAAGGAAGTATCTGCCCTTCTTCAAGGGCAATCAATCCCTGAACCAATTTAAAAATTGAACCCGGTGGGTATTGAGCATTTACCGCACGGTTATAGAGGGGTTTTGTTTGTCTGGTAGCCAGTTCACCATAATATTTACCGCGGTTTCTTATGGTAAACTGATTGGGATCATATCCCGGACTTGAAACCATGCATAGGATTTCACCCGAACGAGGTTCTATGGCCACAATGCTGCCCATTTTACCCTTCATCATTTCTTCTCCGTACAGTTGCAGTTCTGCGTCAAGGCTCGAAAAAAGTGATGCACCGGAATGGGGTTCCTGATCAAAAGAACCGCCTTTGTAAGATCCCTGACTTTTACCTCTCACATCAACCAGGATGTTCTCGTATCCTTTTTTTCCTCGCAGTTCCTTTTCATAAAATTTCTCAAGACCATTTTTACCAATGTAGTCGCCCAATTCATAATACGCGTTAGAATCAGCTTGTAGTTCAGACTTTGATATTTCACCAATGTAGCCCAATACATGGGCAGCTATCGGATAATGGTATTTGCGGTCGGTTCTTGTTTCAATGAAAAAGCCGTTGAATTCATCTATTCGTTCTTTGAGTCGAACGTAATCTCGTTTATCAAGATTCTTCAGAAAGGTGGCCTTGCCCTTGTATGCCGATTTCCTTGCTTGTTCTAATTTGTGCTCAAAATTTTCCAGGTCAATTTCCATGACCTTACAAAATTCAACCGTATCAAGCCCTGTCAACATGATGGCATACGACACCATCAAGTCATATACAAGATCGGTAGACGCAATGAGCTTGCCATGGCGATCGAGAATTAGACCTCTATTTGGGTGAATGGTAATCTTCTTGATGGAATTCATTGCGGCTTTTTCAGCCAAACTTTTATCCATCACCTGCAGATAAAACAATCGCACCAGAAATAACAATCCAACAATGGATATCAGCGCGATGATGCCTACTGATCTTTGTCTGTTACCTGACATTAGCTGTTGCGCTTTTCGAGAATAGCAATAAAAGAATAAAAATGAGCAGTAAAGCTAGAAGTGAGCTATAGATAGCCTTTTGAAGCACCAGGAAGAACATGGCGCCAGAAGACCATTCTATGAAGAACAAAATGAGGTGATAGAGCAACACGAAAAACAGCAAATAAATCAAGTACCACCCAATTCCTTTGGATGCCATTTCAGGCTCTGCACCGGGTAAATTAATTTCTTCTTGCTCGAAACTGAATTGAATATAAAAGTACCTCAAGTAAGCAATGGCTGTGGCCGTGAAAGCATGCATACCCGGGGTGTTGGTAAAAGTATCCGCAAGTAAACCGCTAAAAAAACCTATCAGCAATAGCGCCCAGTGGGGGGTACGAAGAGGCAATAGTAGAATGAACAAAAAATAAATCTGCGGCGCAAGCAGGGCACTAAGCTGCAGGTGGTTTAGCACGAAAACCTGAAAAAACAAAAGCAATATGACACGGATGATATGCTTCACGGATTGGGAATTTGTAATTGCAAGCTGTCCATCTCTGTTCTGAAGTTGTTCTTCACCACATAGGCCGTGCGGAGCGATTGAAAACGGGTGCTCAATTTTATTTTGATGTCGTAATAGTCAGATTTTTTCGACGCCTTCAATGAAACAACCTTACCCACCGGGATATTTTCAGGAAACAGGGACGAATAGCCACTGGTTACGAATAGATCCCCTTTTTTGAGTGGATTGTACTTGCTGAACTTTATTATTTCTGCAAACGTAGGGTCGCCTCCTTTCCATGTAAACTCTCCAAGGTTTTCACTTTCCGTATGCCTTGGACTGAGCGAAAAATCGTTATGAAGGGCTGACATAACCAAGGCAAAGTTGGAGGAAACAGAAATAACCTTGCCCACAATTCCCTTCTCACTGATCACGCCCATCCCTTTTTGTACCCCATGTGATCGCCCTCTGTTCAGGGTGAGGTAATTGTTGGAAATATGCACAGAGTTTCCAACCACCAAGGCAGGCATGTATGAAAAATACTGCCGACTATCCGCATTCTGGTAAACAAATGTGTCGCCTGAAAAGAGCATGACCGAACTGTTTAAGCTGTCGTTTAATTTTTGAAAAATACTTTGTCGCAGCTGCTCATTTTCTTCTTTGAGCGAGAAATAGGCTTCAATGGCTGTTCTTTTGCTTTCAATCCTTCCTGTTACTTCGTTGGCCGAAGTGAACAACACTGCCTCCTGATAAGCATTGAATCGGATAATGGCGTAAAGGGAAACAAATTGAAGGATGACGAATAAAACAAGGTGATAGTATCTCTGTAAGAGAAAAAGAATCCTTTGCATATCACCCCTTCATCTTTCTATTGTAAAATGGATTTGTAGCTTAGAAGATTTTTCAGTGCCAAAGCGGTTCCTCGGGCAACTGCTCTTAGTGGATCTTCCGCAACATAAACAGGAAGTTTAGATTTTATACTAATTCTCTTGTCTAAACCGCGAAGCATCGCACCTCCACCGGTGAGATACAAACCTGTTTGATAGATATCGGAAGATAGCTCAGGAGGGGTTATTTCTAATGCACGAAGCACCGCTTCTTCAATTTTTGCGATCGACTTATCCAAGGCAAGGGCTATTTCTGAGTAGCTCACTTTAATTTGTTTCGGGATTCCCGTCATCAAATCGCGCCCGTTCACGGCATAATCTTCTGGTGGGCTATCCAATTCAGGAAGGGCCGCACCCACTTCAATTTTGATCATTTCAGCCGTTCGTTCACCAATCATCAAGTTGTGCTGACGGCGCATATAATCGATGATATCTGAAGTAAATTCATCACCTGCCACGCGAATTGACTCATCACTCACGATACCAGCCAAAGCAATTACAGCAATTTCTGTGGTACCTCCACCAATATCGATAATCATGATTCCACTGGGTGCGCTCACATCTATGCCAATACCAATGGCAGCAGCCATGGGTTCTGGAATCATATAAACTTCTTTGCCTCCAGCTCTTTCAGCAGACTCTTTGACGGCGCGCTTTTCAACTTCCGTAATGCCGGAAGGGATGCAAATAACCATTCTCAATTGTGGGTTGATCCAACGCTTTTTTCCGTTGATCATCTTGATAAAACCTCTGATCATCTGCTCCGCAGCCTCAAAATCAGCTATTACTCCATCTTTCAGAGGGCGGATGGTTTTGATATTCTCATGCGTTTTACCATGCATTTTTTGTGCTTCACTCCCAATGGCAATCACCTCTTTGGTGGTGCGATTGATGGCAATTATCGAAGGTTCATCTACCACCACTTTCCCTTTGTGAATGATTACCGTATTCGCAGTTCCAAGGTCGATCGCAAGATCCTGCGTTAAGAATCCAAAAATGCTCATTAGTTATTCGTTGCCTGCTCTGTTTTTAATCAATCTACAAAAATAATTTTATTTCCTGCTAAACTTCATTTCCATGAGCTTTCTTCCATTCATTTTTTATGGCAAATGAATGATCAATGCCTGAAGTGCCTCACTCCGGTCATAACCATCGCCATGCTTCGCTCGTTCGCGCTCTGCACGGATAATTCGTCTTTGATGGAACCACCTGGCTGTATAACCGCTGAAATTCCTTCTTCAGAGGCAATTTCTACGCAGTCAGGAAATGGGAAGAAAGCATCTGAAGCCATCACAGCCCCTTCCAATTCAAATCCAAATGATTTTGCTTTGTGAATGGCTTGTCTGAGTGCATCAACTCTGGAAGTTTGCCCTGTTCCACTGGCCAGAAGTTGAGCATTCTTTGCGAGTACAATGGCGTTCGACTTGGTGTGTTTAACAATGATATTTGCGAAAAGTAAATCCTGTATTTCCTCTTTTCCTGGTAGATTTTTACTTACCACCTTCAAATCTGATTCGGATTCTATGCTGTCATCGTAATCCTGAACCAATTTGCCATTCAGAACGGTTCTTTCCATGTGATTTTCGAGTGGAGCATTCATATTCCATTTCAGAAGTATTCTGTTCTTTTTCTGTTGGAGAACTTCGAGGGCTGCTGCATCAAAATCAGGAGCTATGCAAATTTCAAAAAACAGCTTATTCATCTCTTCAGCCGTAGAAATTTCAATGGTTTTATTTGTCACCAAAACGCCTCCAAAGGCAGAGACCGGATCTCCTGCCAGCGCATCGAGATACGCTGTTTTCAAATCTGCCCTCATGGCGAGACCACAAGCGTTGTTGTGTTTGAGAATGGCAAATACCGCCATTGCTCCATCAAGGTCTTTTACCAATTTTAAACCCGAATCAACATCCAACAGGTTGTTGTAGGAAAGTTCTTTGCCATTGAGCTGGGTAAAGAGTGCATTTAAATCTCCGTCAAACCAGGCCTGCTGATGTGGGTTTTCGCCATATCTCAGTTGCTGTTTTCCGTTCATCCAATTTGAAATGAGCGTATCATATTTGCGCGTAACTTCGAAGGCTGTCGCAGATAGCGCTTTTCTTTGATCAATGCTAAGGGTGCCACTTTGTTCATGCAGCCAGCCATTCAATTTGGCATAATCTTCTTTTCTCGAAACAATGGCAGTGTCTTTAAAATTCTTTGCTGCCGCTCGAATTAAGGATACCCCTCCGATGTCGATTTTTTCGATCAAAGCCTCTTCGGATGCCCCTTGCTTCAGGCTCTCTTCAAAGGGGTATAGATCAACCACCACTAAATCGATGAGTGGCAGCTTAAATTCATTGAGTTCCTGCAGATCACTGGCCTGTTCGCGCCTGGCTAAGATGCCACCAAATACCGCAGGATGTAAGGTTTTCACCCGGCCACCGAGAATGGAAGGGTAGCCGGTAAGATTTTCAACCAATCTCACCGAATAACCCAAAGATTCTATAAATGACGCAGTTCCGCCCGTGGAATAGATCTCGATATTACGTTCATGCAGCGTTTGGAGTAAGTCTTCAAGACCATCTTTGTAGTAAACACTAATGAGTGCCGATTTGATGCTTTTATCTCCCATGAATTTTGATTTGAGGCAAAAGTATAGCCCTACTTTTGCCTGACCCTATTTTTTAGCCCACAGATATCCATGTTTTATACCCAATTGCATTGAAACAGCTCAAAAGCTGCTTTCAAGCGTAATTTGATGCATGATTTTGTTCAGGCGATTGTTCTCCAATCCTTTTCCTGCATACCACTTAATGCCATAGTTGTATATGCGGATTCCCATGCTGCATCCCATGGAAAAGAGAAATGGATTTTTTCTTTGGTAAAGTGTAAGATCAAGACCCGGCCGACTAATGTGCGTAAGGAAGTACGGATTCTCTTTTGCAAATGGTGAACTTCCATACCACGCCACCCCACCATCGTGAAACACACCCACAGAAAAATACTGATACAAACGGTGATTGATTGGCTTCTCTGAGAAAAAATTAAATGGAAAATACTCAATTTCAGACTGGTACGACCAATAATGATTGCCATTTCTCGAATTTTGCGAGAATGACCTCAGACCCGAGATCATTTGCCAAACGATTTCCCGGCCTTCGAGCATTTGCATATCTGAACGCCAAGACTCATTCAGCCAATTTTGGGTCCCTCCCAAAATGTAAGTACTTCGATACTCACCTATAGATATTCCGCCCATGGTTGTTATTGAAGCCTTGATTCCTTTTGGGTGCAACCATTTATAACCCATCTGAAAATTTGCCTCGGTCATATTGCCGGTGCCTCCACTTCTGCTTGCATAACCACTTTCTGCCTGCAAAAGCCAATACAATTGCGCGTGATAACCCATAGGACGTTCATTTTTCCAACTTATTCCTGCGGTCATGAGCTCATTGCCTTCTGCCGATTTTGATAACAATGAGCTTTCATCCGTAATGAGCGTATTGCTTCGATCGATGCGGGCGCGCAATGACCCTCCAAATCCTGTTGGCTGGTGCACAGCCGATAATTCAAAAAGATTGCTATTGTAACGATTGTACTCCTGCAAAAACACTCCTCTTCGGTAAGACCATCGATACCATTCTGATGACCACAACCATTGTTTTTTTCGAACAGCATACCTGATCAATTGATCATTTCCATTGACTTGTGATTCCAGGCGTATGATTGCGGTGAATACCTTTTGATGCAACACATTGCTCATTTCAAGTCCGGCAATGAGTTGCAATGGATAACGATAATGATATCGTGGATCAAGCAAGGTGCTTTGTTTTTTGATTCCTAATAAACCATTGTCCACCCCACTGATTACTTTCCTCAAAATCAGTGAAGTATTTGTGAGAGGAAACTCTCTGTAAATATGTGTTTTATCAGGTTCAAATGGCACCGGACTTTCATCTACCCGCTGGCTATCAACCGGAAAATCATTCTGAAAAATAAATGGAAGATTTTGCGGACGAATGAGATCATTGCCTGTTTCTTGTATCAATTTTTCGCCTGACTTCTTGGCCTCTGTTGCTCCATTCATTCTCCATTGACTCAAGGTTGGTGCAATCGTCTGTTTGCTGCCTGTCTCAATCAGGGAACGGACCAACAAATACTTGCCGTCTTTCATTAGTAGTTCACCGATCAAGTCTTGATTGATTGGAAAGTGGCATATGAGATTTCGGGCATAGTCCGAAAGTGGTATAACCTCTTGGGGCTTTTCTATATAACCCCAAGCATTGACCACCCCACTAATGTCCGAAAGAAAATATAATTTACCATTTAATGCGTTGTGGTAGAGCCCCTCCAGTTGCTCTCCTTCCCTCGCTATATAACAGGTATCTCCCTCCCCTTCCGAGGAGTAACTTAAGATATTCCAACGCCTTTCTCGAGGCTGAGTTGAGGTTTGAAGTTCGCTTTCTTTGAGCACAAATAAATCCCCACCATCAGTGGGACAAATCTCTTTCTCAATTTCAAAATCATCGGTCCAACGTTCGCAATTCCCGCTCTCAAGCGAAATTCGATGAACGTCATGCCAAGTGTGCTTCGTTCCGGCAACCCATATGGCATCAGCAGTTAACCTCACATCACTTACCCAGCGAAAGGAGTCCAATTGGTTTTTAATTTTTTTTGACCACTTTTTTCCGTCAATTGGCAAGGGCATGAATTGCCAGCTACCGGAGAAATACTGAAAAAATAGGATCCCATTATTTTGCGATCCGGGATTCATTCCAAAAGCAATGACCTTATGAAAATGTAAAAGTCTTTTCCATTGACCTGATTCAGTAGATTGGTAGACAAACAATTGCTGGTTGTAGATGCCTGCTAAGAGCATGCCTTCTTGCGTATGAAGGATTTTCAGCTGCTGAAGTCTTTGAATTTTGGGAGGTAATGCTTCGGGAAAGCCAGGGTTAATACGTT
>CAZYJD010000055.1:11317-13586 GCA_964647785.1 uncultured Chitinophagaceae bacterium
AAAAAAAGGCCTCCATATCCTTGTGAAAATATTTAAACCCATGATTAACGACAAAATACAAAGAGCTTTCCATGCTTCGCGTGAGACGGGTTAAATACACCAGTCTGGAGATGGCTGCCTGCCCCCTGGTTTTCTCCAGAAAATACCAATAGGCCTTATTGAAACTGTGGGCATAGGAAGGATTTCCTTTTCTTATCTGAAATCCCTTCTTTGCCATGGTCATGTCTCTCATGGCCTGTTCATCCTTCGCATCCCATCCTTCTGAGATATAATCGATCAGGCCATTTTCAAACCAATCAGGCACACTGTAATTCAAGGTGTTTTTAACCTTCTCCGTTACAGATACCCCATAAATCATCTCCTTCACCAACACTTCTGCAAGGCCTTTCTTCAATTGAATTTCCATGCTGTAAGCACTGCCATCGCATGCAATTTCGATTCGCTTGTGGTCTACACGGGTAACGGCACCATGAACGGGCTCTGCTTTTTCTTTGTATGCATTCAATATATTGCTGGTATGAGCAGATGTTAGCACGATATCCAGCTTGCCATTGAGGCGATAATCCAATTTTGACTCTGTTTCTCCCAACACCGAAGGACAAATTTCAAAAAGGGTTAAAGCTTGATTTTTAACGGTTTGTGTATAATAAATCCGAAACTTCTCTGATATGAGAAGTCGGTCAGGATGGGCACTAGAATTGCTCTTTGGTTCAAGAGACTGGCGAAGCGTTTGAGCACTGAGATTCTTTTCAATCCCTGCAAACACTACCAACACAACTATAAGCCGAATTAAATGTTTGATGGCTGTTAATTTAATGAGGATTTCGTTGGCAATAAAGTTCATTGCTCTCGACCAGGCAAGTTATGCATTTACTTGTCATAAAAAATGCAAAGAAACGTGCTCATTCACAAAGGCCTTCTAATTTTGCCAACCATGAATTCATCAGAAAAATACATAGCGCTGGAAAAGCAGCATGGAGCGCACAATTACAAGCCATTACCGGTGGTACTTTCAAAAGGAGAAGGAGTTTGGGTATGGGATACCGATGGGAAAAAATATCTCGATTTTCTGGCCGCTTACAGTGCGGTGAATCAAGGACATTGTCACCCAAGAATAATTGATGCGCTAAAAAAGCAAAGTGAACGTCTAACCCTCACCTCTAGAGCGTTTTACAACGATCGTCTGGGATTGTACGAGGCCTTTATCACCCAATTGTTTGGTTACGACAAGGTTTTGCCAATGAATACAGGTGTAGAAGGGGGCGAAACTGCTCTAAAGTTGTGCAGGAAATGGGCATATGAGAAGAAAGGCATTGCCGAAAATGAAGCAGTGATACTCTTTGCTACGGGCAATTTTTGGGGCCGAACATTGGCCGCAGTGAGTTCATCTACGGATCCATCCAGTTATGAAGGCTTTGGACCATACATGCCGGGGTTTGAAATCATCGCTTACAACGATCTTTCGGCGCTCAAGCTTGCTTTGAAAAACAAAAATGTGGCTGGCCTGATGATTGAGCCCATACAAGGCGAAGCAGGTGTGATCATTCCTGATGAAGGGTACTTAAAGAGTGCTTATGAGATGTGCAGAAAAAACAATGTCTTATTCATTGCCGATGAAGTGCAAACCGGTATTGGCCGAACAGGTGCCATGTTGGCCTGCGACCATGAGGGCGTTCGTCCTGACATACTCATTCTGGGCAAAGCCCTTTCCGGAGGCGTTTTACCTGTGTCTGCAGTACTGGCAGATGATGAGATCATGTTGTGCATAAAGGCGGGTGAACACGGCAGTACATTCGGGGGAAATCCATTGGCCTGTGAAGTGGCTACCGCGGCACTGCAAGTGGTAGTGGATGAACAACTAGCCCAAAATGCGGCTGAAATGGGACGTTATTTCATGGAAGGTTTGGATAGCATTCACCACCCCATGATCAAAGAAAAACGAGGAAAAGGCCTGCTCTGTGCAGTTGAATTACAAACCGGTGAACAATGGCCAACAGCCTGGGAAATTTGTCTTCAACTACGAGACCGTGGTTTGCTTGCGAAACAAACACACGATAACATCATCCGTTTTGCTCCCCCATTGGTAATCAAGAAAGAAGAAATTGATCTGAGCATTCAAATTCTTCGAGAAACCTTTGCATCCATTCTATAAGCGCTATTTAAGCGCAGGGGCGCCATAGATTACCAGGCGAATAATCGGTAAAAGATGACGGCTTTGGCAGAATAAATCAAAGTAAACAGTTCGTAACTTCACTCTAGCATCAGCCAT
>CAZYJD010000056.1:0-13513 GCA_964647785.1 uncultured Chitinophagaceae bacterium
ACACTGATTATTTGAAATGAAAGCCGCAGTATATTCGCTGCGGCTTTTTTATTGGCATTCTTTTTGTCCAAATTTGCAAGGCTTCCAGTACGAACGCATTCATATGATCAACTCACTATTCCAAAGCATCACCAAAATATTCGGAGACAAATCAGATCGGGATCTCAAGAAAATGATGCCCATTGTCGACGAAATCAACGCACATTTTCAGTCGTATCAATCGCTTAACAATGATCAGCTCCGCGATAAAACCAAAGAGTTTAAACAGCGCATAGCCGATCATTTGCGCGACATCGACAATCAGATTGAAGAAAACAGGTCGCTGATAGAAGCCGCTGATGATTCAGAGGTTGAAAGTCGCGAACAGGCCTATGAGGAAATTGACCGACTCAATGATGAGCGCGATGAATCTCTGGAAGAAATCCTCGAAGAAATTTTACCCGAGGCCTTTGCTGTAGTGAAGGAAACCGCCCGAAGGTTTAGCATCAATGAACGCATTGAAGTCACCGCCAACGATTTTGACCGAGATCTGGCAGCCCAAAAAGATTTTGTGATGATTGATGGAGATAAAGCCGTTTATCGCAACAGCTGGGAAGCTGCAGGCAATACCGTCGTATGGAACATGGTGCATTACGATGTGCAGTTGATTGGTGGTATTGTGCTCCACCAAGGAAAAATCGCAGAAATGGCAACAGGTGAAGGAAAGACCCTGGTGTCTACCCTGCCCTCTTACCTGAATGCCCTTGGAGGAAAAGGGGTGCACGTGATTACAGTGAATGATTATCTGGCACGAAGGGATGCGGAGTGGAACGGCCCTATCTTTCAGTTCCATGGTTTAAGTGTAGATTGTATTGAATACCACCGTCCAAACTCGGCAGAAAGACGTGCCGCTTACCAGGCCGATATAACGTATGGCACCAACAATGAATTTGGCTTTGACTACCTGCGTGACAATATGGCACACCTGCCGGAAGAATTGGTGCAGCGCAAATTGCATTTTGCCATGGTGGATGAGGTAGACTCGGTTTTGATTGATGATGCCCGAACGCCCCTCATCATTTCCGGTCCGGTGCCCAAAGGAGATCAGCACGAATTTCACGAACTGAAACCCCGCATACAAAAGCTGGTAGACGAGCAAAAGAAATATGTTACCACCGCCCTCACTGATGCAAAAAAGCTGGTTGGAGAAGGCAAAGACAAAGAAGCCGGCATGTTGCTGCTCAGATGTCATCGCGGCTTGCCCAAATACAAACCGCTCATCAAGTTCCTGAGTGAAAAAGGTATGAAGAGCCTGCTGGAAAAAACCGAGAACTATTACCTGCAGGATCAACAGAAGGAAATGCACAAAGTAGATGAGGCATTGTACTTCACCATTGATGAAAGGCACAACAGCATTGAGATGACCGAAAGAGGGTTAGAACTCATCACCGGTCAAGGAGAAGACAAACTCTTCTTCGTGATGCCCGATGTTGGAAGCCTCATGGCCGATATCGAAAAATCGGAGATGCCCGATAACGAGAAAGCCAAAAAGAAAGATGCTGTCATGCGCGACTTTAGTGTAAAATCTGAGCGCATCCACTCTGTAAATCAATTATTGAAAGCCTATACCCTGTTTGAAAAAGATGTGGAGTACATCATACAGGATAGCAAGGTGAAAATTGTTGATGAGCAAACCGGCCGTGTAATGGAGGGTCGCCGCTATTCCGACGGATTGCACCAGGCCATCGAAGCCAAAGAAAATGTGAAAGTAGAGGCCGCCACTCAAACCTTTGCAACGGTTACCCTGCAGAACTACTTCCGCATGTACCACAAATTGGCGGGTATGACCGGTACGGCTGAAACAGAGGCGGGAGAACTCTGGGATATATATAAACTGGAAGTAGTGGTGATCCCGACCAATCGTCCCATCGTGCGCGACGATCGCGAGGACAAGGTGTATAAAACCATGAAAGAGAAATTTAATGCGGTGATGGATGAGATTGCCAGCATGCAAGAAGCGGGGCGTCCGGTGTTGGTGGGAACCACCAATGTGGAAGTATCAGAATTGCTGAGCCGTATGCTTTCCATGCGTAAAATCAAGCACAACGTACTGAATGCAAAACAACACCAAAGGGAAGCCGAAATTGTTGCCGAAGCAGGATTGCCGGGAAGCGTTACCATTGCTACGAATATGGCTGGTCGTGGAACGGACATCAAACTCGGGCCTGGTGTAAAAGAATCAGGCGGTTTGGCCATTATCGGTACGGAAAGGCATGAATCGCGACGGGTAGACCGACAGTTGAGAGGACGTGCAGGACGACAAGGAGACCCCGGTAGCAGCCAGTTTTTTGTTTCACTTGAAGACGATCTGATGCGCATGTTCGGTTCTGAACGCGTTTCAAGAATCATGGACCGATTTAACTTCCCGGAAGGCGAAGTGATACAACATCCGCTCATCACCCGAAGAATTGAACAAAATCAAAAAAAGGTAGAGCAAAACAACTTCTCCATTAGAAAGCGCTTGCTAGAATACGACGATGTAATGAACAAGCAACGCACGGTCATTTATGCACGCAGAAAACACGCGCTCTACGGTGAACGCCTTACGGTAGATGTGAACAATAGCTTGTACGATTGGACTGACGAAATGGTGGGCAGCTATTACGATAGCGCTGATTATGAAGGACTTCAAATGGAATTATTGCGCCACCTGGCTTATGAAACCAAATTGGGCAGAGATGAGTTCTTGGGGTTAAAGAGGAATCAAGCCGTACAGCAAGTGTTCGAAGAATTGTCTGAACGGTATTTCAGCCATGAGAAAGACATTATTGCTGAAACGCTTCCTGTTTTACAAAATATTTTCAACGACCGAGGAGAACAGGTTCAAAACATTTTAATTCCTTTCACCGACGGCACACGAAGTGTAAACGTTTCCGTTAATCTCAAAAAATCAATCAGTACCCAGGGGCGTGAAGTCTTCGATGCATTTGAACGCTATGTGGTTTTGGCCCATATCGATGAACATTGGAAAGAACACCTACGAGAACTGGATGACTTGAAACAGAGCGTAAGCAATGCTTCCTATGAACAGAAAGATCCACTGCTTATTTACAAATTGGAGTCGTTCAATTTGTTCCAAAGCATGATCAGTAAGCTGAATACGGAAATTCTTTCCATGCTGTTTAAAGGAGAAATACCCAAACAAAATCCGGATGAAGTGCGCGAAGCGCAAGAAGTGAAACGCACCGATATGAGTAGGATGCGCACTAGTAGAACGGACCAGATTCCAGGAAGCACCCCAACTCCACCATCGGAAGCGGCGCAAGAAAAACAGGTAGATCGCACCCCTGTGCGCGCCGAAAAAAAGGTAGGACGCAATGACCCTTGCCCGTGTGGAAGTGGAAAAAAGTACAAAAAATGTCATGGTAAAGACTTGTTTTAAATACACGCTGCTGCTGCTTTTCTTTGGCTATTGGGGCAAGGAGCTCAGCCATGCACAAGTAAAGGTTGTTGCAGATGAACGCATTGAGCAGGGATTGCAAGACTATGTTCTTTCCATCGATACCAGCAACTTGGCAGGTTATCGTGTTCAGGTATATTTTGGAAGCAATAAGTTTGAGGCAGAAAAAGCAAAGACCAAAGCCATCGAGGCATGTCCTCAATTAACCGATAAGGTGTATATCATCTATCAATCACCCAATTACAAAGTGAGGGCGGGGAATTTTGAACGCGAAATAGATGCCCAGCGAACCCTTCAGATTTTAGGAACGGAGTTCCCCAATGTATTTGTTGTTCGCGATCGCATTGAAGTGATGCGCGAATTCATCTCCTGCGAATAAAGTGTCAAAAAGCCTAAACGTGATTTTTCACGATAAGGTCCGCAGCTCTTTCCGGAGCTCCGGGTTCTCCCAAAAGCTGACGCACTTGTGCGTAGTCTGCTAACATTTGATTCCGTGCTTGGGGTTCTTTAAGTAAGCGATTCAACTCACGAATGAGATAATGGGGGCTCATTTTTTCCTGTATCAATTCTTTCACCACCAGTTTACCCGAGATTAGGTTTACCAGTGAAATATATGGCACCCGGATCAGACGTTTACCCAGCCAATAACTCAAGGAAGATGTTTTGTAACATACCATTTGCGGACAACCCAATAAAGCCGTTTCCAAGGTTGCCGTTCCAGAGGTTACCATGGCTACTTTAGCCACGGAAAGAAGTTCATAGGTATGAGAGCGAACAATTCTTGCCCTGCCTTTGCAAATAGCCTCGTAATATGCATCGTCAAAATCCGAGGTAGCAGCAACCATTAATTTATACCCCTTAAAAAATGTACCGGCCTCGAGCATATCGGGGAGCATGTTTCTGATTTCCTGATCGCGACTGCCAGGCAATAAGGCAAGTATGGGCTCCCCTCCTTGAACAGACAACCACTCCTGATCCATATGATGCTCTGAAATAGCATCTAACAAAGGATTTCCCACATAATGCGGCTCATAATCAAACTGCCTGTAAAATTCTTGTTCAAAGGGGAGGATGCTGTACAGGTGATTGACGTATTTCTTAATCTTCAGTGCTCTTTTGGTGTTCCAGGCCCACACTTTGGGTGAGATGTAATAATGTACAGCAAGCTTGTGCTGGTGGGCAAATTTGGCCACGCGCATATTGAAGCCCGGAAAATCAATCAGAATGAGTCGGTCGGGTTTGTATTTAAGCAGTTCTTTTTTTACACGTTTCATCTGCCTTCTAATGGTGGCGAGGCGCTTCAGAACCTCCCAAAACCCCATGACTGTTAATTCATGACTGTGGATATCAGGGGATACACCACTTGCTTCTTTCATTTGATCACCTCCACAAAAGCGAAATTCAGCTTCTTTGTCAATTCGTTTTAGGGCTTTGATCAATAAGGATCCGTGTAAATCGCCCGATGTTTCACCGGCTATGAGGTAATATCGCATTAGAAAATGAAGGTAAAGGCGATGTAAAGACCATAAAGAATGGTTGATAGAATCAACCCCCTGCAGAAACGAAGCCAGTTGAAATTGACGAATAACAGGAAGAGAACCAAATTGATCAACATGGCGGGCTGCAGCAAAACACTGAGGGTTTCTGTTTCTATGATGTTGCGGTAAAACTGTAAGAAGGGTACACGCACGTAATCTGAAACATAGATGCCCAACAATATCACTTGAGGTGCAAGCATACCCACCAATGCCCCCATCCAGAATTGATTGAAACGCTTAGGCATCAAAATCCCAAAGGTTAAGGGTGCCTATGGCATGGTGCGCCGTTAAATCGAATTGGGTAGGCACTACGGAAACGTAGCCCTGAGAAAGCGCCCATTCGTCTGTATCCTGTCCGTGATCGAGTTGTACAAACTTCCCGGTAAGCCAATAGTACTTTCTTCCATTGGGATCTTGTCGTTCATCAAACTCTTCTACCCATTTGGCTCGCGCCTGCCGGCATACTTTGATGCCTTTAATTTCATTCAAAGGAAGCTTGGGGAAGTTTACGTTCAGCAAGGTCCCATCGGGCAGACCGTTTTCAAGCACCTTTTTGGCAATCTCTTTAACAAATGGTTTAGCCGGTTCAAAATCTGCATCCAGATTGTAATCGAGCAAAGAGAAACCAATGCTTTTCATGCCCTCGATAGCGCCTTCTACTGCTGCACTCATGGTTCCGGAATAAATAACATTGATGCTGGAATTGGCCCCGTGATTGATCCCAGACACAAGCAAATCAGGCTTGCGATGCAGAACTTTATCTACGGCCAGCTTCACACAATCGGCCGGTGTACCTGAACATTGGTAGGCCAAAATGTCTTTTCCAAAAGTGTCAGTTTTATCGAGGCGCAATGGTTTGCTGATGGTAATGGCGTGCCCCATAGCCGATTGCGGACTATCGGGGGCCACAACTACCACTTCACCAAGTTCGAGCATACATTCCACCAAATTGCGAATTCCGGGCGCAGTAATGCCATCATCATTGGTGATAAGAATAAGAGGTTTTTGGGATGATTCCATGAACGACAAAATTATTGGAATTTGATGAACTCCTTTTATGATTGACCTTTAGATTTGCGTTATGTTGCTCAGCCTTCGGATACAAAATTATGCTCTGATCGATGATTTGGAGTTTCAACCATCAGGGGGGCTCAATATCATCACCGGTGAAACCGGTTCTGGTAAATCCATTCTATTGGATGCCTTGGGGCTGATTTTAGGGGAACGAGCGGATTTCAGCAGTTTGAGAAATCCTGAAAAGAAATGTTTGATAGAAGGGCACTTCTCCGTTGAAACCTATGGACTCAAACCTTTTTTTGAGACCCATGATCTCGACTTTGAAGAGACCTGTATTCTGCGAAGAGAAATTCTTCCCGGTGGTAAATCAAGGGCCTTCATTAACGACAGCCCCGCAGCGCTTAATCTCATGAAGAAGTTGGGCAGCCTGATGGTAGATATTCACACCCAACACGGGCAAGAAGAGTTAATGGAAGCAGGGTTTCAGCTGCGCTTACTTGATTTGTTTGGCGAAAATCAGCGTTTACTTGGCAACTACCTTCCGCTTTATCAATCTTGGCGAAATCTTGCCACCGAAATTGAGCAATTGAAATCAAGGCAACAGAGCGCCCTTGAAGAAAGAGATTTTAAGCAATTCCGCTTTGATGAACTTGAAGCAGCACAATTGCAGGAAGGCGAACAAAAGAAATTGGAAGATGAACTCAGTATTCTTGAGCAAGCCGAAAGTTTCCGCATCTTGGCTGAAGAAATGCATGCCGAGATCAATGAAAAAGAAGGCAGCTTAACGGAAAAAAGTGGTGCGTGGCTAAAACAGTTTCGCTCTTTCGGTGAAGATCAAGAAATACAAGATCTCATGGAAAGACTATCGCAAGCGGTTGATGAATTACTCGATATTTCAAGAGAAACCATGACCAAAGCAGAACAGCTCGATGCCAATCCATCCATCCTGGAAGAGAAAAATCAACGCTTAAATCTGCTGTACGAGTTGAGCAGAAAATATCGGAGCAACCATGCCGATGAATTGATCGGTATTCGCGATTCATTGGAGAAGGACTTACAAGAAATGGAGTTCTCAGATGAAAAGCTGAAAGAAAAAGAAAGTGAGTCAGCCAGGATGGAGCAAGAATTGCGTCTGATCGCATTGCAGCTCCGTGAGCATAGAAATAAGTCAGCGCTAACACTCGCTAAAAAAACAGCTGATTTGCTCGCTTTGCTGGGCATGCCTCACGCCCGTATGGAGTTTAAATTTCATGCACTTGAACAACCAGGCCCCAGCGGGATGGACCGCATTGAACTGCTCTTCAGCGCTAACAAAGGCTTGGCAATGGGAGGAATTGGCAGCATTGCCTCTGGGGGAGAAAGATCTCGATTCATGCTTTCCATAAAATCGCTCATGGCCGAACACCATGCGCTTCCAACCCTTATTTTCGATGAAATAGACACCGGTGTTTCAGGTTCGGTTGCAGGAGCCATTGCCAATTTACTTGAAAAAATCAGCAAAGACCATCAGCTGCTGTGCATCACCCATAGTCCACAGGTGGCATCAAGGGGTACGAAACACTTCAAAATTGAGAAGCTGCACGACAGCGATCAAACTTATACTCGCCTAATCGATTTGGATACGAGTGAAAGGGAAAAAGAAATTGCCGCAATGCTCAGTGGTGCTGAACCCGGAGCAAGCGCTTTGGCACATGCACGTCAATTGCTATCAGGTTCAGCTTGACTCCTTTTCACTTTCAAACTGGATAAGGTATCTACTCTGCAATATTTTATTGCGCTTTTGAGGATTCAGAAATTCCAACTGAATTCGGTCCGCATCATGATGTTGCCAATGATGTTCACGTTTAATTTTCAGGCCATCGTATTGCAAGTCATGACGGCCCATATCATCCATATAAAACCAATATTGCGGGTTCTCTGCTAGCATTGCCCTTACTTCATCCCTACGGCAAACCCTTAAACGCTGCCCCAAGCAGAACTCTACCGATCGAGGTTGCTTGTTGAACAAGACCAAATCTGCTGTTGAAATCTTTTCACGCGTTACCGTCTCTACCAAATGGGGCGTTTCGGTGTGGCTGTATAATAATGGAATGGCTACGGCATTTAGCAGCAGTCCGCTAAAAAGCGCCGTAATCTTTATTAAAAAAGCGGGTCTTCTGAAAAGCAGCAATACACTCAATCCCACTGCGCTCATGAGGGTTACTGATAAAGGGCTATAAGCTGTGCTCCAGACCATAAGTGCGGAGGCTGAAAAAAGGATTAAAGAAGCCAATAGAGGCCAGAAAACAGACTTCAGTTCAGCAAGTAATTCTGCTAGAAAAATTGAAAGAAAAGGAAAGGCCACAGCGGCATAATGCGGAATTTTATATTGTGATGCACTCAAAACAAGCAATACAAGCAAGGCCCCCAAAAAGAAGTACCAAAAATGAATACCCTTTCTTGTTTTGGACTTTAAGATGATCGGTAAAAGCAAACCATAAGGAAACATAAGCAAGAAGGCATTGCTGAACAGATAATGCCATGGAGCGTTGTTGGACCATTTATTTTCTCCGGTAATCCTGCCAAAACTCTGCTCCCACATAAAGAAGCGCAACCCACTTACACCTTGTCTGCCATGCACCCATTTATCAGGTTGCAAATCAAATTGGGTGTACAAGCCCCATAATACAGGAGATATAAAAAGAGCGATCAATGGCAAGACCCACCACCAGGGTATCTTTAGAAAATTGCTAAACATACCCTTGGCGATGATATAGGGCAAAAGCATGACCATAGGCAAAAAAAAGCCTGGTAGACCTTTGCTCATCATGGCAAGTGCCGTAAAAAACGCGTATGACAAATGATGAATAAACGAGGGTTTGGACAAGCTCTGAGATAAAAAATATGTGGCACAAATCAGGAATGAAACCAGCATCAAATCTGTTTTCAGGTCTGAAGCAATCCACCAAAAGCCAATGGAAGAGCTGAACACCATGACCGCAAGACCTGCCCGTTCAGCTCCTGCAACTGATTTAACGAAATGATACAAGGCCAGCAGAGCAGGAATAAGCACAAGCAGAGAAGGCAAACGATAAGACCATGGGTGGATGCCGAACACTTTAAACGAGAGTGCGTTTAGCCAAAACAACAAAGGTGGCTTATCCAGATAATCTACTCCTCGCTCAAAGAGGTGAAGAAGATTGCCATTTTCCAGCATTTCAACAGAAAGAGCGGCATACAGGGCCGCATCCACATCCAATACCGGGGCTTTGAGCACAAAATATAAGTTGAGCAACATCAACACTGCCAGCAGCGCATTTGAAAATTTATTGGTATTGATGTTGATCATTTAGCGGTTCAAAATACAGCAAAAAAAAAGCTCCGTGTTCAACGGAGCTTTTTCGATATTATAAAAGAGTATTATCTGGTTACGCTGAATTTCTTTGTTGCGCTATACGCACCAGCCTTGATGGTGTAGAGATATACACCTGGTGTAAAGTTTGAAGTACTGAATACTGCGGTATGCTCACCTGCAGTGTAATAAGCAGGAGCAACTGCGGCAACTTTGTTTCCAACCACATTGAAAATCTCAATGCTTACATCGCCTGCATTACCAATGGCAAAAGGAATGTTTACTTCGCTGTTGGCATTGGCTGGATTCGGGTAAGCATTACCCAATCCGTAACCCAATGCATTCACATTTTCAATACCCACATTGGGGGAAGAACTTCTAAACAAGGCGTACACGTGCTGACGTCCCAGTTCTCCAGGAGGGTTGTATGGGAAGTACCATGTGCTGGCACTAGTGCTGTAGCGCTGCGGTGCAAAAGCAAAAACACCATGAGCCATTGCAGTTTCAGAAAGCGTAGCTGGTGCGGTGTTGGTACCCTGACGGAAAATCAAAGGCATGAATACATTCAACTTCTTAACCCCTTGTACCAAAGAGTCATTGACCAAGGTATCACCCATATTGGCCGTCCATCCACCGGGGATGAAATGCACAGTGAAAGCAGTTAATCTGCCTGCATCCGTTTGTCCAAGACTGGTTGGCACTGCAATGGTTCCGCTAAAGGAAGCAACCGTTCTCTGGTAAAAAGAAGGAGTGGATTCAGAAATAGGTATTTTCAATTCAGTGGTTGGATTTGGACTGCGGTTGATGGCAGGTCTATAAGTAGGAGCAGCGGTGCGGCTCTGGTCTGACTGCCAGGTAAGATTGGCAACACCATCATTGTTAAAAAACTGAATGAGCACGGTATCAACCACACCGGGATTGGCATTCATGTACTTGTAAAAGAACTGAATTGAGTCTACGGTATATGGGTTGTAAATGGACAAGGCCGGAGTCGGATCAAGATAGTAGAAACTCTTAGGATCGAAAACCTGACCTACGGCAAACAAACCTACGTGATCGGTGTAAGGCTGATCGCTTTCATCGCGGAAAATTTGCACCGCATTGCTATCGGGCATCATTGATGTTCCGGTGAAAAAAGTAAAACGCTCACCGTTGTCTCCCAAAGTACCAATGTAATCGTACCATGCGGTTACCTCTCTTTTACCGAGTTTCAGTTGCTCAGATTTAAAATCCATGAGTTCGGCGTGAGAAACCTCTATCATCTCACCCAAATTGTTGTTTTGATTTACGCTGTTAATCTGGGCCTCTGCGGCGCTCAGAATAAATCCAGTTGCTGCAAGCATGCAGGCTTTACGGAGTATAGTTTTCATTCCAAATGTTAATTGTTTCTTAAGGATGGCAAAAATATCAATGTTTCAAAAATAAGTGAATGAAATGGTAACTTAAATCTGATTGTAGTCATATCACAATTAAATATCTCCTTCATGCGGACGAAGTAAAATTTCCTCCATTACTGTGTGCTCATTGAAGTTCCAGGCATTAAAAATCGCTTGAGCGATATCATCTGCGGGCATAAAACGGCTTTCGGGCAGGCCACTGCCCTCCCAGCTGGTGGTATAAGTTGCACCCGGGAGAATGGCAGAAACAGCAATGCGCTCTTTTTTAAGCTCTTCTCGCAGTACTTTGCTCATCCCTAGGAGTGCGAATTTGCTTATGCAATAAGAACCACCGTTCACATAGGGCACGATGCTGGCCGTAGAACAAATATTAAACACATGCGCTCTTGGAACTTTCTTCATGCTCGGAATGATTTCTCTGCTGAGGTGGTAGGCCGAGGCCAGGTTCACCTGCAGCAGTTGCTCAAAAACACCGTCCTGTTCTTCCAGTACGCTACCGGGTTGAAAGATTCCGGCATTGTTTACCAAAACCGTGGGATTGGGGCACTGATGCTTCACCTCTTTAGCAAAGGCAATCACTGACTCCTTCTTTTCAAAATCGGCTTCAACAACATGACATTTCACCCCATAGCGCGATTCCACATGCTGTTTCAGATCGGCCAAATCCTTGCCATTTCTCGAACAAGTAATGATATCGAAGCCTTCCGAGGCAAATTTAAGTACCACCGCTCTTCCAATTCCCTTGCTTCCTCCGCTTACAATTAGTGTGTTATTCATGCCACAAATCTATACGCAAGGATTTGGATTATTGGGTGAAGTGAAAGTTGGCCTTTATTTTTGTCCCCTATGATGTTCGGATACTTCGGACGCTACATTCTCTTTCTCAGAAGCATGTTTTCCAGGCCTGAGAAATTCAGTGTATTCTTCCAGCGCACCATGGATGAAATGGTGAATGTAGGCATTGGATCATTGCCCATCGTGATGATCATTGCCCTTTTTCAAGGAGCCGTTACCACCGTTCAAACGGCTTATCAGCTCATCTCACCCCTCATTGCCAAACCGGTGATTGGTTCGATTGTGAGTGATAGCTCTATGCTTGAACTTGCTCCAACCATCACTTCCCTTGTTTTGGCGGGAAAAGTAGGGAGTCATATTGCCTCTGAAATTGGGACCATGCGTGTGAGTGAACAAATAGATGCGCTTGAAGTAATGGGAATCAATGCCAGTGGTTTTCTGGCCTTGCCTAAAATAATTTCCGGGGTTGTGATGGTTCCTGCACTGGTGATCATTAGCATTTTTTTGAGCAATGTTGGAGGGATCGTAGCCGGACAGGCCAGTGGAATTTTAACGCCCAATGAATACATACAAGGGGCAAGAGAATCGTTTATTCCTTTCAACCTATGGTTTTCACTGATCAAGTCGTTCACCTATGGCTTCATCATTACCAGCATTCCCTGTTTCAAAGGTTTTTATACCCAAGGCGGGGCGTTGGAAGTAGGGCGATCAAGCACCCGTGCAGTTGTTTACAGCGCGATTTTTATTTTGTTCAGCGATTATTTATTAGCCGAATTGCTCCTATGATATGATAACACTGGAAGGCATCAACAAGTCGTTCAACGACAAGCAGATTTTGCACGATATCTCGGCAACCTTTGAAGCGGGAAAAACCAATGTAATCATCGGTGCAAGTGGTCATGGCAAAAGCGTGATGATGAAGTGCATGGTGGGATTATTGAAGCCTGATAATGGCCATATTTATTACGATGGTTTGGATTTTCTGCATTTGGATGATAGGGAGTTGCGAGAGGTGAGACGTAAAATTGGCATGTTGTTTCAAGGAACGGCCCTGTTTGATTCGAGTACCGTTGAGGAAAATGTGGAGTTTCCATTGAAGATGTTCACCGACATGAGCAAAGAGGAGCGCTTGGATCGGGTGAACTTTTGTTTAAAACGGGTGAATCTCGAAGGTACCAATCGCAAATTTCCTGCAGAAATAAGCGGAGGGATGAAGAAGCGGGTGGGCATTGCCAGAGCCATTGCGCTTGAGATAGACTATCTATTTGCAGATGAACCAAATTCAGGTCTGGATCCGGTGACCAGCAGGGTGATTGATGAACTGATCAAAGAAATCACTGAAGAATACAGCATCACCACCATCATGAACACCCATGATATGAAAACCGTATTCGACATCAGCGACCGTGTATTTTTTATTTACAATGGTCACAAATGGTGGGAAGGCACCAAAGAAGAAATTACCCAAACAGATAATAAAGAGCTGCGTAATTTTCTTTCAGCCTCTTATTTCAAATAAATTCTATCCCCAGATATTCGTTTTCTTAGGGCGTGCTTTTTCAACATGAAGTACATTGCCTCTGATTTCTTTCCCGTGGATGCCTTCAATGGCGGCCTCGCCTTCTTTTTCATTGGCCATTTCAACAAAGCCCACGCCTTTATGCTCGCCGCTGGCACGATCATAAAGCACTTTCGCACTCCGCACCTCCCCAAAAGGTGCAAACATCAATTCAAGAAAATAGGCATTGATGGAATCGGGGATATTTTTAATAAAGAGATTCATCGTTTTATTCATAAACACCGTATTCGGGAATTTTCCCTTTGTATTGTGAGAAGTATTTCTTCAGCTCAGCTACTGTTTCTTCAGCTGAATTACCCGGCATGAAGGGCTTACCTATGATCACGCTTTTAGAAGGGTAATCAAATGCTGCCGTAACCAATGGAATATCAGCCTTTTTAGCAATGTGATAAAAGCCGGTTTTCCAATCATCGTTTC
>CAZYJD010000057.1:0-13305 GCA_964647785.1 uncultured Chitinophagaceae bacterium
AGTGCATGGTGTCATAAATGCCCAAACCGGCATAAACGGAACCACCTGGACTGTTGATATAGATCTGTATATCTCTGCTTGGGTTAGCCGATTCCAGGAACAGCAACTGCCCCATGATGATGTTGGCCACCTGATCGGTGATAGGCACTCCGAGAAAGATGATGCGATCCATCATCAGTCGCGAGAAAATATCCATCATGGCTACATTCAACTGGCGTTCTTCGATGATGTTTGGGGTGATATTCATGGGATACAAGCTGCTTTCAATGTAGTGATCTACTTTCATGCTGCTGATCCCAAGGTGCTTGGTTGCGTATTTTTTGAATTCTTTACCGTAATCCATATGACTTGTTTCGCCCAAAATTAATGATTGTGGTGGGTTTTGTTGTGTTCTTCCATGATTTTCTCGAACTCAGAGGCTTTCACCTTTTTGTCTTTGAGAGTAACCACTGAACGGAAGTACTCGGTAACTTTTCTGCTCATGGCAAGGTCGCGAATTCGGCGCATATGCTCCGGATCCTGGGCCTGACGCATGGCAAAACTTTCCACCATCTGTGGGTCGGGGTTCTGCATGCCATACTGGCTAAACATCTGCAAGGTGTAGCTCAGATTAGTGCCGTTCACTTCTTCTTGAGTCAATTCAAGTTTTTGCTCTTCTACCACTTTTTCTCTGATTAATTGGTAGCGAAGGCTATCGGCTTCCTGATCAAAACGTTCGTCGATGTTTTCTGCCGTGTATTCCTCCGGACGAGTTTCCATCAACCAGCGCTTAAGAAATTCATCGGGCAAACTGAAATCGTGCTTGGCGAGTACCAGGTCATCTATTTCGTGATTGATGATGTGCTCAGCATCTGATTGGTATTGCTGTTGTAAACTCTCGCGAATCTTGTTCTTGAAATCTTCTTCGTCGGCTGGCATATTCTCTTCACCGAACAGTTGGCTGTACAATTCTGCACCGGGTTCTGCTGGCGTGTTTTGCTTGATTTCGAGCACAGTGAATGAGAAATTCTTTTCAAGATCATTCAAGCCTTCTTCAGGCATTTCCAGGTAGGAAGATAGCACCCGCAGGTTGTTGTTAAAGACTTTGAAGATATCGGCCTTTACTTCCTGACCTTTCTTTACCCCTTCAAAAAGTTTTTTGGTTTTCTTATCGGTGATCACTTCCGGGAGAATGCTGGCGGTTTTCTCGCTAACGCCTCCTTGGAGTGCCTCGCCTTTATCATTGAGCTCAGTCATGCTCAGCTTCAGCACATCATTATCGCTGGTGGATTCCTCTACATCCGTGCTTTTGCCGTAGCGGCGATAGAGGTTGCTCAGTTCTGTATTAAGGCTTTCATCATCTACTTCCACCTGATAATGGGTAAGTTTATCTTTGGCACCCAATG
Source organism: uncultured Chitinophagaceae bacterium (assembly GCA_964647785.1). Lineage (GTDB taxonomy): Bacteria > Bacteroidota > Bacteroidia > NS11-12g > UBA9320 > CAZYJD01. The sequence goes on from CAZYJD010000057.1 coordinate 1,386, forward strand.
CCAGCTCAAATGATGGAGCTAATCCGAGATCGAAATAAAGGGTGAAGCTGCTCCCTTCGTTTTCAAAATCGATTTCACTCTGTTTGCTATTGCTTGCCAGGGGATATCCGAGTATATCAATTTTATTCTCGTTGATGTAGTTGTTGAGGGTTTCACTGGCCAACCGGTTGACTTCTTCAGCCAATACACTGCTTCCCACCATGCGCTTCACCATGGAGAGAGGAGCGGTGCCCGGACGGAAGCCTGGAATGCGTGCAGTTTTACGGAATTTTTTGAGTTGCTCATCTACCTTGCCCTGGTAGTCTTCTTTAGTCAGCTCAATTGTGAGCAATCCATTGAGCTCATTTTGTTTTTCGAAAGATACGTTCACCGATTTGCGATTTGCTTATTTTGAGTGCGGACGGAGGGACTCGAACCCACACACCTCACGGCACCAGATCCTAAGTCTGGCGTGTCTACCAATTTCACCACGTCCGCAGATACTCTGAAAAAGTGCGCAAAAATAAAGTTTTCAATCCTTTGAACAAAATAAAAAGGGGCTCCTTTTGGAAGCCCCTTTTTAAAGCAAATAATTTGCGATTATCTTATGATTTGCATTTTGCGGGTAAGCTTATTGCCTTCTGATGAAAGGGTGTAGAAGTAGACCCCTTCAGCCAATTGGCTACCATCGATGGTGATGACGTGGTTGCCGGCATTTTTATATCCGAGTTCGCGGTGCATCACTTCCTGCCCTATGGCATTTTGAACGGTCAAATTCAAATTGCTACCGGTATTCAAATACACGGTTACTTCTGTGCTGGCATCGAATGGATTGGGGTAGTTCTGTCCGATAACAAACACCTCAGCAGACTTTGGCATTTGTTCGGTAGACAAGAGGTTTTGTCCCAATTCATTGTTGATGATTTTAGAAACCGGCACTGCGGTGTAGTAAATTCTGTTTTCGAAGTTCGGGTGAAGACCGGTGGCTCCATTGTTTTGGAGGTTGGTTCCGGGTGTTTCATCCATTTGAAAGATGAGATGGATGTTATCATCTACTTTGCGTGCAAGTGAACCAAAGGTACATTCCATCTGGCGTTCTTGTGTCACGTTTTGTGGGCTGCTCCAAGTGGCGCCTCCGTCTGTTGAATAAACAATGAGGATATCGCGGAAGTTAGCTCCATAAGCGTGGTAGGTTTCTTCTATTGCTGCGCTATAAGTCACAAAAAGATTCCCATTTTCATCAATCCCTGAACTTGGACCGTGAATGATGGAATTGTTTCCATAACGCGCCGCATATCCCACACCAGCAGGAAGATTTCCGCTGCTCAAGGCAGAAAATGTTTCTTGGGTATAGGTGAGGTTTCCATCTTCGTTCATATCTATATTAGAACCACAGAGTCTGTAAGAGGTGTCTCCTTCTTTCCAGTGCACGAGGGCAGCTGTTCCTGGCCAGAATGAATAACCATCGCCAACCCCTTCAGTGGTATCATTATCCGCTACCAGGGTGAGACCCCACCAGGCGTGAACCATACCATCATTATCGATCAACACTTCTACGGTTCCGTCGTTTGTTTCTACGCGACCTTCGCCAGTTTGCGCATCAAAAGGAACAAGCTGCTTGCCATTCCAAGGTGCGTATTCAAAAGAGTCGGCATACATATGGGTCCAGGTGCTACCAGCATCGGTAGATTTCCAAATGGCCACATCGCGACCGATGCCACCAATACAAATGGCCACGGTATTTCCTTGTACATCTATGGCGTAGTTATCGCCACCGCCTGCCACCCAACGGGTGCTGTCGTATCCAGGCAAGATTTGATGCTCTATATCCCAAGTTTGACCACCATCGGTACTGCGACTGTAAACAGTAGGGGAAGGAACACCGGCAAGGGTAACCACGGGAATGCCATTATCAGGGTCAGCAAAATAATTGCAAATCACATGAATGGTATCTCCGTTTGAAGCGGCTCTGTTCCAGATGGGTACTTTGCCAAATTGCTGCAAAACAGGAGAAGAGGATGTCCAGTTGTTGCTGCCAAGGCCATCATTGGTGGCCATCACAAATCCTCCATCAGAAGAGATGTGAGCTATGGTCCATTGGTTGCCGTTGCTCAAAACACCCATTGAAGGCCAGCCGGTTCTGCTGGTTTCAACACGCGCACTGGCCGTAGACCCCCAATTGGTGCCGTCGTAATGATTGAAGGCAGTACCGCGATCGGGCCAACCCACATTGTCATTGGGTGCGGTGGTCCATACGGTTGAGATGGTTCCGTTGTCGTGCAACATGATGCGCTTTCCAACGGATGCATTCGTTTGTAAATCGTAATAGGTGCGGCCTATCTGAATGAACTCATAGCTTTTTCCTTTTTTGTTCAATTTAGGTCCTGGATTGGCAGCTGGTTTCATTTGATCTCCGGCGGTAAGCGGATCAATGGCCTGTTCGTAAACATCGGCCTTATCTGCTTTTAGGTTTCCGGTGTGAAAATCAGTGATCCCCACCTGCGCCATCAGCCCTGCGGGTAAAATCAACGCTGCAAATAGTAAAGTGTTTTTCATCGTATTATTTGTCATGTTTATGATTTCAAATTAAAAGGTTTTTTAACAATTTCTTAATCATTGTGTATTAGGAGACATCAATTTAACGGTCATTTCTATCAGGAGGTCTTCTTCAGGCATACCGATGGTGTCGACGCCTTTGAATCGTAAATCGTACTCTGTTAAAACTTTAAAGGCCCGTTCTATTTCACGTGGGTGATATTTGGAGGCTGCCTGCTCCAGCTCTCTGAGCATGTAAGGATTTCCCTGCGGTGCGCCTTTCGAAGGAGATTTGAAACTGAGCAAGCGGTTGTAATAACTGTTTAAACTGCCCAGTATTAACATGAATGGATTATTCTTGATGTTTTTGCCCATTTGCATGGCAATGCGCAGTGCTTTTTCGTTCTGGCGCATCCCGATGGCCTTCTGCAGCTCAAACACATTATAATTGCGATCAATGCCAATGTTGTCTTGTATTTCCTGCAGCCCGATTCTTTTGTGATCTTGGCAATTAACCATGAGCTGAACGAAAGCATTGTGAATCTTGCTTAAATCACTGCCCAGGTACTCGAATAACAAATGGATGGCTTGATCATCGGCAGTAAATCCTTTTTCTTTCAAATGATCTTTCATCCATTGCAGCGTGTCGCGTTCGTAGAGTGATTCAGAAGTGAAGATTTCAAATTTCTTGAAGGCTTTGAAGAGTTTGGTGTTTCCCGGTACTTTTCTCCCTCTTGAATAAAAAACAAACACGGTGCTTTCCAGTGGATTTTCGAGATAGGGAATGAGCGCATCAGTATTTTTCATTTGTTGCGCCTCTTTGAGGATAACCACCATGTGGTCGGACATCATGGGATATCTTTTACAAGTGGCGGCAATTTCACTTGCGTCGGCATCTTTGCCATAAAAAGTAAATTGATTGAAGCTTCTTTCGGCTTCTGGTAAAATCGATTGCGCAATGAGATCGCATATCTGGTCGGTGAAAAAACTCTCTTCACCATGAAGCAGATAAACCGGACTCAATTTTTTATCCCTGATCTTCTGTTTTACTTCGCGGTATTGTTGAAGGGTCTTGCTCATGTTTGAGGCCGTGAATATCTGTAAAATGGCGAAATGAAACTTGAATTGTTGAAATATTCCAATCGCATCAGGAAAAGTCCTTCGGGCAATGAAGTGTTTGATCCTGTTCGGAAGAAGTACGTGCAAGCCACCCCTGAAGAGTTTGTTCGCCAATTGCTCATTCAGTGCCTGATCGATGAATTTTCCTGTCCCCCTGGATTGATCTCAGTAGAGCGAATGGTAAATTATGCGGGATTATCTCTCAGATACGACCTGGCTGTTTATGATCGAAAAAGTAAGCCTTGGTTGTTGGTTGAAATCAAAGCACCTAGGGTGTCGTTGCACGAAGAAACGGCCATGCAACTTTCCTGTTACAACCACGGATTTTTAGCGCCTTATCTCCTCATAACCAATGGTCCGGATGCACTGCTTTGGGAGCGCATGCAATCACATTATCAAATTATTGAAAGATTGCCCATCTATCCTTTAGCTGGGGTCTAAATGTTTATTTTTGCCACCGACTAAACCATCATGGAATTTCTTATCATAGCAGTTTTTGTTTTGGGTTATGCAGCCATAGCGCTCGAACATCCCATTAAAATTGATAAGGCAGCATCTGCCTTGCTAACTGGTGTCCTTTGTTGGGCCATTTTTGTGTTGACCAAAGATCAGGCAGCCACTCACCTGTACGATGAATTTGAGCACTTCAAGGAAACCTATGCCGGAACGGGGCCTCTGATGGCCTACTTCTTTGAACATCGCTTGCTTCATCACTTGAGTGAAATTGCCAGCATCCTTTTCTTCCTGTTAGGAGCCATGACCATCGTAGAATTGGTGGATGCACATGAGGGTTTTTCGGTGATTACCGATCGCATTAAAACCACCAATAAGGTAAAGCTGCTTTGGATTGTAGGGGTGCTTACCTTCTTCTTCTCAGCAGTGCTTGATAACCTCACCACCACCATTGTGATGATTAGTTTACTGAGAAAGCTCATTAAAGATCAGCCCACACGCTGGTTTTTTGTGGGCATGGTTGTGATTGCTGCCAACTCAGGTGGTGCTTGGTCACCCATAGGAGATGTAACCACCACCATGTTGTGGATCAAAGGTCAATTGCCCAATGTGCCACTAATGATTCAACACCTCTTCCTTCCCAGTATGATGGCCCTTTTGATACCATTGATATTTCTGTCGTTTACCATGAAAGGAGAAGTGGAACGACCTGCAAAATCAGCTGGCGCCGAACATTATTTGAATCCCACCACACCATTTGAGCGGAACATGATTTTCATACTGGGCGTAGCCGGTTTGCTCTTTGTACCGGTTTTCAAAACGGTAACACATCTGCCACCATTCATGGGGATGATGATGAGTTTGAGTGTTTTGTGGATTGTTACGGAAGTGATCCATCGCAGCAAGAACCGCGAAGTCAAGCATGACCTCAGTGTAATTGGTGTCTTGCAGAAAATTGATGTGGCCAGTGTGTTGTTCTTTTTGGGTATCCTGTTGGCCGTAAGCGCTTTGCAGGAGGTAGGATTGCTCAATCGACTCGCGCTTTATCTGGATGACTCCATCGGGAACATATATGCCATCAATGTGGCCATAGGATTGCTTTCGTCCATTGTGGACAATGTTCCTTTGGTGGCTGCCGCACAAGGGATGTATGATATTGCCAGTCCTGAGGCTGTGCAGGCTGCGGCTGACCCTGCCCGTATGGCCAATTTTCAAGTGAATGGTCATTTCTGGCAGTTTCTGGCCTATTGTGCCGGAACCGGAGGAAGTGCCCTTATCATTGGTTCTGCTGCGGGTGTTGCTGCCATGGGGTTGGAAAAAATAGATTTCATTTGGTACTTAAAGCGCATCAGTGGTTTGGCAATTTTGGGCTATGCCGCAGGTGCCATCACCTACATTTTATGGTTCTAAAACACCGATAATTAGTTTTGCTGAACGGAAAAAAAATCATTGTTGTACTGCCGGCTTATAATGCGGCACTTACGCTGGAAAAAACCTATCGGGAAATCCCCTTCGATATTGTTGATGACGTGGTTTTGGTGGATGATGCCAGTCGCGATGATACCTCTGCATTGGCTAAAGAAATAGGCATCAAACATGTCATCAGGCACAAGAAGAACCGGGGTTATGGGGGCAATCAAAAGTCGTGCTACAACAAAGCCCTTGAATTGGGTGCTGATATCATCATCATGCTCCATCCAGACTACCAGTACACCCCCAAACTGATTCACGCCATGGCGGGCATCATCGCCCATGAGGTTTATCCTGCAGTTTACGGTTCGCGCATTCTCGGAAAAGGGGCCTTGAAAGGAGGGATGCCTTTGTACAAATACATTGCAAACCGCTTTCTTACCCTCAGCCAAAACATCCTCATCAATCAAAAACTGAGCGAATACCACACGGGCTATCGCGCATTTGCAAAAGAAATTTTTTCAAAGATTGATATCGAAGCCAACTCCGATGACTTTGTGTTTGACAATGAAATGACCGCACAAATTTTCTTTGCCGGTTTCGAAATCGCTGAAGTTACCTGTCCTACCAAATATTTCGAGGAAGCCAGTAGCATCAATTTTAAAAGAAGTGTTACTTACGGTTTAGGGGTGTTGCGGGTTTCCTTGCAGTACTTCCTGCAAAAAGCAGGATTGGCCAAATTTGCCATCTTTAAAACTTCCGCTGCAGCATAAGCGTTTAATCTGCATGGCTGACGCTCTTCTTCCTCATTCCAGAATACTCATTGCAGGAGGAGGCATGTCAGGTATGTCGCTGGTGTGGCATCTGCTCAATCAAGGGTATCGAGGGGAAATTCTGGTGTTTGAAAAAAATCTGGAAGAGAGAAAAGAACGTACTTGGAGCTTTTGGCAAGAGCAGCAAGGTCCTTTTGACCATTTGGCAGCAGCCACTTGGGAACAATTCAAGGTCACTGATTTCCACGGCCATGCACGTGTTTATCCTTTAGCGCCTTTCAAATATTTGAGCATTAAGGGCAGTGATTTCTACCGCGAGTGTGATCAAATGCTCCTCGATCATCCGCAGGTAAAACTCATACCACAAGAAGTGGTGCAAATTGATGATGCCGGAGATGCCGTTCAACTCTGCACGCGTGAAGAAACTTATGCAGGGGATCTGGTGTTCGATAGCCTTTTAAAAAAAGAAGAAATTCCGCAGAATTCACGCTCTTTGATTCAGCATTTTTATGGATATGTGGTGGAATTTGAGGAAGCCGTTTTTGATGCTGACACGCCTGACTTGATGAACTTTGATACCGGTGTAGCATCCGATTGTCATTTCATCTACATCCTGCCTTACAGTGTGCACAAGGCCCTCATTGAATACACGATTTTTTCACCAGCCATGCTGAATAAGGCTTCATATAAATCCTTACTTGAAGAATGGATTGCACGAAAATTCAGCGGCAAAGCCTACCGCATACTGGAATTAGAGTTCAATGCAATTCCGATGACCGATGCTGTTTTTAAATCACGACCTTCAGCCCGTCATATACGCATAGGTACAGCTGGCGGGTTCACCAATCCGGCAACGGGCTACACCTTTTACAACAGCCAAAAACACTTGAAGGCCATGGCAGAGGCTGTGGTTAGGAATGAAATACCCGATCAAAGACTGGGCAAAGTACATCTGCGTTTTCGTTGGTATCATGCCACCTTGCTGCAGGTTTTAAGTGAGGGGAGGCTGTCCGCACATGCAGTTTTTGTATCGCTCTATCGCAAGAATGCAACGCCTTCTATTCTGAGGTTTCTCAATGATGAAAGTTGTTTTATGGAAGAGCTGAAGATCATGAGCTCCACGAATATTCCTGTTTTTGTGAGGGCGGGATTAAAAGCCGCCTGGTCCATGATCAAATAGGAAAGTAAAAAACCCATTATTCTCATTTCAAGCGTTTGGCATGAGTGTCACAAAAGTTTGGTGTTGAAGCTGTTTCCATCATGCGGGCACAAACAAAGCCTACCGAAAAGAGTTAAGTTTGCAGATTATTGATGGAAATGTTGCAAAGAAAGCTCGACCCCATTGAAGAGGGGATAGAAGAAATTAGGAAAGGCAAGGTAATCATCGTGGTAGATGATGAAAATCGCGAAAATGAAGGCGATTTTTTAACCGCAGCGAGAAATGTTGATCCGGAAATGATCAATTTCATGGCCACACACGGCCGGGGATTGATTTGTGTGCCTTTGACCACTGAAAGGTGCGATGAATTGGAACTGGATCTGATGGTAGGAAAAAATACAGCCACCCATGAGACGGCCTTCACCGTATCAGTAGATTTATTGGGCAAAGGTTGTACCACGGGTATATCTGCCCATGACCGTGCTAAAACGGTTCAGGCATTGATTGATCGGGAAACAACTCCGGCAGATTTGGGCCGTCCCGGGCATATTTTCCCGCTCAAAGCGCAAAAAGAAGGGGTGCTTCGCAGAGCAGGACATACCGAGGCAGCCATTGATTTCGCCAGGCTGGCAGGCTTTGAACCGGCAGGCTGCATTGTAGAGATCATGAATGAAGATGGCAGCATGGCGCGTCTTGACGATCTGTTTCAGGTGGCCGACCGATTCGGGTTGAAGATCTGTTCCATAGCCGATCTCATTAGTTATCGCCTGCAACACGAATCGCTCATTAAGAGAGAAATTTCAGTGCGCATGCCTACGGAATGGGGCGATTTTGATTTAATGGCCTACCGGCAAACCCAAACAAGTCAGGAGCACCTCGCTTTGATTAAAGGAGAATGGCAAGCCGATGAACCTGTATTGGTTCGCGTGCACTCCAGCTGCATGACCGGCGATATTTTCGGCAGCTGCCGATGCGATTGCGGAGAACAGTTACATGAGGCCATGAAGCAGATAGAACAGGAAGGCAAAGGGGTGATTGTTTACATGAACCAAGAGGGGAGAGGCATCGGCCTTCTGAACAAATTGAAAGCCTACAAACTGCAAGAGCAGGGATACGACACTGTTGATGCCAATTTAAAATTGGGCTTTGGCATGGATCAGCGCGACTACGGCATCGGCGCACAAATATTGCGCGATTTAGGCGTTGGTAAAATCCGCCTCATGAGCAACAACCCCAAGAAACGAATCGGGTTGATCGGATATGGACTAGAGATCGTAGAAAACGTGCCATTGCAGGTAGAACCCAATCCCCACAACCTGGAGTATCTCAAAACCAAAAAAGAAAAAATGGGGCACGAGCTTTGAAATCGGTCTGCTTTTCAAAGGGATTGATCGTCTTTCACTGCTGCTTTCAATTGCAACAACTATTTTCGCCGCTTAGTTAAACTATGGGAACCTTAATCATGATCGGTCAGCTCCTGCTGGCATTAGCAATACTTGTAACGCTCCACGAATTGGGGCACTATTTGGCCGCGCGCATGTTCGGCATCAAAGTAGAAAAGTTTTACCTCTTTTTCGATGCATGGGGCATCAAGTTGTTTAGCAAGAAAATCGGAGAAACCGAATATGGCATTGGTTGGCTTCCGCTGGGAGGTTACGTGAAAATTGCAGGCATGATCGACGAAAGCTTGGATACCGATCAATTAAAAAAAGACCCTGAGCCGTGGGAGTTTCGCAGCAAACCGGCTTGGCAGCGTTTGATCGTGATGCTGGGTGGGGTTTTTGTGAACTTTGTTTTGGGGATCATCATCTTCGCGGGCTTGCTCTTTTTTTATGGCGATAAATACCTGCCCAATCAGGCGGTGAACGAAGCCCATGGCATTGTTGCCATGCCTTTGGGTGCAAAAGTGGGTTTTCAGGATGGCGATAAAATCATGAAAGTAAACGGGCAAGAAGTACTGCGCTTCGATCAAGCTTTCGAACCCGAAGTATTCATGCAAGAAGGCGCCACCTATGAAGTGCTGCGTTCAGATGGCAGCACTGCGCAAATTGTTCTGCCAGAGAAATTTGTCGATATGTTTTCTACCCTTGGCAAAGACAGCGGCTTCATAGCCATTCGCTATGCCTTTAAAATAGGAGAAGTGCAGGCGGGCAGTGCAGCGGATGAATGCGGTTTGGAAGAAGGTGATGTGATTTTAAGTGTGAATGGTAAGAGCAGCCTTTATTTCCACGAGTTTGAGCAAGCCAAGCAGCAATCGGATGAACTGCAAATGCAAGTGCTTCGTGAAGGGGATACACTGGCCTTGAGTGCCGCACTCGGAGCGGATAAAATACTCGGGTTCCAGCCTGATTTCTATGCTTATACCGATCGATACGAAACCCTGAAATATGGTTTCTTCGAGAGTTTTCCCAAAGGCTTTGAACGCGGGGTTTCTACCTTGAAAACCCAGATAGCTGCTTTCGGTAAGATGTTCAGGGGTGAAATTGATCCCACCAAATCACTGATGGGGCCCATACAAATGGCCAAAGTGTTTGGTGCCCAGTGGATATGGGAGAAGTTTTGGAACCTCACAGGGCTTATTTCACTCATTTTAGCATTCATGAACCTATTACCCATTCCTGCATTGGATGGAGGTCACGCCCTTTTTCTCGTGGTTGAAATCATTATCAGAAGGCCTTTGAGCGATAAGTTCATGCAGGCCATGCAGGTGGTGGGAATGGTAATTTTGATTGCTTTGATGATTTTCGTTTTTGGCAACGACTTGTTTCAGGTCTTTTTTAGGTAATGCAGAACTATTTTGAATTCTTTGATATTGAGCCCGCCTTTTTTCCGGATGAAACGGAATTGAAAAAGAAATGGCGGGAGAACAGCAGGGCATACCACCCTGATTTTGCCATGGGAGATGAGGCGGCTGCAAAAAAGGCAGTGGAAATGAGCTCATTGAATAATGATGCCTGGAAGGTTTTATCGCAATTTGATAAGAGAGTGGCATATATCCTCCAATTGCATGATAAGCCCGAAACGGGTAAAAGCTTACCCCCCGACTTTCTCATGGAAATGATGGAACTGAATGAGGCTTTGATGGAAGCAGGAATGGGAGGCGATGAACATGAACAAAAGCAACTCACAACCCGGGTAAATGAAATAAATTCTCAATTGAATGTAGATTTAGAAAAAGCTGCGAAGGCTTGGGATCAGGGCGAAGAGCGCACAGAAAACATGGCCGCGATTGAAGATTGTTACCTGAGAAAAAAATACCTGTTGCGTTTAATGGAAAACCTGAATAATTTTGCCCCCCTGTAAAAGACGCCCGGATGGCGGAATTGGTAGACGCGTTGGTCTCAAACACCAATGATAGCAATATCGTGCCGGTTCGACCCCGGCTCCGGGTACTCAAGAGCACCTTAAGCAATTAAGGTGCTTTTTTATTTCACAAAAATGAACCGAGTAGCTCAGATTAATATAGCTCGATATACTTCTGATCAAATCGGGTGTAATTCAACCTTTGGCTTAATTGATGCGCTTGTATTTTAGCGTTTTCGCTCTGATTGAGCTTATAATCCAATAGGTAATAAAAGAAAGACAATATTTCTCTGTAACTAAACCGAAGGTCCTCCAATTTGATTTCATTCAATAGCCTCTTGGCCTTTTTAAATTCCTTCGTCTGGTATAAAAAGCAGGTCTTCATTAGAAGATAAACTTGAAAATAATGGATGCTGCGAAAATTGTTTTCCCTGATGAGTACATTCAATTTCATTTGAAAAAAGTTGAACCAAACAAAGTTTGAGGACAGTATGTTCGCAACCATGGGTTCATAAAGGTACTCTATACTCAGGTTTTGTAGTGAGAGGATCATTTTTTCATTCGCACTTCCATCGTACAAGTACCTGCTGATTATTCTGCCCCTGAGAATGGGATTTAGCCCCTCCGTTCCTGATGAAGTCGTATCGAGTTGTTCCTTTCTTATCGCATGTTTATTCAGGAAATGATATAGGTTCATCAATTCATTCTTGAAATGCCGTTGCTCCTCTGAAATCGCTTTATTCGCTATAAATCCAAAATAATAGGTGTTCAGGGAGGAATAGTCTACGAAAATCTCGAATATGTATTCATTGAAGAAAGCATTTTTATATAGTGCTTTCCAATCTCTCTTGCTGAGGCTTATTGTCCTGAATATCAACCCCACGGAATTGCCAATGATCAGTTTTTCATCATATGAGAAAGACTTTTCTCGGAAATTCATCATTTCCAAGGCTGCACAAAGTTGTGGGATTTGTTTTGACAGTAAACCATGCCTGCATACTTGTACCATGTAGGTCAATCTCAGATTGTAGTTCGCATCTAAATTGTTAAAATATCCGGATAGCTGAAATGGGTTGAATGTATTCAGCACATCGTACATCTTTAGGTTTTGATCAAAATAAACTTTCTGCGGTTTGAAAGAGGAAGAATGCTCGAAAGAGAGGTATCCGATGTATTTACTTAAAATATC
>CAZYJD010000058.1:0-12697 GCA_964647785.1 uncultured Chitinophagaceae bacterium
AGAATGCTGGCGTACAAGTGTTGACTGCGGCCGTAAATGCTGGAGGCAAATTCTCCGGTGGAAGCTTCATTGACTCGGCAGGAAACTTTGATCCCGCTCTGGCAACTGCCGGAACCCATAAAATCTATTACAGCTTCACCGACGGAAATACGTGTAGCAATACCGATAGCAGCACCATCCTGGTCGATACCATTCCAAGTGCGGCCATCACCGCTGCCGGGCCGTTCTGCGAGAATGGAGGCCCAGCGATGATGACGCCTCTGGTAAACAATGGCGGTAATTTCGGTGGAGGAGCATTCATTGATGCATCCGGGAATTTTGATCCTGCTATTGCCGGTTCTGGCTTCCATTGGATTTACTATTACTTCATTGACGGCAACGGTTGTGAGAACACCGACAGCACCGAAATTGAAGTGTATCTGAAACCTGATGCGAGCATCGTACCTGCAGGGCCACTTTGTTTGAATGATGCTGACCTGCAGTTGCAGATAGCTGAATCCGGAGGTACCTTTAGTGGAGGTGCTTACATCAATGCAAGCGGTTTATTCCGACCCGCTGTTGCAGACACAGGGCTGCATCGCGTTATCTATGCCATCAACAACGCCCAGAATTGCAGTGAAAGCGACACCATCTTTATCCGTGTGCACCCAATGCCAGACTCCAGCTGGACGATCAATCCTGCTGAAGGTTGCGAACCTCTGAATGTGGAACTCAGTAGCAGCACCCCCGATGAAATTCGTTGGCTCATTGCCGGACAACTGGATAGCCGCAACAAAACAGAATCGCTCCAATTGAGCAAAGGCGACTATCCGCTGGAAATCAGCTTTAGCAATGCATTTGGTTGCTCTTTGACGAAAGACACCATCATTCGCGTATTTGAAAAGCCCGTGGCTGCATTCCGTTTCGCTCCGGATAAGGTGTACCTGAGCCAGCCACAGGTGAGCTTCACCGATCAGTCTGATGGTCCAATCAGCAGCTGGCAATGGACCTTTGGCGACGGTGGTTTCTCCGGTCAGAAAAACCCACTGCACTCCTATGCCCAAAGCGGAAACTTTGAGGTGATGCTCATTGTGAGTACCGATGATCTCTGTTCCGATACAGCCTTGCTCCCACTCGAGGTGAATGCCGATTTCATGGTTCATATCCCCGATGCGATCTCACCCGATGGCAATGGCTTGAATGATGAATTCAGGGTGGTTGGTCAGGGAATCGAGCGCATCTCCATTCAGATATTCAACCGTTGGGGTGAGAAAATTTACCAATCGGAAAACTTCCGTTCATGGGATGCCACCTATCAAGGAGTAGACGTACCGACTGGCGTGTATATTTACATGATGACTTTCTACGATCTGAAAGGCATGAAGCACCACCGGAGCGGAGATATTAGGGTGTTGAGATAATCGCTTTTTATTCCGGAAGGGAGTAACGAAGTGCTCCTTTTTTCACCTGAAGCCCAATGTTGCGAACATACGGAAGGGTATCGATGCGCATATATTGCTCAATAGAGGTTTGATACCAACCCGTATCACTATAAACCCGGTTTTCTGAAAGCGGAAAACTATAGGTAAACACTCCACCGATTCCGCTGCCCGTCCATTTTCCTTCCGGTGTGGCAAGAATAAACTCATAGCGATCTGTTGCCTTTTGTCCGGATGGGCCTTCTTCATGACCTCTCACCCAAATATTGCTGAACGGATAGTCTGCACTGATGCGCATTTTCAAAAACAGATCATAGGTGTAATTGGTGTCTTCCACCTGAAAGGAAAATTTCTGCAAACTGTCTTTCTGCCAGCCGTATTCGGGCAACTCCTTTACTTCGTCAAGAATTTTGTTGCCATTGCAGGAAGTAAGCAGAAAAACCAGCAATGGAATTGCAAATAATGATGGTCTTTTCAAAGTCCGAGCTTTTTCTTCAACGATTTATCCAGGGCATCTTTGTGCAACATGACATCCATGGTTTTATAGCGGATGTATGGAACTGAAGCGTAGAAATAACCATCGCAATCATTCGCAGTGCCCCATGAATTTTTTACGATGAAGTAGCTTTTGCCATTCTGATCTTTTACCAGTCCAGTGATATGCATGCCGTGATCATCGGTGGTTTGGTAGTTATCGAAGGCCTGTTGGCGCATTTCCTGATCAATTATCTTTTCAGGACCGGGGCTATCGAACTGACTTCCTTCTTTCATAGCGCCTGCATCATTAAAGCCCTTGCTGTCCTTGCCCTTTACAACAAGCTTGCTTTCATCTTCCGGAATGATCGCCAACCCATCTCTAAAGCTGAAACCCTTTTCACTCACATCTGCCGCCCAGGCAATGCTGTAACCCGCCATCACCGCTTTTTCCATCACTACCTGAAACTCATCCAGAGGGATGTTCCAGGCTCGTTCCATCATCCAATTATCAGAAACCTCCAAAACAAAGCTGCTATAAAAGGGGTGATGGGTATAACTTGTGAGGGTGATGTAATCATTCATGTCCAATCCAAGTTCTTCAGCGAAACTCTTCGGACTGTAATTCTTACCTCGGTAAGTAAAGCTTTCAGGGACTTCACCCAAATAGGCATCCAATACCCCTTTCACTGCTTTTTTCCAATTATTGGTGAGCTTGCCCTGGCGGTTCTTGATCACACCATCCAACATGCCTTTCAAGACGGCTTCTAATTCTCCATGATTGTATACGCTCTCACCCGCCTGCAATCCGGTATATACTTCTTCGGGAACCATCCCATAATTGCTAATGACAAACGGAATGTCGTGAAAAGCACCACCTTGTGCAAAATTGATGGCTCCGTTCATGCGCACATAGCGATCAGCCTTGGCTTCATATGCCATGCGTACCACAAACATCTCACTGAGGTTGTGTTCTCCTTTACCCATTCGAAGCAATTCACTTTCCATGAAACTAAGGGCAGAAAAACTCCAACAAGTGGAGGTGCGTTGCTGATTCTGTACCTTACCTGCCTCAATATCTTTTTGGATGCTGAACAAATAATTTCCACCCTTCTTATTCCTTAGGGTATCCTGTGCCTGAATTTGTAAACTGAACAATCCGGCTACCAAAACAATGGCTACAAATAGCTGCTTCATAATTTTTTGCTTCTGCACAAAAATAAGGCATGATCTAAAGTTCAACCGGAAGTTTAGGACAATTGACCAAAAAGAATAGATTGGCATTCTGAACAGGATGTGTACAACAAGCGCATTCATTTGCCGTTGGATAATAGAAATTTGTCGCATGAACAGTGGAAAAGTGTTGATAGGTCTGCTCATGGTTGCAGGACTTGCCTGCGGACAGGAAACGAGCAGTGATGAGACCTCAGAACGAGGAAAAGCTGATTCTGTTTTGGTACATGCGATGCGCACGGAACAGCAAGCCGCTGTGCTCAATCAAAATGTAGATGACACCTATATCGCTCCTGTGCATGGGCCGCTTTCCTTCTCAGGTACTTTTGGTGAGTTGCGCAACAATCATTTTCACAGCGGACTGGATATCAGAACGGGCGGAGTGACAGGTTGGCCCATTCTTGCAGTGGCAGATGGCCAGGTCGTTAGAATCCGTGTAGGGCCATGGGGCTTCGGGAAAGCTATATACATTGCTCACAACAATGGAACCACCAGTGTATACGGACATCTTGAAGCATTCAATGGTGCCATTGAATCCTATGCCTTAAAGGAACATAAACGCCTTAAATCAAATGAAATCGAAGTCTATCCACCCGCAGGTGCTCTGAGAGTAAAACAAGGAGATACCATCGCCTGGAGCGGTAATACTGGAGGTTCGGGTGGCCCCCATTTGCATTTTGAACTTAGAAACAGTAGGAATGAACACACCATGGATCCCCGTAATTTGGGTTTTGCCTATCAAGACACCATTGTTCCCAAACTATTTAAACTTGTGCTGTATCAGCTCAACGGGGCCGCTTACCGTCAAAGTGGTCGCTATCCGGCTTATTTCTTTGGCAAAAATGTGCACCAATTGAAACTGCCACCCGCTACTTATGGGCTGGGATATTATGGCAATGACTACTGCACCGACTTTGCCAATCGACTTGGAATCAACAATGCGGAAGTGTATCTCAATGAGAAAAGCCACTTCCGTATTCAATTAAAGGAGTTTGATTTTGATCAGACCCGTTACATCAACAATCACTTCGATTATTACACCTATAAAAGCACTGGCATTCGCTATGTAAAACTCTTTGAAGAAGAGCGAAACCCGCTTCCATTTTATCGCGCTGAACATGGAGGAAAAGTGGTGCTCAAAGAAGGGGATAGTTTAAGAGTACAGCTTGTGGTAAGAGATTTGGTAGGTCAAGAAAATTCGGCTCAGTTTTTACTCATAGGATCAAGTACACAGTCATTTCCTGGGGCAGAAACTAAAAACTTTGGCAATGAAGTTTACACCAGCTACCCAAACAAAGCCAATTACAAAGTATTTGATGAGTTTAAATGGACCATCCCTGAAGGCGTACTATATGACACCTTCGACTTAGCTTATCGCAAAATAGCAAGCACCAACGGTAAATATCTCAGCGATATCCATCAATACCACTACGATTTAGTTCCGATGCAGAGCTACAGTACCATCAGCATCAAACCCCGGAACATTGAAAAACTTCCCAAAGAAAAACTTTGCATCGTGAACCTTACGGCAGGCGGAGTTTACGAAGGAGGGAGCTACAGCAATGGCTGGGTGAATACCCGCACCAGGAGCTTCGGCCAATATGCAGTTCGTATAGACACCCTTGCACCTAAAGTCGTTTATCTGGGTAGCTCGGGTGGTAACATCAGGTTATCTGTTGCCGACAACTTATCAGGTGTAACCAAATGGGATGCATGGCTGGATGGTGAATGGTTTCATCTGTATTACGAGCCAAAAAATGGCCGACTGCAGGGGCTACCCGGGAAAAAACGCGATGGACAAAAACATTCACTTAGGGTGGTTGTTAAAGATGATAAGTTCAACAAAACTGAGCTTAACAAAATAATTACTTACTGATATGGGAGTACCTCAAATTGGAACCGCAGCACCGGATTTTAGCGTGAATAATCAAAAAGGAGAGCAAGTGAGCCTGGCTTCATTTAAGGGCAAAAAAGTGGTGCTATATTTTTATCCCAAGGATGACACCCCAGGTTGCACGGCCGAGGCTTGCAATTTGAGGGATAATTACAACATTTTAATTGATCAGGGATACGCAGTGCTCGGTGTAAGCCCGGACAACGAAAAAAAACATCAAAAATTCATTGATAAATATGATCTCCCTTTCGATTTATTGGCCGATACCGAACAGGAAATTGCCAATAAATATGGGGTTTGGGTAGAAAAAAGCATGTACGGCAGAAAGTATATGGGAATTGCCCGCACCACCTTCGTAATTGACGAAGAAGGAAAGATCGCTGAAGTAATTGAGAAGGTGGACACCAAAAACCATACTTCTCAAATTCTCGGATAATTTACTTTTTCATGGTTGGGTTAAAGCCTGCTTCTATCCGAAAGCAGGCTTTTTTTATGTGCTACCTTCTGATGAAAATTGATTCCTAAGCCCCTCTCAAAAAAAAAGGCCGGAAAACATTCCGACCTTTTGACTTATTTCATTGCGATTAATCCTCGCTTCTGCTTTCGCGATCTCTTCCGCGATCTCCGCGATCTCCGCGGTCGCGACGGTCACCTCTGCCTCCGCCCCTGCGGTCTCTGTCACGGCGGTCACCACCACGATCATTACGATCGCCTCTTGGCGCGCGTCTTTCAGGTTCCACATAATCATCCGGCTTTGGCATCAATGCCCTGCGCGAGAGACGGAATTTACCTGTTTTTTGGTCTATTTCGAGCAGTTTTACATGCACTTCTTCTCCATCTTCAAGCACCCCTTCCATGCTGGGCAGGCGCTTCCATGAAATTTCACTGATGTGCAACAAGCCCTGACGGCCGGGTAGGAATTCGATAAAGGCTCCAAAATCCATGATTCCTTTCACCACCCCTACATATTCTTTGCCCACTTCAGGTTCTTCACACAAACCATCGATGAAGGCGCGGGCACTGTTCATGCCATCCATATCGGTACTCATGATTTCTACAAGCCCTTTGCCATCCACCTCTTCTATGCTGATGGTGGTATTGGTCTTGGCCTGCAGCTCCTGAATCACTTTTCCTCCAGTACCAATGATGGCACCAATCTTATCTTTCTCTACAAAGAAACGTTCAATACGAGGAGCATGTGGCTTGAGCTCGGTTCTTGGCTCAGCCAAAGTTTTCTCCATTTCCTCAAGGATATGCATACGACCTTCTTTGGCCTGAAGAAGAGCTTCTTCAAGCACTTCAAAACTCAAGCCATCCACCTTGATATCCATTTGGCAGGCGTAAATACCATTGCGGTTTCCGACCACTTTGAAATCCATATCTCCCAAATGATCCTCATCTCCCAAAATATCACTGAGAATGGCATACTTGCCAGTTGCGCTATCCGAAATCATTCCCATGGCAATTCCTGATAAACCGGCTTTCATTTGAATACCGGCATCCATCAATGCCATAGATCCAGCACAAACGGTGGCCATTGAAGATGAGCCATTCGACTCAAGAATATCAGATACCACGCGAATGGTGTAACTCACATCATCGGGCAACATGCGCTTTAAACCACGCATGGCCAGGTTACCATGTCCAATTTCTCTTCTTCCGGGTCCGCGATTCGGACGCGCTTCACCTGTTGAAAAAGCAGGGAAGTTGTAGTGCAACATAAACTTGTTGTAACCCGAGTTCATCGGGGTATCCAACAACTGCTCATCGAGTTTTGAGCCAAGGGTAACAGTGGTAAGAGCTTGGGTCTCCCCTCTCGTAAACACCGCTGATCCGTGTGCCGATGGCAGGTAATCAACCTCCGACCAAATTTGGCGAACATCTTTCAGTCCGCGGCCATCCAAACGGCCTCTGGTATCCAGAACCATATTGCGCACCGCCTCTTTCTTAGCCTTGTTAAAGTACTTTTTAACCAAGCCCTTTTTCTCATCGGTAAGATCCTCTACCGACCAGCCTTCAAGGTATTCATTCAATATCGCTTCAAAAGCGGCTGAACGCTCCTGCTTGGCCTGATTTTGCTGTGCAGCTGCATAGAGTTTGTCATAAACAGCATCCCTAACCTGTTGCTTCAACTCAGGATCATTCACTTCGTGATTGTATTCCCTAAATGCTTTTCTTCCTCCCAGTTTTTCACACAGTTCCAACTGCGCGCGGCACTGCATTTTAATGAAGTCGTGTGCGAACTTCAATGCTTGAACAAAGTCGTGTTCAGAGACGCCTTCCATCTCTCCCTCCACCATGTTGAGCTCAGTTTCTGTTCCGGCAACGATGATATCGATGTCTGATTCGGCCAACTCTGATTTGTATGGGTTGATCACAAACTCGCCGTTCACTCTTCCCACTCGAACCTCTGAAATAGGACCGGCAAACGGAATATCGGTGATGGTAATTGCTGCTGAAGCTGCCAATCCTGCAAGGGCATCCGGTGCAATGTTCTCATCAGAGGAGATGAGTGAAACCATTACCTGTGTTTCTGCGTGATAATCATCCGGGAACAATGGACGCAATGCGCGGTCGATTATTCGGGATATCAACACTTCATAATCGCTCAAGCGGCCTTCTCTTCTGAGAAAACTACCCGGAATTCGACCCACAGATGCGAATTTTTCTTGATAATCTACTGAAAGCGGAAGGAAATCGATTCCCTCGCGTGCTTCTTGATTTGAAACCACAGTGGCCAGTAACATGGTATTGCCCATGCGCACCACCACTGACCCATTGGCTTGCTTCGCCAACTTGCCGGTTTCTATGGTTATGATCTTGCCATTACCAAGATCGATGGTTTGTTCTATTGCTTGTATACTCATAAATGTGTCATTGAAGCACCCAACTAAAAAGCACTAAAATAGAAAAAGCCTTTGTGCAAAAGGCTTTTCCATATGCTGATATGTCAGATACAAATTTTGATTATTTTCTGATACCCAACTCTTTGATTAACTCCCTGTACTTGAAAATATCTTTCTTAGCAAGGTAATTGAGCAGTGATCTGCGCTTACCAACCATCTTTACAAGGCTTAATTCAGCCGAGTAATCTTTTTTGTTGATACGCAGATGCTGAGTCAAATGCTGAATGCGTTCGGTGAATAGGGCTATTTGTCCTTCTGTGCTGCCCGTGTTGCTTACATTTCCACCGAAATGGGTAAAAATTTCTTTCTTTCTTTCTGAAGTAACTTTCTTCATGGATTTAGCGTCGTCTTAAATAGTGCGCAAAATTAGTGCATTTATTGAGAAAAAACAGGCATTACAGGAAAATTTTTTATCGCCTTGAACCTTCAAGAACCTGGGCCACCTTTTGCGCTCAAACAAAAATGAACTTTTACAATCTTTTTCCGATCACTACTCCTGTTCAATCAAAATCTTTCTACGGAGCATGCGCTTCCTGTCATCAGAGGTTACGGAAACAACGTATAGTCCATTGGCCATGGTTGGCAGATTAATTATTGCATAGCGATTGAGTTCAGCTGCGATACGATACACTTCGCGACCCGCCATGTCATGCACATGTACGCGAATGATCTGTGGTTCTGTGATTTCAGGATTGCTCACCACCAGCTCATGCGATGCCGGATTTGGGAATATGTCCAGCTTCAGATCAAGCGTATCGTACTTTCCAACGGGCACATCGGGTAGAATGGGGGTGGCAACACCTCTGCGAAAACGCAACAAATTGTACCGCATCATTTCGCGTTGCTCAACCGTGTACATGCGGCTGCAAAAAGAAGAGGTGTAGTCCATGTAGTTCTCAACATTGTCGCGCTTATCATTGCTTTGGTCGATGCATGTATTCAAAAACAGATTGCAGCCTCTGTTGGCCTGCCTACTGTTGGGGGTGTCGCGAATGCCATCATCCACATTGCATCCGAAACTGGCGTTGCCTGCATCTCCCCAAGTATGTCGCAAGCCGAGGTAATGACCAATTTCGTGTATGACGGTATGCGAACCGGTTTCAAATTGTGCATTTAAAACAGGATCTCCCACGATTTCATAATGCAGCACCACCCCATCGGTATTGGTGCCAAAGTTGAATGATGAACTTGGCCAATTTGCTGCGCCCACCGGCGGACGTGCATAGCCCAGCGTAAATACCGCGCCACTTTCATTGGCCATATCACAAATCCAAATATTTAAATAGCGTTTCGGATCCCAAACATCCACCCCTCCTAGGTCAGTGAATTTCATGAACTCATCGCGATCTCCGGCCAATCCTCCAAAAAACCATTCACGCGTGGTGGGTACATAGTTGATTCCGCTGGTAGGATTGCCATCAGGATCTTCCGTGGCAAGTTCAAATTGTATTCTGGTATCGCCCGCCAAAGGTTTAAATGCATCGGTAACAATGCCCGTATCTTCATGGGTGTGGCGATAGGCATGATTGATGATGTCCAACTGATTGTATAAAACTGATTCGGGCAGGCGCTCGCGATCGTTGTTGTACAAAACATGAAAAACAATGCGCATGCTGTAAAGCGTGTCATCTTCATCAATCTTATACAATTTTTGGCCATAAATTTCTTTCAAGGCCTTTTCATAGGTATGTTCTCTTGCCTCCTGAAAACCGGGGTATTTAACCTCCAAATAACGCTCATAGGCTTCTTGACCACACTCCAGATCGGGTTGCTGCGCTTTTAAACCAGAAAGCGCGGCAACAAGTATCATCAGTAGGGTAGAAAGAATTGCTCTCATTATCGAATACAAGATGCTAAAATACAAAAGTTTGCACCTCGAATAAGGTGACACCTGTTACTTCCCGGTAAAATTTGGTTTTCTTTTTTCGTTGAATGCCGAAACGCCCTCTTTGTAGTCCAATGAATTGCCAGCAATTTCTTGACAATAGGCTTCGTATTGAAGCATTTCATTCAAATCGCTATGAAATGATTTGTTGAGCATATTTTTCATCAAGGCAATGGCTTTGGTTGGAGCATTTTCGTAATAGGAAACATATCGATCCACTTCCTGATCCAGCTCCTCTGCTGAAACCACACTGTTCACCATGCCCCATTCAAGGGCTTGTTGTGCGCTCACCTTATTGCCCATGGTTGACAGCTCAAAAGCACGGGCCGATCCCACCAAACGCGGCAAGAAATAAGATGATCCGCTGTCGAGCACCAAGCCTACGTTGATGAAAACTTCAATCAAACTGGCTTTTTCAGAAGCCACGATGATATCCGATGCCAATGCCAGTGAACAACCCGCACCTGCAGCCACTCCATTCAAACGGGCAATGATGGGTTTGGGCATGCTTCGCATGGCCTTGATGATGGGGTTGTATCGTTTGTACAAGGAATCAGAAAGCGATCGGTTTTTTGAACCGGCAATGGCTTTCAAATCCTGACCGGAGCAAAAGGCCTTTCCCGCACCCGTCAAAACAATTACCCGCACCTCCTCGTCACGCTTCGCTGCCTTGAGGGCATCCTGCAATTCATAACTTTGGGAATCATCAAAAGCATTGAATACATCCGGTCTGTTGAGGGTAATTCGCAAGCGCTTCCCGTCTTTCTCGTAGAGTAAGGTCTTAAATTCCATAGTGCATTGCAAAGATGAGGTATATCGAGCAAAATCCTACCAAATACCCCGCTGCCAACTCCGACAAGCCATGGGCACGAAGACGGTAACGCGACCAAATTATCATCCAGCTCAACAACAAAGCAATGGGTAACCAATACCAAGACAAATGCGATGCAAAAGGCATTAAAAAGAGTAAAAATGCAGGCACACTCCCCGCAGCCGCTGCGTGCAAGCTGATGCGAAAAAACTGTTGAAAAAGCATACAAATCAATCCACAAAACAGGGCCGAGGCCAAGTAAACCGATAAAAACTCGAAACCTGCACTGAGGTTAAAGATGATGTAGTGCAACATCAATAAAATCATCAATACGGCGAGTGATTTATTGCGGGCATCTTTGTCTTGATGCACCAAACGAAGCATGCTTCTCGGAGTGGGTGCCAACCACCAGCTGAGCAGCAAGGGTAAAACGAACAAGCTTACAAACATGATCAGCAACAAGCCCAGTCTTTGATCGGCCTCCAGGCGCCTCAGTAAAAAACGGTTGTGATTGAGCATCAGAATGAGAAGATACTGTTGCACAAACAAAGGGTGGAAGAGCACTGAAATGAAACGAGCCCACACCAACATCAAAGCTCCTTTCTGAGTCGGGCCACAGGGATGTTCAATTGTTCCCGGTACTTGGCAACGGTTCTGCGCGCGATGCTGTAACCCTTTTCCTTGAGTAATTTCATCAACTTCTCATCGGTCAGGGGTTTGCTCTTGTTCTCCTTTTCTATGGCGTCTTTTAAAATGCTCTTAATTTCACGGTTGGAAACTTCCTCTCCACTTTCAGTAGCCACCCCTTCGCTGAAAAAATACTTCAGTGGAAAAATGCCAAAATCTGTATCAACATACTTGCTATTCGCAACACGCGAGATGGTGGAGATATCCAAGCCAACCCGATCTGCCACATCTTTTAAGATCATGGGCTTCAGATCCGTTTCATCCCCACTCAGGAAGAATTCACGCTGAAGTGCCACAATGGTGCGCATGGTTCCGATGAGGGTATTTTGCCTTTGTTTAACCGCTTCTATGAACCATTTGGCTCCATCCAGTTTTTGCTTGATGAACTGGACGCTTTCTTTCAGCTTTTTACTGGCATTTGGGTTTTTTTCATAGCCTTTCAGCGTTTCCATATACGAGCGACTCACCCTGAGCTCAGGGGCGTTTCTTCCGTTGAGCGAAACCTCCAATTCTCCGTATTGCTCGGTAACGGTGAAATCTGGGATGATGTACTCTGTTTTTTGCACCCCGCTTTCGCTTCCGGCAGGTTTGGGGTTCAGGTGAACAATGAGATCAAGCGCCTCACGGAGATAGTCCTCGTGCACATCCAGCTTTTTCATGAGGCGCTCATAATGCTTCTTGGAAAAATCCTCCATGTGATGCGCAATGATTTCCTTGGCCAACTTGATGATGGGGTTATGCCCCCTTTCCTCTTTTCTGGCAATTTGAAGCAAAAGACATTCCTGAAGGTCTCGCGCGCCAACACCGGGCGGATCCAGTTGTTGTACTTTTTTCAGTACTTGTTCCAGCTCTTCTTCAGAGGTTCGAATATTGCGGGTGAACAATAAATCTGCAGCGATCATCTTCAAAGGGCGTCGCAAATAACCATCGTCATCTAAAGTTCCGATGATCTGTTCTGCCAAATCCATTTCATGCGCATCGCTCACCACGGTAGCAACCTGATCGGTCATTTCATCGCGAAAAGATTTCGTAAAAATGACAGGAATCCCCTCCTTCTCTTCATCATCTTGGTTGTAATCGTTCAGCTGTATGCCACCTTCATCGCCACTGTTCAAATAATCTGAAAGATCAATTTCCTGATCTTGCTGATCCGAACCATAGTCTTCGCCATAATCGTCGAAATCATCTGCATCATAGATTTCATCCGACTCACTATCAGATCTTTCTGAATTATCTTCAAACTCATCTTCATCTTTTCCTGATTCCAATGCAGGATTGTCAATGAGCTCCTCCTCCAGACGTTGTTCAAAATTCAACGTATTGAGTTGTAGCAGCTTGATCAGCTGTATCTGCTGGGGAGACAGTTTCTGGAGTAGCTTCTGTGATAAT
>CAZYJD010000059.1:0-12522 GCA_964647785.1 uncultured Chitinophagaceae bacterium
ATTGCACGGATTAAGTCCGCTGGCGCGGCCTTTGGTTCTCGCGGAAGGCGCAGAAGGCGCAGAATGGAAAAAGCTACGCTTTTATTGTTGCGTTTGCCTCTTGTTCCCGATAGCCTTTAGGATTGGCTCTGACTTCTGGTTTCTGACTTCTCTGTAAAGGCCTGAGCTCTTGACTCTCATGGATTTCACGGATTAAGTCCGCTGGCGCGGAACTTTGGTTCACGCACCCGCCCAGCCAGGGCAGGCACGCGCGGCGGGGCAGAATAACACAGAAAAGAGAAAGCTGCGCTTTTTTTATTTCTCGCAAAAGACGCAGAAAGACACAGAAGGGAAAAAGCTCATGCTTTTTATAGTTGTTATTGCCAAAATAACGTTGATTGTGATGACAAACTCTGCTCCCGATAGCTATCGGGACTGAGCCCTGAGCCCTGACTTCTTTGCCCAGCGCCCCTATGGCAACACCCACCTCAGCCCCAGGAAAGCCCTGATGCCCTGATTGGAAGCGTAAACGTAAGAAGGATCGAAACTGAGGGCATTCGGATTGTCAGGGGTGGGAATGACCTGTCCGTTGGCATCAAATTGAACCTGTCGGTCGAATGGGTCGAACGCCCGGGCGATGCTGTTGGCCGGCGGGGTGAAATTGAGCAGATTCTTGATGCCGAAGTACATTTCCAGACGGTCGTTGAATTCTTTGGTGCATTGAATGTTTTGGATGCTGAACCAGGGTGAGTATTCCGGACGGTTATCGAGTGGGCCCAACAATGGCAAGCGCATGGGGCCATACAGCACCCCGGTATAGTCAATTTCCCAGCCTCTTTTGGGCCAGGCATAGCTGATGGTCCACACTCCCTGTACCGACTCGGAAAGGACAGGTCGCATGGAAATGCCATTTTCCCTGAGATGTACATCCATGAAAGTTGCTCCGGTGTTGAGCTTCAATCCAAAGTCAAATGCCGCCTCTGCCGTAAGCGAAATGCCTTTTGAAACGGCCAATCCAACCAAATTGGCATATATAATCTTGTTGGGATCGGTATCGTAATCAGGCAGGATGCGATTGCTAAAATGGCTGTAAAAAGCCAACAGATCGAGGTTCAGATAACCCCTTTTCAACAAATAGCTTCGAACATAGTTTAAGTTGCCATTCCATGAACGCTCCGGGGCCAGCTGTTCTTCAAAAACGACCTGTCGCGCTCCGGTAAGTGCGGCATGGTCTTCGGTAAATACATTGGCAAGGCGGTAGCCGTTCCCTGCACTGAGGCGAAGGGTGTGCTTTCGATTGAGACTTTTCCATTTGTAGTTTAAACGCGGACTCCAAACCCAGCCGTGCAGGTTGTTGAAATCGAGTCGCAATCCGGCGAGCAGACTGCTTTGCCGGTTCCATTTGAATTCATCCTGAATGAAGACCCCCGGCAACTGAACAATCGAAGGTTGGTTTTCAGACTGATCAAAAGAAATGGTTGCAGGTGTGTTGTCGTCGTACCAATTGTAGCGAAAAGAGGCGCCCGAAAGCAAATCGTGTTTTCCGAACTGCCTGTTCCAAAGCAATTGTGCAAAGCCGATGTATTGGCTGGCATGGTAGTGCATATTGCCATAAACCGAGTTTTGTTGGTGGCCATTGCAGCTGAATTGCAGGCGGAGGGGTTCGCTGCCCGGCAGGTACCATTCGCCGAACAATTCCCAGCGACTGGTATAAATGCTTTCTCCATAAATGCTGTCTCCTCCCCTGAAAGCAGGTGTCCAATTCATTTGTCCACCCCAGCGATCTTCATATAAATACCTACCTGCGATGGAAAACAATTTGCGACCGTTTGCCTGCAAATTCCATTTGTTAAAGAGCGAAATGCGGTGTTGCAGACTGAGATCAGTGATGCCATCGCCATTGCGATCCAGTGGTCGCGTGTAATTGAAGTAGTTCAATCCCAGCAATCCGGATGAATTCTCTCCCGTTTTGTAGCGCAATCCCATATCGGCGTTCAGCTCTCCCCAGGCAGTTCCAAACATCTCAGCCGAAGCAAGCGGAGCATTATGCGCACTTTTGGTGATCACATTGATCAATCCCGCCACAGCTTCGGATCCATAGAGGGTGGCAGCAGGACCCTTAACGACCTCGACACGTTCAATGAGTGAACTTGGTATCCCCATTAAGCCATAAACAGTGGCCAATCCGCTTACAATGGGCATTCCATCAATCAGCACCATGGTATATGGGCCTTCCAGACCGTTGATATGGATATCGCCTGTATTGCAGTCATTGCAATTGATTTGGGGTCGCAATCCGTTCATATGTTGCACGGCTTCAAAGACTCCTGAAACCGGATTGGCTCTGAAAAACTCTTTTTTATAGACTTCTACAGGAACCGGACTTTCAAGCCTGGAAACCTCTTTCATCTGGCCGGTTATTACCACTTCACCAAGCTGTCCTGCCCAGGAATTCAGCAGAAGCTGTAAAGCCTGAGCATTTGCGCTGTCAAGTTGTACCGTCTTCTGAAGCCTTTCATAACCCAGTAAGGAAACTTCCAGTTGATAAATACCTGCATTCAGTCCGACGATTTTAAAAAAGCCCTGTTGATCAGCTACCGCTCCTCTTCCACCGTTTATGATGGAAATTTCGGCAAAGGCTGCAGGACCATTTTCAGTCATTACTCGCCCCTCAATACTGAATTGTTGTGCAATAGCCTTGCCGTTGAACAGCATTCCCATGCACAGTAATACACACGAAATCAAATGTGAAGCCATTCGCATCATTAGAGATGCAAAAATAAATTGTTAGACGAATCTAACAATGGAGTTTTTCTCCAAACTCTGCGAAAGAAATCAGTTCGGAAAATGCAGTACCAGTCGCTGCAGGGCTCGCATTTCTTTTAAATCCATCATGTCCATGCCCACATTCACACCGCTGGAATCTTTCCAGATTTGCAGATAGCCAAAGGTGAGCACGTTAAAAAGTTTACCCACGCGCAGTGCATTGGGTTCTTCCTCGTAGCGCCGCCAGCTATGGGTCAGTCCGCTGGAGGTGAAATCACACAGAGCATAAGGCCCGTTCATCACATGGGAAAACTCCGTGATATGGCGATCACCACTCAAAACAAGCGCCTTCTTTACACGCAGCAAATCAAGCATCCTTTGTCTTTCATGAGGGAAATTACCCCATTTTTCCCAGCCGTGTTCATTGCTCAGGAGTTGAATGCTGGAGGCGATGATGAACAAATCGACCTCAGGTGTATTGAGAACCTCCTGAAGCCATTGCCATTGCTCTTCCCCCAATAGGGTTCCGGTATCGGAGGCTTCATACCTTCTGCCTTGAACAGTGCTGCGGCTGAGATTTGAGCGAAACCAGCGCGTATCGAGAAATACCATGCATACTTTCAATCCATTTTCCTGCCACATGCGGTGGTGATAGGTACCGCCCCTACTGGAAATCTCCGCACGTGTCAGGCTGTCGACCCCTAGGAAATCAAGGTACAGATCTCTGCTTTCGAATTTCTTTGGGTATTCAAAACCGGCATCATTTGCGCCGTAGTCATGATCATCCCATACCCCGTCTATGGTCACTTGCCCGGCATATGTCCGATAGGCCGGATCGTTTTTCAGGCGATCATAATCCGCCTTCATTTCGTCCATGTTCTCGGTATCGGCATAAACATTATCGCCCAACCACAGCCAGAGATCGGCAGGTTTGGATGCGATCTTATTCCAATAGTCTTGTGGCTTATCTTGTTTATTGCAGGAACCGAAGGAGATGTTTAATGTATCCTGGCCGTGCGCTCCAATAACAACTAAGTGGAAGGCTGCTATTGTAATAATTTGTTTAAATATGGAAGTATGCATAGAAGGGGACTAAAATAAAAAAGGGAAGGCTCAAGACCTCCCCTTTTTGTGTTAATAAGTTTGAAAATTAGTTAAAGCTGTAACGAACACCAATTTGTCCTTGCCATCTTGAGCTGTTGATTCCTGAATCATCAATGGTCCAAGGAGTGTTATCAGCCCCGCCTTTAAAATTATACTGTGGCTTATTGGTGTTGCCATCAAAACCAACAAACTCATACAGTGCATACTGATCATTCGACATGAAGTATCTTCTACCCCAAGCCGGATTGATCAAGTTGGTAAGGTTAAAGATGTCAAAAGTAACCTGCAGGGTGTGCTTCTTATCGTTTTTGTTGATGTAGAAATCCTGTGCCAGTCTGAAATCGAGAACCGTTTGGAAAGGCAAACGTGCTCCATTTCTTTCAGCATATCCACCCTTGTTATCATTGAGATAATCATCGTTGGCAATGTAGTTGCTCAGGTTGTTCCACTGATCGCTTGCGCTTACGGTGTTACCATCGGCATCTTGGTAATCAACCAGATTGATATCAGACTGATTGGCTGGGATGTAGATCAAATCATTGTCTCCTGAATCTTCATTGGTCATTCTGTTTCCGTTTCTGATTACGTAAGAAAAACGCTGTCCGCTTTGTCCGTTAAAGAACACCGCAGCAGAAGTTCTGAAACGCTTGGCATACGCCTTGGCATAAGAAAGGTATCCATTGATACGGTGCCCCATATCAAAATCAGAGTATGAAAGTGGCAGATTATTTCTACCATTCACCTGTTCTATGTATCTCCAATTTGACGAGTTTTGAGAAGAAGTACCATCATTGATGGCTTTAGAGCGCCCGAAGGTATAGGCTACGCTTCCACTTAAACCTTCATTCACAAAACGCTGAATCTGAAGCATCAGGTTATAGTTGTGACCTTCGTTGGTGTTGTCAATGACCATGATGCGGCTGTATTGGTCGTCCACTTCATCGCGGCGATCAAAAAGTGGACGGGTATCGGGGCCACCTTCAAGCTTCGCTGTGCTTGGTTTAACATTGTAATTGTAAGCCACTAGGTTGTTGATGGTTTTGGTGTAAATGGCTTCAGCCGTGAATTTGAAGTTGTTTGGCAACGATTTATCGAACCCAAGGCTGGTTTTCCATACCTGTGGGTATTTAAAGTCATCAACAAACAAATCCATTTGACCTGAAGGAACAGGGTCTGTTCCTCCGAAATCAGCTGCAGTAGGCTGGTTTTGCCAATCAGGATTGAATGGCAGGCTTTGATTGAATACGCCACCTACCGTGTATCCATTATTGGTAAACATCCCCGCGGGCCATACAAAAGGAACGCGGCTGGTGAACACACCCGAACCTCCTCTAAGTACCGTGCTCTTATCGCCCTTAACATCCCAGTTAAATCCTAATCTCGGTGATATCATCAATTGTGCTCCGGGAGCCTGACCTGCACGAACGCCACTCATGCTATACCCGGCAGCTTCGATCATCGGAACAGTCTCGTTGTTGAATTTTTCATTGTTGTATGGATCATCCAGAAGCAATGGAACATCCAATCTCAGTCCCCCTGAAAGGGTGAAATTATCGCTTAGGCTATACTCATCCTGCAAGTAGAAACCCAGTTGCATGGCGTTGAATTCAGCTGCGGCCGCAGAACCATCACCTGTTTTATCATCAACAAGTGAGTAACCGCGGTCATAGTCTTGTGCACTGTCACCATTCATAAAGCTCGCCAAGTTTGGATAGGTATAAACACCATAGTTCTGACGCATGAACAAATTGTAGATGCTATAAAATTCATTGTGCGTACCAATGGTGACTTCATGCTTACCCTTGTAAATTTTAAAATTATCGGTAAGAGTGATGATGTTTTGGGTAAGCTGGTTGGCCGTTGAAAACTGCTCACTACCGGCTTGCAATGAACCCGATCCATCCCTGATACTGATGTAAGGAAAATTTTCACCCATAGGGTCACGGTCATCATTCACTCGTGTGAAACCGACAATCAATTTATTGGATTTGCTCTCGTCCAGTTGCGTGCTTAGTTCAAGCGCCGTAGAATTGGTGGTACTTGGGAAGAAAATACCATTGTTGTAGAAGTTGATGGTATTGGCAGAAGAACGGTTGGCGTTGATGTTTTCATTGTAAACATAACTGTGACGGAACATGAGTTTATTCTTCTGGTTGATGTTGTAATCTAAGCGCAGGAAAATCTTGTTGGAATTCAATTCATTTGCATTGTCGAGATAGCCTCCAGCCTCATAGCCGTAATCGTTCATCAATTTATTTTTGAAAGCATCTACGTCAGCTTGTGAAGCATCTCCGCGATAGTCGGCAAAATTGAAAGGCTGCGGTGTTAACTCGCGCTGCCCTTCTATGCTCAGGAAATAGAACAGTTTATCTTTTTTGAGGGCACCACCTACCCTGGCACCGAATACATTGGAGTTGAAGTCTGCGAGTTTTTCGCGTTCGAAATTCTCGTCGTCGGTTGGCGTCTTACCTGCCAATCCCTGATTCCTCGTTAAAAAATAGACGGAGGCTTCTGTTTTGTTTGAACCGCTTCTGGTAACGGCATTGATTCCGCCACCCGCGAAACCACCAATGGTCACATCATAAGGAGCAACCACAATTTGTATTTGGTCAATGGCATCGAGAGAAATGGGTGAACCTCCTGTTTGGCCTCCGTTTGTTCCGGAAGCAGCCAAACCAAAAACGTCATTATTAACAGCTCCATCAATGAAGATGGAATTGTAACGGTTGTTGTTACCTGCAATTGATATCACATCGTCTCCACTCACAGAAGCAAGCGGATTGGTTCGTGTAAAATCTGCCAAACTTCTACTCACCGTAGGCAAGGCTTGAATCATTTCATTTCCTACGATGGATTGTGCGCCTGTTTGTGCGGTATTCAATGCGCTTTTCTGCGCGCCAACCACCGCTTCGCTTAGGGTTTTAACACTTTCCTGCAAGCTGGCATTTACGCGGTAGGCCTGTCCTAACTCAAGGTAAATACCGGTAAACTGCTGTGAAGAATAACCAGCATATGAAGCGACAAGGGTGTAAGGTCCACCAACGCGCATGCCGTTGATGTTGAAACGACCATCTTCGCGAGTAATCGCTCCATAGGTGGTGCCAGATGGCACGTGCGTTGCCAAAACATTGGCCCCTATGAGTGGAGCACTGTTCTGGTCCTTGATCAGCCCGTGCATCGAGGCTGTTGTAACCCCTTGTGCATGTGCCTTCATTCCGAAGAATGTACTACAAAGTAGCAATGAGATAATTGTGATGATTCTTTTCATGTTTTGATGTTTGTCACAAATGTGTCAGTGAAAGCATTAACGAATTATTAACAGAGCATTAATATTGTTCAAAGTTCCGTTTTATAACATGTTCATAACATCTGATGTATATCGATTTAACTCGGGCTGAAATCAAGACCATTTAATTCATCTCTTAGCTTTAATTTCGGGCCGTATTGAAAAATGCATCCACCATAGAAATTTTCACCGATGGATCATCACTTGGCAATCCGGGCCCGGGTGGTTTCGGAGCTATTTTGCGCTACAAGGGAAAGGAAAAAGAGCTGAGCGAAGGTTTTCGTCTCACCACCAACAACCGCATGGAGCTACTGGCGGTTATCGAGGCGCTGGAGGCACTAAAAAGAAGTGACTTTGCAGTGGTGATTTACACCGATTCAAAATACGTATGCGATGCCGTTGAAAAGGGCTGGGTGTTTGGCTGGCAGAAAAAAGGCTTCAAAGGCAAGGCCAATGCCGATTTATGGAAGCAGTTTCTGCCGCTCTATCAAAAGTACCGCCCGAAATTTATTTGGGTGCGCGGCCATGCCGGTCATGCGGAAAACGAGCGCTGCGACGAATTGGCTCGGGAGGCAGCAGGTAAATCAAGATTGCTCGTTGACCGTGGTTATGAGGCCTTAGGAAATAACAACGGTTTACCGGGGATCTAATTCAGCCAAAGTTTTAAATGATTCCCCAAATCATCGTTTATCAAGTAAACACCTGAAGGCACCCCCATGATGTTGATTACAAAAAGTCCCAGTTCATTTTTTATCCCAGATTTCATCACATGTCCCTGCAGATTGCGCAACCAAAGTTTTTTTCCCGGACTGCTGAGCACCCATTGATTCCGCGTTTTTTCTAAGATCTCTATTTGTCCTGTTTCAACGGTGCGACAGGGGTTCAAAGCAATGGGGCCAAATGCCTCTATTTTCCCATCATAATCAACCTGCCTGAGCAAAGCAAATCCGTATGTTTTGAGGGGTTGATACTCGTACTGCTCTATGGTCTGGCTCCAGCCGGCGGCATCAAATACCAGCTTTTGCTTGTACTGTTTACCATCGTCTGAAAACAAGAGTTCGAAGCGCTCACTATTGGTTTCCGATGCAGTGGCCCAAAGAATCGTGGGAGCAGAACCATCGGAACATTTGGCTTTAAAGTACAAAAGATCCACGGGCAGAGGGTTTAAGGTAGAATCTTCCGCCAAGGTAAATTGAGCCGACTGCTGTTGCCATTGGCTTTCTATCCACCCTTCTGAAGATGAGTGATTCCAAATGATTTTATGAAGGGGGTCTGATGCCCTGCTCCAGCACCTCCTGAGCGAATCCCATTTTGCCACGGCCAGAAAATGGCGCTCATACGTATTTTGAGAAACTCCCGAACCATCATGCCAGTAAGTTCTTATTTTAAACTCAAGGTCATTTCCGCTTGCATTGCTCAACTCTTCAAGGCTCCAAAATTCATTTTGACTTAATTGTTTGAGCATCGGATGCTGCGCGGCATCCATGCTGTCATTCTCGGGTGCATGGGCGGCATAACTGATGCGAAAAACACGCTTTTCACTTCGTTGATCGGGATAACGCGTTTGTAAATAAAATCTTGCCCTGATGCCCTTGTTAGCATCTCCAATTGGAAATAAAACACTATCAGCACTTTCAATTTCCCATCGCATTGTCCCGGAAACAAAGCTTTTTTCACGCCCACCTTCAGGCCATATTCTACTGCCGTTTTGCATCTGTAACGCTGCACTATCGGAAGACAAAAGCACACCTTTTTCGAGCTGTAGGGTGTCTTTTATGAAAACATCTCCCTTGCTTAATGCAAGCCCTGAATCGTTGGCCAAAACAAGTTTTGCAAACACTTCATTCCCACGCATAGAAATCAACTGCTGCAAACCGCTTGTACCTTCAAAAACAACCTTGCAATTTCGTTCATAGAATCCATCTGCAGAAGCGTTTTGATTGATCCAATTGCCATGTATGCGTATTTGATAGTTGCTATCGGTTGCATCCAATGAAGCACCTGATCTGATGCACAAATCCCCTTTGACAATGATGGAATCTGTAAGACTTTTTACACCGCTTTCATCAAGGTATAAATTGCCGTATTCAATACCTTTTGCTAAAATTTTCTGCTGCCCCCTGGCGCTATAGTGCACCTCTGAGTCAGGGTGAAAAGCCAGCGAATCACATTTGCCAAATGAAACCATGGGTGAACCGATGGTATCTAACTGCAATACAGAAGCACTGTCAAGCATGAATATACTCCATGCATCGCCGGTGCTGGTGTCTTTTCCTACCAATTGTTTGCCCACCCTCAAAACTCCATTTGGCCGCACGTGTACACGGGTATCAAATGAACGTGATGAATTGTTGTTCCTCAAGAAGAGATTTCCTTTTACATGCAGGTATCCATAAATATCCAAAAGACCTCTGGCATTGGTGGTTCCATTTAGACCCGAAATCTGATCGATCGAAGCATCCCCATGAATATGGAGTGAACATGACGGCATCAATTTAAAGTCGAGAAATCTTGCAGCATCGCAGTACAGTCCAGTTCCGCTGTATACGATCGAACCATTGAGTTTCCAAACCAAGGTGCTGGTATCAGCCTGACCACTGTTAAGAACGAGTGGTTGCAGTTCTTTTCGAACCCTGTTGGGATGAAATTGTCCGCTTCCCTCAATGGTGTCATGCCTTCCTTCCAAACTGATTCCAATGCCATCGGCATCAGGTTGATCTCCATTCCCCAATTGTCCGTCGCATTTTATGTTTCCAAACAGATATAAATACCTGAACTGATTGGGATTTGCGGTAAATATTTTTCCGGAAGAATCGATGTAAAGGTGACGCACAGATTGTAGCGAACGGTCATAAACAAGCTCATGACTCACCCTTGCATCTGCCGTGTCGGCATTGGGGTATTCATTCATGCCGCAAGGTCTCCAGTGGCCCTGATCAAACACCTCCCAAACTGCGGTATCAGTCCAGTTGCCGGCTTTAACGGAACGAAAAGAAATGCTGTTTTGTGCTGAAACTGAGTTGTAAAAGGCACTCAAGACCATTACGAAGATGGTAAACCATTGTTGCTTGTGCATCATTGTATTTTTTGAATCCTGAACTTTCGAAGGGAGAGGTAATCAAAAAATCTCTCCAACAATCTGAATACAATTTGCAACAAGGAACTCCGGAAACTAAAGCTCATTGCACAACAACAAGCACATTTTTAGGCCGTACCATTGATCTAAGCGCAAGTAACCTCATGGAACTAGGTAGAACGTTGCATGTAGTTTTTCAAGCTCTTAAGAATTGCGCTGAAGGCAGGTTTACGAGCAATTGATGATCCATGGTTTTTGGGGCAGTATGAACTCATATTGAGGCAAGCGCATGTAGCTGAATATTGAGCTGCGATTGCATAAAACAAAAAAGCCCTCCAACTGGAGGGCTTTATCATGCGTTTATTGTTTCATAGTGGATCTTATCCGCCGAAATCGTCAAAACTTACGTTTTCAGGAGGAACGCCCCAGTCGTCGCACATTTTCAGCACAGCCTGGTTCATTAACGGAGGTCCACAGAAATAGAATTCAATTTCTTCAGGAGCTTCATGCTTCTTGAGGTATTGATCAATCACTGCTTGGTGTACGAATCCGGTAAAGCCATCGCCCTCTTTATCATTCACATCTTTTTTCTCCGTCCAGTTGTCTTCCGGCAAGGGCTCTGAAAGCACTACATAGAAGCGGAAATTTGGGAACTCCTTTTCTATCTGACGGAAATGATCGAGGTAAAACAATTCTCTCTTTGAGCGTCCACCGTACCAATAGGTTACCTTTCTATTGGTTTTCAGGGTGTGAAACAAGTGGAATAAATGCGAGCGCATGGGGGCCATACCAGCACCACCACCGATGTACAGCATTTCCGCATCTGTTTCTTTGATGAAGAACTCACCGTAAGGACCTGAAATGGTCACTTTATCACCTGGCTTTCTGCTGAACACAAAAGAAGAACAAATACCGGGGTTCACATCCATCCAACGGTTGTTGGCTCTATCCCATGGAGGGGTAGCAATACGAATGTTCAACATGATGATGTTTCCTTCTGCGGGGTGGTTGGCCATGGAGTAAGCACGGAAAATAGGCTCAGGATTTTTCATCGTCAGATCCCAAAGACCGTATTTATCCCATTCGCTCTTGAAGTCCATGGGATCGCGTCCTTCTGCCACCAACTCAGGGTGCGCAGTGATATCGATGTCTTTGAAATCTACATCACATGCAGGCACATCAATTTGTATGTATCCACCGGCTTCAAAATCGAGGTTCTCCCCTTCGGGCAAACGAACCACAAATTCCTTGATGAAAGACGCGACATTGTAATTGGAAACCACTTCGCATTCCCATTTCTTGATTCCAAAAATTTCCTCAGGCACATGAATTTTCATGTCTTCCTTCACCTTCACCTGGCAGGCAAGGCGCCAGTTTTCCTTTTGCTCACGGCGTTTGATATGCCCGGTTTCTGTAGGGAGAATATCTCCACCACCTTCGTTCACCTGGCACTTACACATGGCGCAGGTTCCTCCACCTCCACAAGCCGAAGGGAGAAAGATTTTCTCTTCACTCAAAGCGGTGAGCAGTGAAGTACCTGCAGGCACCTGTATCGTTTTTTCTCCGTTGATTTCTATGCTGATCAGTCCTTGCTTAACAAGCCGCTTTGCAGCCACTTGAAGCATGAGCACCAGCAGCAAAATAACCACTGAGAATACCAGCGCTGCTGCAAAGATGATGGTTGTATTGATTGCTAATAACATCTGTTCTTTGTTTTGATATTAGTTGCCAAATGGAAGTTTAAAGCCCATGAAACTCATAAAAGCGAAAGCCATGAGCCCCACCGTAATAAATGTGATTCCCAATCCTCTGAGGGGTTTGGGTACGTCGCTGTATTGAATTTTTTCGCGAATGGCAGCCAGTGCAACTACTGCAAGCAACCATCCAATGCCCGAGCCGAGTCCGTACACAACGGCTTCACCGAAGTTATATTCACGTCCAGGGAGGAAAAGTGCTCCTCCAAGGATGGAGCAGTTCACCGCGATAAGTGGAAGGAAAATACCGAGAGCATTGTACAATGCCGGACTCACCTTCTCAACCACCATTTCTGTGAGCTGAACAAAAGCGGCAATCACCGCAATAAACACGATGAATTTAAGCACTTCGAGATTCACCCCTTTAAAGCTATCGCCCAACCAAGTGAGGGCATCTTCTTTCAAAAGATATTCATAAGCCAGCCAGTTAATGGGTACGGTAATCCCTAAAACGAAGATCACCGCCATTCCCAAACCTACCGCTGTTTTAATTTTCTTTGACACCGCCAGGTATGAACACATGCCCAGGAAGTAGGCAAAAATCATGTTGTCGATAA
>CAZYJD010000060.1:0-12497 GCA_964647785.1 uncultured Chitinophagaceae bacterium
TCAAGAGCGCAGGGCGCAGAGCTCAGGGCACAGAGTCTTAAACTTACAGATTTTCCGCGCCTTCCGCGAGAACCAAAGGCCGCGTCAGCGGACTTAATCGGTGCAATCTGTGAAATCAGTGAGAAATTAGAAATCAGGAATCCGAAATCATTTAAGGTGCACAATGCTCACCCCTTCTCCACCTTGTTCGTCGCTTTCGTATTCCATGCGCTCCACAAATGGGTGTTTGCGGAAATGTTCGCGGATGAGTTTCCGCAAAATGCCATGACCCTTGCCGTGAATGATGCGCAGGCGATTGAAGCCCAAAATAACCGCATTGTCGATGCGCTGCTCCAGTTCGCGCAATACGTCTTCGGCTTTTTGGCCGCGCACGTCCATTTCGGTGCTGAAAGAGCGCTGTCGCGATACCAGATCAATACCGTGCACCACCTGCTTTACTTTGTTGATTTGCGCCGATTGCTTTAATGGTCGCAATTGCGTTACCTGCACCACGGTTTGGATGCCTCCGAAATCCACCCAGGCTTTCTTTTTCTTCAGGGAGGTGATCACCCCGCTCTGCTGCTGCCCTTTAAGGGTCACCAGATCGCCTTCGGCATATTCGTGCTGCACCTCATCTTCTTCCTCGCTTTCAAAGGCTTTTTTCAGCTGCTGTTCTTCTTTCTGCAACTGCTCCTTCATTTGTCGGTGCTTGTCTTTTTCTTCCTTGCGCATTTGTTTGAGGCTCTCCTCCAAACGCCGGTTGGCATCAAAGAGGGTGCGCGATGCTTTGTCGCGGGCCTGCTGTAAAATCTCTTTCTTGCTGCTCTTCAGCTCTTCTTTCAGGGATTTGTAATCATTCAGCAGGCGATCGAGATCGGCTTCTTTCTGATCGAGCACTTCGCGTTGAAACTCCAGATCCGAGCGCTCTTTTTCGAGTCGGGTAAGCAGTTCATCCACGCGCTGTTGTTTGGCGGGACTGTGCTGCCGGGCGTATTTCATGATGCCCAACTGCAAACCAATCTGATCAGCCACTTCAAAGGCGTACGAACTGCCCGGCGTGCCAATTCTCAATTGGTACAGGGGTTTCAGGTGTTCCACATCATAGGCCATGGAAGCGTTTTTCATGCCTTCCTGCTTGCCGGTGAACTGTTTGATGCTGCTGAAGTGGGTGGTAACCACGCCCATGGCCTTGCGTTTGTTCAGCCATTTGAGCACGCCTTCGGCAATGGGACCGCCCAATTGCGGATCGGTGCCGCTGCCCAACTCATCGATGCAGAACAAGCTGCGCTCACTTACATGATCTGCAAAGAACTTCATGGCCTGCAAGTGTGAGGTGTAGGAACTGAGGTCATTGTCGATGCTCTGGTTGTCGCCTATATCGACCATCAAATCTTTGAAAATACCGGCTTTGGAGCCTTCTTCACAGGGCACGGGCAAGCCGCACTGAAACATGTATTGCAAAAGGGCAAAACTTTTCAGACAAACCGATTTTCCTCCGGCATTGGGTCCGCTGATAACCAGAATGCGTTGGCTGGGATGCAGGGCCGCATTCAAAGGAACTACCTCCTTGTGTAATTGGCGGTGATGCAGCAAAAGCAGTGGATGGCGTGCATTCACCCATTCCACGGCTGTTTCTTCTTGCAGTTCGGGCACACGGGCATCCAGCTCAAGGCCCAATCGGCCGCGGGCATAGATGAAATCGATGCGACCAATGCGTTCATTGTAGGCAGCAAACAATTCGCGATGGGGGGCAATCTTCGCACTAAGGTTGCGCAATACGCGCTGAATTTCACGGCGGATGTTCATTTCCAGCTCGCGCAAATCGTTGTTTAGCTCCACCAGCTCGGAAGGTTCTACATACACCAAACGGCCCTGAGCCGATTCATCCAACACCACGCCCCGCAATTTGCGGCGGTGCTCGCTTAGCATGGGGATTACAATGCGGCCATCGCGAATGCTGGGACCGGTATCTTCGGTATGCCCTGCCTTGCGCGCCTGATTGAATATCTGCTGGGCTCTTTTTTCCAGTCCTTTGCGAATGCCCTCGGCTTTCCAGTGCAGTTCTTCCAGCTCCTTGCTGGCCGTGATGCGCACCTCTCCCCTGTCGTCAATCACCTGTTGGATCGACCGCAACAAATCGGGTTGTTGTTCCAGATCTGCCAGCAGCTTGGTCATTTCAGGCAAGTGTTCTTCATGTTCGGAAACAAATGCCCGCAAATCGCGCATGATGAGCAGTGCCCGCATGAGTTCGAGCAATTCTTCGGGCAGTAAATAGCGCCCTTCTACCTTGAACTTATCGAGCAGGGGCTCCAGATCACTGAGTTCGGCAAGTGGAGGCACCACCGCTTCACGCAGGAGGTTTAGCATCTCTTCGGTCTGCCTTAAATGACGCGCCAGACTCTCGTAATGATTGCTCCATGAAAGTTTTTGCACCCACTGCTTTCCGGTGTCCGTAAGGCAATAACTACTGAGCATATCCCTGATCTCATTGAAACCAAGCCTGCCTTCTATATCATTGGGGTACAGCTTACTTCTGCTCTTCAAAATGGTTGATGTTATCGATCACCTGCTGATACATTTCCTCGAAAAAGCGCGGGTGACGTATGTAAAAGCGATAACTGCTGTCAAATGTTTGCATATCCGTTTCGTGGATGGCGTAAATCAGACGGTAACTGCTGTCATAGAAATCGAGCCCGGCATTGGTGAAGCGTCTTGCAACCTGGGCATTTCCCTCCACCAGATGGATGTCGGTGAGGATATCGATCATGGCTTCGGGCTGAAGCAGTTCGGCCGGAACCTCGGGTTGATCGGCCACGCATCCCATGAGCAATAGGAGCATTGCCCCCATTCCCATCTTCAATTTGTACATTTGATCCCTCATGAGCATAGCCAAAAACTGGAACAAAATTACACAAGAACTACCGGAAGATGTGCTTTTGGTTGCCGTAAGCAAATACAGGAGCGAAGAAGAGTTCATGGCGTTGTACGAATGCGGACAGCGCGATTTTGCCGAAAACCGGGTGCAGGAGCTGCAGCGCAAAAAAGAAGAGCTGCCCGATGACATCCGCTGGCACATGATTGGGCATTTGCAGCGCAACAAGGTGAAATACATTGCGCCCTGGGTGCATATGATCCATAGCGTGGATAGCCCAAGGCTGGCTGCTGAGATCAATAAGCAAGCACTTTCGGCTGGAAGAAGCATTCCCTGTTTGCTGCAGGTGCACATTGCCAGCGAAGAAAGTAAGTTCGGTTTTAGCCGGGAGGAATTGCTGGATTTTTTGAAATCACATGAATGCAGGCAAATGCAAAATATTGAGTGGCGCGGACTGATGGGCATGGCCAGCAACACCCCCGATCAGGAGCAGGTGCGTAGAGAATTTTCAGGACTGAAGGACCTGCTGCAAGAATGTTCTGCGCAGATGGGCAACCCTCCAGCTTTTAACGAGTTAAGCATGGGCATGAGCAACGATTATCTCCTGGCGTTGGAATGTGGTGCCAGCATTCTAAGATTGGGCAGTGTATTGTTTGCATGAAAAAAGGGTGGTGGCTCATAGGGTTGATTCTGATGGCATTGGTTTGCAATGCACAAGATAGCCGTTACTCTTTGCTGGAAAACACCTTTTATCAGACCTTAGAAGTGCTCTCCCACCGCTTTAGCGTAAAAAGGGTGCAGCAATACCAGCAGCTGAATGAACGAGAAAAGCAACGCATCTTCTTGAGTCAAGAACGAAACGGGGTGGCCATTTTAATGGCAGAGTTTGTATTTGGCAAAGGGCCTGAATGGCGGTACTTTCACGAGGGCATGGTGCATACCCGGCGCTTTATGCAAAGCGTGGGGTGGCGCGAAGTCTGTAGAATGATGAGCGATGAACTTGCTAAAAATCCCAAAGAGTTTCCTCTCAGGTTGCACTATCAATTCAGTCCGAATGTGGTCCCCTTCAGACCCTCTACTTGGTATTTTGCATTTCATCAAAACATTGTCTCTTTGAAAAAAGGCGATTTGGAACAATTTTTCCTCGGCAGTTTTGGGGTGCACGCTTGGCCAGAAGGTGAAGATTGCTGGCGTTTTGAAGTGTACAATGGCACGAGCAGGCGATCGCTTTACGCCGGGCTACAAACTACCGTAGAACGTCCGAAGCGATTGGGCACCATCCGGCAAGTGTTCAGCTTTAGCATGAGTCGGGCAGAAATTGAAGCATTGGCGAAAACAGCCTATTTTCAATCAAAATAAGCCCTGAACTAAGCGCTTTTTGTTCCGGTGAATGCATCGTTAATTTGTTACTGTGAAATCCATACAAAGCTTAGCATGCTTGGTTCTTTTCTTTTTGCCTTTGGCGGGCATGGCATCGGCGGGCGACAGCATTACGCGAATGATAGATGTACGCCCTGGGATGATGCATATGGCGGTGATTGACAAGGGGTATTCGCCAGTAATCTATCGCGGTTTCACCCCTTCGGCAGGAATGAGTTTTGGTCTTTATAAAAAACACAAAACCGAACTTTATTTTCTCGATTATAGCGCCGGAGTCCTAAAAAATCGCTTCAATGCCACATGCAATATGCAAACCTTTGCATTCAGCAATTTCACCTTCTATCATCGCAAGCAAAGTCGCTGGCAATGGGGCTGGAGCAATTTCAATGACTTTCAGTTTCGCAATTTTAGCGATGCCCGCAATTACCAAACCCGCAGCCATTATTACACCTCCATTGGGCCCGCAGCTCATTGGCAAAGAAACCTTCGTAGAAAGCTTGCTCCACTTAAACTCGAAGCGCTTTTCCATATGCAACTGATCGGCTTTCGCTTGCAATCGGGCGCAGTATCAGGCTTACCAGCGGGACTGGAAGGCAAAGATGATTTGGGGGCGAAAGATTGGATAAAAGCCACACAGTTTTTCTTCCCGGGCAATTCCTTGAGTGTTGGCATCCATCCCTCCTTGAGCTGGGAGCTGAAAAGTGGCACCCGCTTGGCCTTGGGCTATCGATGGGATTGGCTGCGTTTGAATCCAGCCGAACAATTAAAGGTGATGCAAAGCAGAGGAAATTACCAATTTAGCATACAGGCACGCCTATGAAAAAGAGTATTTGGGCAGCGATTATTGCATTATTTTCAAGTTGCGAGCAAGTTTTGCTTCCAAAAGCAGATCGCTCCAATTTGGCTGTCTTTGATGCACTGACAAAAGACGTTGGTGAACGCTACAGCTATTTCCAAGAAAAGAACATTGATTGGGATTCGCTGGTGGAAGTTAAAAGCAAGCACATCCACGATGAAATGAGTGAGCAAGAGTTTTTTGACAGTTTGGCCACTTTGTTATTTACCCTGCGCGATGGGCATGTGAATTTGATTTCAGATTTTGATGTCAGTCGCAATTGGGACTGGGCTGCCAATTATCCGCCAAACTTCGATGAGAATGTGCTGGAAAGGAATTACCTCGGCAATGATTTTCGCATCATTGGCCCCATGGGTTGCCAGTGGCTGGGTGAACAATTGTACATCTACTACGGATCTTTTGCCACAGAACTTAGCATTGCACATTTAAGTGCCATGGTCGATTTGGCTGAACAATCTGAGGGCTTGATCATCGACATCCGTAACAATGGGGGCGGCAGTTTAAATAGGGCCGCATGGCTCGCCTCTTGTTTTACAGAAGAAGCGCTTGTTTATGCGAAAAATCGAATGAAAAACGGAAGCGGCCCCAGTGATTTCACCCCATGGCAAGAGGCCATGATTCCCTCTCCTAAGGAACGGGTGATTCAGAAAAAGTTGGCGGTACTCACCAACCGTAGCACTTACAGCGCTGCCAATGCTTTTGCTCAAATGGCAAAAGTGCTGCCCAATGCACAACTCTATGGAGATCAAACAGGCGGGGGCGCCGGTATACCTGTTTATGGAGAACTGGCCAATGGTTGGACTTATCGATTCTCAGTAACCCAAAGCGTTTCACCCGAAGGAGTGCATTTGGAATTTGGAGTGATGCCAGATGTGATTCAAGGCATGAGCACGGCAGATGTCGCCATGGGCATCGATCCCATCATCGAAAAAGCACTTGAATGGCTCAGGGAATAAAAAAAGGGACTGCATGGCCGTCCCCTTTTCATTTAGTAGAGCGAATAAATAATCAGCCTTTCACCTTGATGTGACTCAATAGTCGAAGATTGAGTGGGTCGCTGTAATCGTATTGATGCAAGCCATCTAAAGCCGTAACAATCATATGGCTCGGGAGCATGATCACATCAAAACCTTTGATATTCGGGTAGGATTTTTTGCGCTTGGGAGCAGCCGGGTTGGCAGCATCAAAGTACACCATACCGTTTTCTGATTCACAAACAAAGAGGTCGTTACCGCGTATGCCCAGACCTATGGGACTAGCCATGTCGATGCTGGTGATCAGGTAAGGTTGACTGCGATTTTGGATGTCGATTACGTCCATGCGGTTGGCGCCGGTAAGCCAGCGGCAGTTGGTGGAAGTACGCAACGTAACATAAGCGTAATCGTCTTGCACCACCACCGGGT
This sequence comes from uncultured Chitinophagaceae bacterium, assembly GCA_964647785.1. Lineage (GTDB taxonomy): Bacteria > Bacteroidota > Bacteroidia > NS11-12g > UBA9320 > CAZYJD01. The sequence goes on from CAZYJD010000060.1 coordinate 6,491, forward strand.
CGCATGAAGTGATGTGCTGATATTGGCTTAGGAACTGAGGATTGGAAGGATCGGAGATGGAATAGGTGTACATGCCATTCTCAGAACCAATGTACAAATACGGACCATCCGAGTAAATGGTTTCAATGCCAAAGCCCATGTCATCGCGACCAATGTAAGTGGGTTTTTCAGGATCGCTCAGGCTGTAATACAGCAAACTGGTGTGATCCACTATATAGAGGTAGTTCCCCACAATGGCAAAACGCGCCAATGAGCCGCCTTGCCCGGTGGTGTTTTCATTTCCGGCAAAACCATCTGCACTCGATAAGGCCGGTTCAACATTATTCGTGCAACCCATAAACAGGCTTAGGGCTAGTGCCAACCATGCAATTTGTATTCTTTTCATCTTCATTACAGCTTAAAACCAAAAACCTGCATACTTAAAACAATCGGGGCTTTTGAGCTCGCGGTGCTCCCATTTGATGATCGTTCCTTTGGAAGGATCCACACATTCGAAATACACCTTATCACTATTATTTGATGTGGCAAATTTCTGCACCATCCAATCAGGTGGCACCAATGATATATCGCTTTGTTCGCGTTCCACAAAACTCTTAGATTGCGGATTCATCACATCGCTGATATCGATGGTAACTATGCCCAATCCGTAATCGGCATAGAGGTACCCATTGCGAATGGCAATATCATTGTTACCAGGGATGCTTAAAAAACCAATTTTTACGGGATTTTCAGGATCATCGTTGTTGATGACCAACACCCCCTCATTTGCATCATTCACAAAAAGCAGATCACCATAGGAGTAGATTTTACCGGGGGAGCTGAGGTTGCGTGGTGCCTCCATTTTAAACAAGGCCATTAATTCGGCTTTGGTTCCATAGACCGGAACAAAGCCCATGATTTTTGATCGCCCTCGAGGAGCTTCATCGCTGCAAGATGCCAGCACGAACAATGCCAGCAGTAGGGATGTTATGTTTCTCATACAAATGTTTTGTTATTCAAAGTTCAACAATTTGTGCGTTGTTGCAACTGTTATTTATTTCATATGAATGAAATGAACGTAATCTGACGCTGAACATTGAAGAGTACCCCAAACATAGCATCCGATTTGATGGAGAAAGCTGAAAGCTGGTTCAATCGTAACGGAATGCGCATGTACGATTATCAACGCAGTTGTGTAGATGCCATATCAGCAGGCAAAAGCGGCATTCTGAATGCGCCCACCGGAAGTGGAAAAACCATGGCATTGGGCTTACCGCTGATGCTAAAGAACGCCAGCCAAAAAGGATTGCGCATTTTATGGATCACCCCGTTGCGGGCATTATCGGATGACATTGCCCGTGCTTTGAGCGAAGCCGCTGCAGATTGTGTACCCATGTTTGAGGTGGGGTGCCGGAATGGCGATACGCCTGAAAAAACAAGAAAGCAACAGAAAACCAATCCCCCACAGCTGCTGGTAACCACCCCGGAAAGTTTACACCTGTTGATGAGCAATAAAGATTACCGAAAAGTGCTCGGAAGGCTTGATGCAGTGGTGGCCGATGAGTGGCACGAATTAATGAGCTCAAAGCGCGGCGTGATGATGGAACTGGCGCTGGCCCATTTACGCTCCTTTCGTCCTGATTTGATGCTTTGGGGCATCTCAGCCACCATCGGCAATTTGGAGGAAGCGGGCAGGGTTCTGCTGGGAAACATTCACGATGAGAACGCCGTGCAAATCAGGAGTGATATCCCCAAGCGAATTGAGTTCATCACCCTCCTGCCCGATGAAGTGGAACGCTACCCATGGGCTGGACACCTGGGCATTAAAATGCTTGAGAAACTCAAGCCGGTGCTTCAAGAAGATGGCACTGCCTTGATCTTTACCAACACGCGTTCACAGACCGAGATCTGGTATCAGCAACTGCTAGATGCCATGCCGGAATTGGCTGGGCTCATTGCCATGCATCATGGATCCTTGAGCCGCGAAATGCGCAGCTGGGTGGAAGAAGCTTTGCATTCAGGCAAATTGAGGGCTGTTGTTTGCACCAGCAGCCTCGATTTAGGAGTGGATTTCAGGCCGGTTGATCGGGTGATACAGATTGGCAGTCCGAAAGGCATTGCACGCTACATGCAAAGAGCCGGTAGAAGTGGCCATCGACCGGAAGCCATCAGCCAAATGTATTTCGTTCCAACGCATTCACTGGAGATTTTAGAAGCCTATAGCCTGCGACGGGCCATAACCGATAGGTGTTTTGAAGCCAGACCCCCTCTGGTAAGATGTTTCGATGTGCTCATACAATTTTTGGTGACCCTTGCGTGCGGGTATGGCTTTGACGAACATACCTTGTTTGAGCAAGTGCGCAGCACCCACGCCTTTGAAAGCATTGACAGGGATGAATGGAACATCTTACTGGCTTTTCTCCTGAAAGGCGGCAAAAGCCTGGAAGCTTATGACGACTTCAAGAAACTACACCGAGATGAAGCGGGGATGTTCCGCATCAGCAGTAGAAGGCTGGCCATGCGACATCGTTTGAGCATAGGCGCCATTGTATCTGACCACAACCTGGCAGTAAAGTTCATGAACGGCACGCGGGTAGGCACCATTGAAGAGTGGTTCATCAGCAGGCTGAAGGAGGGCGATGCCTTTGTGCTAGCAGGGCGTAAACTCGAGTTGGTTCGGATAGAAGGGATGACCGCCATTGTTAAAAAATCAAATGCCTCCAAGGCACAGGTGCCCTCTTGGATGGGGGGGAGGATATCTTTAAGCTCAGAAGCCTCCTCTTATTTGATGGAAGCCCTTCACTCAGCCAATGAAGATGAAGTTGAAATCGCAGCCATTCAACCTTTGCTGAAATTGCAAGAAGAGCTCTCATCCATTCCGGGGAAATCGCAACTGCTGATGGAGTACTTTGAAAGTAAGGAAGGTTATCACCTATTTGTGTTCCCTTTTGAAGGCCGTTTGGTGCACGAAGGCCTCGGGCTCATTACCGCTTATCGCCTTGCCCAAATCAGGCCTTTTACATTCTCTATCGCCATGAACGATTACGGTTTTGAATTGCTGAGCGATCAACCCATTCCGGTTGAGGACGGTTTGGAAACCGATTTGTTTCAGCCGGGGCAATTGCGCGACGACATCCAAAAGAGCATCAATTTAAGCGAAATGGCACGCCGCAAATTCAGGGACATTGCCGCCATCAGTGGACTCACCTTTAAAGGGTACCCCCAAAGGATGCAAAAAGACCGACACTTGCAAGCATCGGCTTCCTTATTCTTCGATGTGTTCAGCGATTATGATCGCAGCAATTTATTATTGCAACAAGCCTATGAAGAGGTGCTATTTCAGCAATTGGAAGAAAACCGACTCAGAGCCGTATTGCAGCGCATGTCCAATCAGGAGGTGGTGCTGAAGTATCTGAAACGTCCCAGCCCATTCTGCTTCCCCATCATGGTGGATCGTCTTAACAGAGCTCAATTGAGCAATGAAAGCATCGAGGATCGGATTCGGAAGATGATTCCGGACTCTTGATTCCGGACTCCTGATTTCTAATCCCGATAGCTATCGGGACTAATTTCTCACGGATTGCACGGATTACACGGATTAAGTCCGCTGACGCGGAGCTTTGGTTCTCGCAGAAGGCGCAGAATAACACAGAAGGGAAAAAGCTCACGCTTTTTGTAGTCGCTCTTAGCACTTCAAAGAGTGAAGAGTGAAGAGTTGTTGATTGTTGATGCCAAAATAACGTTGACCGTTATGTCTTACTCTGCTCCCGATAGCTATCGGGACTGCGCCCTGCGCCCTACTTCCCAATCATCTCCATGCTGCGCTCGATGAATTTGCTGAGGGCTTCGCCTTTGAGCAAACCGGATGAGAGCATGGCCAGATCGAAGCTCTGACGAATGAGCGCTTCGCGGCGATCTTCTTCTCCTTCTGAAGCGATGCGCTTTGCTGCAGGGTGATTGGTATTCACCACCACTTCGTAATTGTCGGGTAGGTTGCCGAATATGGCGGCATTGGGTCCCATTTGGTTCATCTCTTTCATGCGGCGATCATATTCGTTTCTGATCACCGATACGAAATGATCTGTAGGCGACAATGCACTCACGTTTAATTTATACTGTTCAGATGGAAGCACTTTGGTAAAAGCGGTATCCAATACCTTGATTGCTTCATCATCTAAGATGGACTCATGCTTTTCATCTTTGTCGATTAGCTTATCAAGGGTGTCGCTGTCTACCCGCTTAAAACTGCTATTTTCAAGCTTGTATTCCAGGTGTTGCACAAAGTGGTTGTCGAGTACATCGTCCATTAAGAGGACGCTGTATCCTCGGTTCTCGGCACGTTGAACATAGGTGTGCTGTGCATCTGCATCGGTGGTATAGAGCACCACTTTCTTTTGTTCTTTGTCCAGCTGATTCAGCTCAACAATCTTCAGATACTCTTCAATGGTATGGTATTTCCCAGTGGTCTCCTGCAAAAGGGCAATCTTCTCAGCTCTTTCGTAAAACTTTTCATCGCTGATCATTCCATATTTAACGAACAACCCAATGCCCTTCCATTTCTCTTCAAAATCCTTGCGATCTTTTTTGTAGATTTCAGTGAGTTTATCTGTAACCTTTTTGCTGATGTGCTGGGTTATTTTCTTCACATTACCATCGCTTTGGAGCGATGAACGCGAGACATTCAGCGGGATATCCGGACTATCAATGATGCCGTGCAACAGCATGAGGTACTCGGGTACAATGTCTGAGACATTATCCGTTACATACACCTGGTTGCTGTAGAGCGATATTTTGTTCCGATTTGGATCTACCGATTTATCAATTTTCGGGAAGTAAAGAATACCGGTTAGGTTGAATGGGAAATCCACATTGATGTGAATCCAGAAGAGGGGTTTTTCACTCATCGGATAAAGCTCCTGATAAAAGTTGGTGTAATCCTCATCTGTCAGTTCGGCAGGGTTCTTTTTCCAAAGTGGCTCGGTTTTATTGATCACGTTCTCATCGAACTCAATTTCCACCGGAAGAAACTTGCAGTACTTGTTCAGCAATTCGCGTACACGCCAACTCTCCAGAAACTCCTTGTTTTCTTCGTTGATGTGCAAAACGATATCGGTTCCCCTTACTTTACGCTTACCCTTTTTAATGGTAAAGTCGGTGGTTCCTTGGCATTGCCATGCGGCGGGTTCAGATCCATCGCGATAGCTGAGGGTGTTGATTTCAACCTTATCGGCCACCATAAAAGCCGAATAAAAACCGAGTCCAAAATGACCGATGATATTGGTGGTATCCTTAACATCTTTGAATTTCTCAACAAACTCCTCTGCCCCGGAAAAGGCAATCTGATTGATGTACTTGTCAATTTCTTCAGCCGTCATCCCGATACCTGAATCACTGATGGTAAGGGTTTTCTTTTTCTCATCGACGGCTACTTTGATTTTGAGCTCTCCCAGCTCGCCCTTGAACTCTCCTTTTGAGCTGAGGTACTTCAGTTTTTGGGTGGCATCCACTGCGTTCGACACCAATTCACGGAGAAAGATCTCATGATCGGTGTACAAGAACTTCTTGATGATCGGAAAAATATTTTCGGTACTTACGGAAACTTTACCTTTTTGCATAGTGATACTTTTTTGGCTGGCTGAATCAAACAGTTTACCAATGCGAATCAAATGACAAAGTGGCAGAAGGAGGGCTGATTCAAGACTACGGATTCCTGATTCCTAACTTCTGATTCCTGACTCCGGATTCCTAATCCCGATAGCTATCGGGACTAATTTCTCACTAATTTCACGGATTAAGTCCCCTGGCGCGGAACTTTGGTTCTCGCAGAAGACACAGAAGACGCAGAAATGTACCACTAAGCGTCTGCACTCTGCTCCCGATTGCTATCGGAACTGCGCTCTTGACTCTCACTGATTTCACAGATTGCACGGATTAAGTCCGCTGGCGCGGCCTTTGGTTCTCGCGGAAGGCGCAGAAAATCTGTAAGTTTAAGACTCTGTGCCCTGAGCTCTGCGCCCTGCGCTCTTGA
>CAZYJD010000061.1:0-12486 GCA_964647785.1 uncultured Chitinophagaceae bacterium
TAAGAAGTTGCAGCCACCTCTTTTAGGGATCACGAGCGCAGCGAGTAATCCCGTTGCATAGCCGAGTCTACACCGACCAACGGGAGGTGTAAGCGAGGCTACGAATAAAAAAAGCCAGGCCCGACTTTAGGAGGGCCAAGGCTTAAGAAGTTGCAGCCACCTCTTTTAGGGATCACGAGCGCAGCGAGTAATCCCGTTGCATAGCCGAGTCTACACCGACCAACGGGAGGTGTAAGCGAGGCTACGAATAAAAAAAGCCAGGCCCGACTTTAGGAGGGCCAAGGCTTAAGAAGTTGCAGCCACCTCTTTTAGGGATCACGAGCGCAGCGAGTAATCCCGTTCCATAGCCAAGTGAGCCAGGTAAATACAAGCGCAGATTGCAAATCTGCGCGTGAGGAAATGAATGGTAATAAAGTCATTACTTGGCCTTTTTAACTGAAATTCAGAAATTTACGTATCTTTGCGCTTTATTGTCTTAGCAGACCTTCATTTCAAGACCTCTCATTCTTCCGGTGTTCTCCGGCTTGTATAGAGCTTCACTTCTGAACTTTGCTAGGCTTTATACAACGAAAATTAACACATGAAAACATCAAATTACCGGCAGAGGCCTCAGCAGGCCCGACCGGCACGGAAGAAGAATGGAAAAACGGTTTCCATCAAAATGGATCAATTGGTACAAAAGGCGAATCCACAACCCATTGCATCTTATGAATCGAAGCGTATGTATAGCGAGTTGCCTTTGCATCCCAACTTGCACCAAGCACTTCATGCAAAAGGCTATTTGAAACCCTCTGAAATTCAAGATAAGGCCATTGAACCCATCATAGAAGGAAGGGATTTGCTCGGAATCGCACAAACGGGAACTGGTAAAACAGCGGCATTTCTCATTCCCATTATCAATGATTTACTGGATGATCCTCGCCCTTTTTCGAGCCTTGTGTTGGTTCCAACAAGAGAATTGGCCATACAGGTGTATGATGAGTTTGCCAGCATGAGCAGGAAGACGCCTTTACGGGCGGTCTTTTTCATTGGTGGAACCAATATTCAAACCGATTTAAGGGCCTTGCGTCAACCCAAGCATGTCGTCATTGCAACACCGGGTCGTTTGCTTGATTTAGTTTCCAGAGGTGCGATATACCTCGATGATTTCGATACCTTGGTAATTGACGAATTCGACCGTATGTTGGACATGGGCTTTGCCAAGGATGTATTTCGCATTGTGAACGGAATGAGCAATCGGGAACAAAACCTATTGTTTTCAGCAACCCTTGACTCCTCTCAACAGGAGTTGATTGATAAGATTTTAGTAGATCCCGTAAAAGTGCAGGTAAGTAGCGGTAAAAGCAGCAGCGAGAATGTGGATCAGGATGTGTTTCAACTCCTGGAAGGACAAGATAAATTTGAGGAGCTGTGCAAATTATTTGCGCAGTATCAAAATGAAAAGGTCTTGGTTTTTGACGAAACCAAGCATCGCGTAAACCGCCTCTGTCAAAAACTGAACAAACGCGGAATTAGAGCCGAACAAATACACGGCAATAAAAGTCAGAACGCCCGACAAACAGCCTTGAATAATTTTAAATCAGGTAAAGTAAACATTTTGGTTGCTACCGATGTGGCAGCAAGGGGGATTGATGTGGATGATATTTCACTCGTAATCAACTATCAGGTTCCTGCCAGTATGGATACCTATATTCACCGAATTGGGCGAACTGGTAGGGCGGGTAAAACAGGAAAAGCCATCACCTTTGTTTAGCAAGGGCGCTAGTCAGTCGTTTGTTCTTCTGTTTTTTGCCATCGCCTCGCGAGTTGTACCAGTAGAATCAAGGCAGGCACCTCCACAAGTGGACCGATGATGCCGGCAAAGGCCTGTCCTGATTGCAATCCAAAAAGTCCCACGGCAACTGCAATAGCCAATTCAAAATTGTTACCTGCTGCTGTAAACGCAATGGCAGCTTTTTGCTCATAAGGTGCCCCGAAACGCTGACTCAATTGGTAGCCTGCCACGAACATCACTAAAAAATATATGAGCAATGGCAATGCAATTCGCAAAACATCCAATGGGAGCTGGAGCAGATTTTCGCCTTTTAAGCTGAACATGATGCTGATGGTGAAGAGCAACGCAATTAAAGTAATGGGAGAAATGAGCGGAATCAGTTTTTCTTGATACCAGCTTTCTCCCTTCAGTTTGATGCCTATGTATCGAACCAAAATTCCAAGTAAAAATGGAATGCCCAGATAAATGGCAACACTTTCTGCAACCACTGAAATCGAGATGTCAATGGCTGTTGATTCAAGGCCGAACCACTGAGGTACAACCGTTAGAAAAAGCCAAGCATAGAAAGAATATGCAAAAACCTGGAACAAACTATTGAGGGCCACCAGTCCCGCTCCGTACTCTCTGCTTCCGTCTGCCAGATCATTCCACACCAGTACCATGGCAATGCAACGCGCCAGGCCAATGAGAATAACCCCTGACATATACTCTGGTTGGTCATGGAGAAAAATAAAAGCCAGTCCGTACATCAATACAGGACCAATAAACCAGTTAAGAAATAGGGATATTCCCAACACCCGCAAATTTCTGAACACTTTTGGAAGCAAAGCATAATTAACCTTCGCCAAGGGCGGAAACATCATTGCAATCAGCCCAATGGCAATGGGGATGTTTGTTGTGCCTGAGCTTTGTTGGTTGATCCATTTTGGAACCTGGGGAAAGAGTGATCCGATGATGATGCCTATGGCCATGGCAACAAAAATCCAAAGGGTGAGGTATCGATCGATGAAGGATAATTTTTTCATATGAGTGAGTGAACCATTTCCAATAGATATTCCATTTCTTGTTTGATGACTGTGCAACAGGTGTCGTAGGCATATTGCTCATCGCTGCCGCCATCCCATTTTCCGGGGTCTTCATACGGAAGTGAGAAGCGATGTTCTGCGCCCTCGACAAATGGGCATGCGTCATCTGCTGCGGTGCAGTTCATGATGGCAATGAAGCCCTCCCCCGGTTTGGGCTCATCCGTAAAACGCTTGGAGTATAGTTCGCAGGGTTCTTCGGTTGATCGCCAAAGCTGATAATGGGGATTCTCCTTGGCTCCGCTTTTTTTCATCTTAAATCCCGTTCGTGTCAAAGCTTCAATGGTGCGTTCATTACATGCTGTAATTTCAGTGCCGCCTGACCACGCCTTTACCGGAAGCCCGAGTTCTGCCGAAAGGGTATGGCACCATGCTTGAGCAAATTGGCTTCTACGCGAATTGTGTGTGCAAACAAACATGAGGTCGGCCCTACTTTTCTTTAGAATTTGTTTCGCAATGGCAGAAGCGATTTGTCGTAACTCTTCTTCACGATCTCTGGACTCAGGATAAGCATTCGAAATTGAAGGAGGATCAGAGTCCTCTTCACAAGGTATTTGGTGAATTTCTTGAGAGAAAAAGTTTGCAAAGACCGTTGCAATTATATCCCATTGCTCGGGATTGATGCAATAATTTACGGCGCTGCCCAGAACCCGTCCTTTGAGAATACCAATGGACTTTAATTCTCTAAGGTGTTGTGAAATGGTGGGTTGTGAAAGGCCAATGACATCACTTAAATCACCGGTGATGCATGTTTTTGAGCTGAGCAAATGTCGCAGAATAGCAATGCGGGCGGGATGCCCAAGGGCTTTTGCGAGTGTGGCAATTCTTACATCCTCGGGGTGATGCAATTCGGTCTTGGTTGCTCCCATGTATAAAAAGGTTTATTGCAATATTACGTTAAATTCAATCATAAGATAAGATGAACAGCATTTCAATGCGCAGTCCTTCTTGCCTTCCGCAATTGTTTTGACTCCAATCAATGGGATCTACATGCCTTCAATGAATTGTTCCCAGCCTCGACCATAGCAGCTCGCTACAGCGTTTGATCATTTCTTACGCTCTTTTATCGTCTTGATATGTAAAAGCCCAGTTCCTGTGATCAATACTCATGTGACATTGGTCATAGGCAACTAAGTGCGGATGTGGTAGCATTGCAGGCAATGTTCAAATTCAGCTCATCGGTTTTCATTTTGCTGATTTCTTTCGGTTTGAAGGCACAATATCATCCGGTATTGCGATCCGGTCGACCTGGAATGATGATGGGTGTAAATACGGTGGGGAAAGGGGTTTGGCAGGTACAATCCGGCTTTATTCTTCAAGATCAGAATGACCGCCATGTGTTGCGTGAACAAATGGCATTGCGCTGGGGGTGCATGGAATATTTCGAATTGAGCGCAGTTGTTTCTTCTCAGCATAATTGGCGCACCTTTTTTGACTCTTCAGATATCAATGGCAGGATGGATCCTTTTCAGTTCGGCTTTCGCTCCAAGCTTATCAATGGAAAGGGAAAGTATAATCTGCACAGTGCTTTGCAATTCAGAACCAATGTAAGACCTGCAAGTGGTCAAAAACTAACCTTAAGTGCCAATACAAGAATGCTAAAAGGCATAAAAACAGGTGTGAACCTCGGTTGGCAAAGACGAGGAGATGAGCAGCAGTTATTTTATGTCTTTCAAACTGCACCCAATATGGAAGGTGATTGGAGGCTCCTCTTCGAAATATTCGGCAATTCAGGGAATATCCTAAATAAAGCGCCGAGATGGAAACTGGGTTTTAATGCCGGTACCGCTTATTATTTGACCCGCAATCTCAAGTTGGATTTATCAATGGGCATGCTTCCGAATCAGAGCTTAAATGAAGCAGAACCATTTTTGAATTTGGGCTTTAGCTGGAGAGTTGGTGGGGCAAAGCAACATTCAGCGTCCTGAGATTTTTTTTTCGATATTGGTGGTTGAATAACCCTGAACGATAGGAATGGTAAGCACTCTTCCTCCTGCCGCCAGAACCTGTTCATGGCCTACAATATCTTCAATGCGATAATCTCCTCCTTTTACCAGAACATCGGGATGAACAGCCTTAATCAATTCAAGGGGGGTATCTTCTTCAAATACACATACCGCATCCACGCAGGCCAATGACGCCATGATGTGCATGCGAGCTTCTTCATTTTGCAACGGCCTGTTAGGGCCTTTAAGCCTGCTTACCGATGCATCGCTGTTCAACCCCACCACTAAGCAATCGGCTTCATTGGCGGCCTCTTCAAGATAGCTCACATGGCCCAAGTGCAATAAGTCAAAACAGCCATTGGTAAACGCAATGCTTTTGCCTTCAGTTTTCCAATTTTGAACTTGTGATACAAGCTGAGCTCGATCAAATATTTTCAGCTGTCGGCTGCTTTTCATCTTTAGATTTCTTACGTGAGCTAAGGGCCATTATCATCAATGAAGAACCTCCAATTACAAAAATCATAAACATCTGGCTGGCGTGTGAAAGGGTTGCATAAATTTTGCCATCGCCATCTTCTATGCCATAGAGCAACAATCCGGCAGCCACCAGGGTGTGATAAGTTCCAATGCCTCCGGGTACAGGAACAATGATGGCCAAGGTGCCGGTGAAAAGGGTGGTAAGACCTGCAGCTAAACCGAGATGGGCGGTTGCATCAAGAGCAAAGAAGACGAAATACGACATCAGGAAATACATCACCCAAATAAAGATGCTATGAAATATGAACAGGGTGGGTTTGTTAAGCTTCATTACGCTTTTTAAACCTTCGATCATCCCTTCAGCAAAACTTCTAATTTTCTGATAAAGAGCAGTGTTACTAAGTTTATCCCTGAACACCCATAGTACAAACGCTCCTAAAACCGCAATTGCTGCTACAATCAATAACCAGCTGGGAATTCCACCACCGTTACCGCTCTGGCTTTTTTGAAAATTGTCCATGAGCCATGCGCTCAACAAATCAAATTGCACCGCAAGGATGAGGCTTACCAATACCACCACCATTAATAGGTCGATGAGTCTTTCTACCAAGACCGTCCCCACCAGCTTGTCAAAAGGAATATTGTCTGAACGGCCGAGTAAAGCACATCTACTTACTTCGCCCATTCGGGGTACAATGAAATTCATCAAGTATCCCGACATGACTGCAAAGAATGATGTGCTGAGTCTCGCCTGGTAGCCCATGGGTTCAATGAGCAATCTCCAACGCGCTGCACGGCTGAGATGACTTAAAATGCCGCAAATAATTGCAATGGCAACCCATTGATAATGGGCTTGTTGCAGATCTTGCAGCACCCGTTCCATTTCCATTCCGCGAAATGCCCAATAAAGCAATGCCACCCCAAGTGAAAGGAAAACAATGGTCTTGAGGATATTCTGCAGGTGTTGGTTCACTTGATGTACTAGCTGACGATTTCGTTGTTGTGGTCAGGGAAAGCGATGGAGGGTTTGAAATTTCTTGCCTCCTCACGATCCATCAGGGCAAAACTGATGATGATGATGATATCACCTGGTTGCGCCTTTCGAGCTGCTGCACCATTCAGACAAACTTCTCGACTACCACGCCTACCTGTAATGATATACGTTTCTAGCCGTTCACCATTGTTGTTGTTCACGATGAGTACTTTCTCCCCTTCCAGCATATCAGCTGCCTCCATCAAATCAGGATCAAGGGTGATACTGCCGACATAATTCAGCTCGGTGTTTGTTACACGTGCATTGTGAATCTTAGATTTTAATACTTCTATGAGCATTGGGAGGGCAAAGGTAATTAATTTCACCCCTTAACACCTGAAAGGAGTCAGGAATCGTGCATCTTGCCAAGATGCGAAAGGATACTGTCGGGCACCATGTATTTCACCGATTTTCCCATTCTCAAAATTCCGCGAATAAAAGTGCTGTTGATGTTAAGCAGCGGACCCTTCATGAGCCTAACTTTCTGATTCTTGGCAAAATCACCTCCGGGGAACCCATCTCGGAAATAAGCAATCATGTCGTATTTCAGCAGGATTTCTTCGTGATCTTTCCATTTGTCGAAGTGCTGAAGATTATCAGACCCCATGATAATGGTGAACTCATGTTCGGGATACTTGTTGCCCAGCTCTCGCATGGTATAGGCTGTATAACTAGGCTTGGTCATGCTAAACTCAATATCACAAGCCTTGAAGTTGGGGTTGTCTGCTACAGCGAGCTCTACCATTTTCAATCGATCCTTTTCATCGTAAATGTCCTTGGCCGATTTCAATGGATTTTGTGGGGATACCACATACCAGATTTCATCCAGCTCAGTTTGGTTTAAAATGAACTGTCCGATAATCAGATGACCCTGGTGGATGGGACTGAAGGAACCAAAGAAAAGGCCTATACGCATACAGCGTTCAAAATTAGGTATTTATAAAGTTATAAACGACTTTTTCCGCCTTCGTAAAGGTTTCCTGAAGAATATCATTCACAATCACCACATCAAATTGCGATTCAAACTCCAATTCTTTTCTGGCTTTTTCTATGCGCTCTTGAAGCTGATGCTCCACTTCTGTTTGCCTGTTCTTTAGCCGTTCCATCAAAACCTCAATCGAGGGAGGCCGAAGGAAAACAGCCAGTGTTTTATCGGGGTACTTCTTCTTTATATTCAGTCCGCCCACTACATCTACATCAAAAAGTACGTGTTTACCGCTTTTCCATATTCGCTCAACTTCGCTCATCAGGGTACCATAGAAGAGGCCTTCATAAACTTCTTCGTGCTCTAAAAAAGCATCTTCTTTGAGTCGTTGCTTAAAAGTGTTTTCATCAAGAAAATAATAATCCACGCCATCAACCTCTCCTGCCCTTTTTTTTCTGGTGGTGGCGGAGACCGAAAAAGCGAGATGATCACTCATCATATCCAAAAGATGTTTTACAACCGTGGTTTTTCCTGATCCAGAAGGGGCCGAAAAAACAATTAGCTTACCAGCATCCATATTGGGCTTTTGACTCATGCTCAAAGAATATTTAGTACCTGTTCCTTGATTTTTTCCAGTTCATCTTTCATGCTTACCACACATTTCTGCATTTCTGCATGGTTCGATTTAGAACCGATGGTATTGATTTCGCGCCCCATTTCCTGAGCGATAAAACCAAGGGTCTTACCACATTGTGGCTTGCTCATGCTATTTTCGAAATGTTCGATATGCGAAAGCAATCGGCTTTTTTCTTCCGAAATATCCAACTTTTCAAGGTAGTAAATCATTTCCTGCTCGAAGCGGTTCTCATCAATGTCTTCTCTTTGAGCACTTTTTTCGAGCGCTTTGCCGATGCGGTCACGCACACTTTGTATTCTTTCTTCTTCAAAAGCCTGAAGCTTCTCAACTTCTGATCTTACCCGTTTGAGAATTTCAAGCATTTCTGCGGCGGTGGCAGCACCTTCCTGCAATCGGAATTGGTCGAATTGGGCAAATGCCTCATCGCAAGTGAGTAAAACCTCAGCCCAGTCTGAGTCATCAAATTTCAATTCATCTGCTTGCAGGATATCCGGCTGCATGAGGATGCTTCTGAATAAATCCTGCTTGGATAAGCCGTTGGCATCGGCAAAACTTGAGAATTCACGTAAGTAGTGTTCAGCCAATGGGGTGTTTAGTTTCTGCGCTTCCTGCATGTCGGCTGCTTTCAGGATGTAAATATTTAAATTCACAGAGCCCCTGCCCAGTTTCTTTTGAAAATGTTGTCGCAGATTTTGCTCCCACTCATTTAGGAATTTGGGCAAACGAATAGATACTTCCAGGTATTTTCCGTTCAATGCCTTGAATTCGGCTTTGATACCAAATCTGGTGGTTTCTCTTTCGGCATTGCCGTAACCGGTCATCGAACGCAATTCTTTCATTTTTTGTTTACGAGATATACACCGCTGAAAATCAGCAAGGCAAAAATAATCTTTTCAAGCTGGAGGCTCTCTTGCCCCAGGGCCAAACCGAAAAGGCCTGCCAAAACCGGTTGCAAGTAAATGTATGAGCCAACGGTTACTGCATTGGCCTTTTGTACCGCCCAAAGATTAATGAGGTATGCCATAAAGGTCGTTCCGATGGTAACAAACGCAATGGCACCCCACACCGCGCCCGGCCATTGCGATGGTGTTGTTTCCATGAGGCCGCCAATGCCAAAAGGAAAGACGTAAATGCTTCCGAAAATAAAAACCCACATAATTACCCGGATACTAGGATACTTGATTAAAAGTTGCTTTACATACACCAAATAAAAGGCATAACTAACCGCATTCAGTGTGATAAGCAAATCGCCCAAGGCATGATCTGTACTGAATTTAAATGCCGTTCCGCCAACCAACAACACCGCCCCACAAGCTGCGATTAGCATGCCGACTATTTGTTGTTTATTCACCCGCTTTTTTTCAATCAGGGCATTCAATAGCAAGACAAATAAGGGGGCATTGAGCATTAAAACGCTGGCATTAATTGGTTGGGTGAGACTCAAACCGTTAAAGAATAACAACATATTCAACGCCACCCCAAAAAATGCCGCAATGGCCAGCTTTACAAGGTCTGATTTGTGAATTTGTGGTTTCCCATAAATGAGTAAATGAAACACAACGAATAAAAAACAGGCACTCAAAACGCGCACGAGAATAAAGGCCGATGGACTGATGTAAACCGGCATGGCCAGTTTAGCCAAACTGTAAGTAGCACCGTAAATGGCGTTGACCCCAAGAAGAGCCAAATGAACCTTCCATTGTTTCACGAGCTGCAAAAGTAGGCGTTGTTTATCCGCCCGGGGGCTTAAATTTGTCAGATGTACGATTTTGTCAAAGGGCCTTTGGTGCAATTAAGTCCGACCCACGCCACCATTGAAGCCGGTGGTGTTGGTTATCATCTTCAAATTAGTTTGCAGACATACGAGCAAATTGAAGGAAAAAAGGAAGTTTTACTTTGGTCGCATTTGGTGGTCAAAGAAGATGCACATACCCTCTATGGCTTTGCTAGTCCCTCTGAACGAGAAATGTTTCGCCGCTTGATACAGGTAAATGGCATCGGTGCAAGCACTGCCCGTATGATGCTTTCATCGCTGAATGAGCACGAATTGGCATCGGCAATTGCCTCGGGTAACACGGGCTTGTTAAAATCCATCAAGGGCATTGGTCCTAAAGCTGCTCAACGCATCATTGTTGAATTACAAGAGAAAATGCAGAAAAGTGGCATCGCAGAGATCGAAGGAATTTCTGCAGAAGGAGGAAGTGCGAGACAAGAGGCTTTGGAAGCATTATTGGCTCTTGGATTTCCTTCGGCACAGGCGCAGAAAGTTGTGTCAAAGGTGAGTCAAGAACTAGGCGGCAATGCAACGGTTGAGGCCATCCTGAAGAATTCTTTGAAATTATTATAACTTTGGCGACTTCATTTCATCACCAAAACGGCAATATTCGAAAGCAGCTCTACGTTACAAAACAACCTTGTCCGATTTGCAATTAAAGGCATTGTATTCTGTACCACGTAAATGGCTCAAAGGTAGCTTGTTGCTCGCCGTTGTGGGTTCCCTTCTATGGCTTATTGCCGGAGCCCAGAAGGTTGTTGCTTCGAACATCCTTTCTTCTCTGGCGATTGAATTTCAGGCCGATGATTCAACGTCTAAAGATTCACTGAAGTACCCCATTCGAGATCTGAAACCACAGGAAAATGGCCAAATCAGGCAGTTTGATCTGAAAGATCCCGCAAACATTCGAACGCAATACCGCTACGACCCCAATACCGGCACCTATGTGGAGCAGCGATACATGGGGGATGTTCCTCTTGGGAGTCCAAAGAGCAAAAGCTTCTCTGATTTTCTCGACGATTTAAATCGCCAACAACAAGCCGATTATTTTCGGCAGAAATCGCAAGCGACCAACTTTGTGCGTAGCAGCGGTCTCATTCCAAAGCTCTATGTATCGCCCCCCATTTTCGATAAGATCTTTGGTGGAGGTTTGATCGACATTCGCCCAAGTGGTTCCGCTTCTGTGACCTTTGGGGGAAATTTTAACACAGTAAGAAACCCCGCTTTCAGCGCCCGACAGCAAAAAAATGGTCAGTTCGACTTTCGCATGCAAATGCAAATCAATGTAAGTGGTCAGATTGGCGATCGTTTAAAGCTGAACACCAATTACAACACCGAGGCCACTTTTGAATTTGAAAACCAAATGAAGCTCAATTGGGAAGGGCAGGAAGATGACATCATTAAAAAACTGGAACTGGGTAATGTCAGCCTCCCGCTCAATGGAAGCCTCATACAGGGTGGGCAAAGCCTCTTTGGTATCAAAACGGCACTGCAATTTGGCCGCCTAACCGTTACCACCATCGCCACCCAACAAAAGGGCGAAACCCGCGAATCAGAATTAACAGGTGGAGCACAAGTAACCGAGTTTAATATCCAGGCACATGATTACGATGTAAATCGACACTTTTTCCTGGCACAATTCTTTAAAGACCAGTACGATGAAGCACTCAGTACCATCCCGGTTATTCAGTCGGGTGTGCTCATCAATTACATAGAGGTATGGGTTACCAACCGCGGGCGAAACTTCAACAATACCCGAAATCTTGTTGCATACACCGACCTAGGTGAAAACAATCCTTACAACCAAAATCTGCTCGACCTTGGAGCGCGCTCCAATTTGCCGGATAATGATGCAAACCGCCTCTATAACCTGATCCGAAATGATCCTCAGCTGCAAAACAGCAATGATGTGATCAATCGCCTTAAAAATGGTTATCCCAACCTGGAGATGGATTTTGCGCTCGATTACAACATTCTCACCAATGCCCGTCAGCTCAGCCCCAATGAGTTCACCTACAACGAGCGATTGGGGTATATCTCGTTGAACACCGCCCTCAACAATGATGAAATTCTTGCGGTGGCTTTTGAGTACACCTATAATGGCGTTCGATACCAAGTAGGAGAGTTCGCACGCGATAACCCACCCACCAATACCTCGGCAGGCGACCTCTCGGTGAAAATGCTGAAATCAACCATTCTTCGCACCGATTTGCCGATATGGGATCTGATGATGAAAAACATCTACTCCTTGGGAACATACCAACTGCAAACCACTGATTTCAGCCTCAATGTGGTGTATGCAGATGACCCTTCCGGAGCCGACTTGAACTACCTTCCAGTAAAACCGGAAGAAGCCCAGATTTTTCAAAAACAGTTGATCACCGTATTGAATCTCGATAACATCAACCGACAGCAAGAGGCAAAACCCGATGGGGTGTTTGATTTGATTGAAGGCATCACCATCAATACGGCTCAAGGTCGAATCATTTTCCCGGTCAGGGAACCCTTTGGCAAATTTCTGCGCAGCCGGTTCAGGGATCCAGAAGGGAAGGATGCGGATTACTACGCTTTTAATTCGCTCTATGACAGTACCAAATGGTTGGCACAACAGGATGTTACCCATAACAAATATTTCTTGCGGGGAAGCTACAAAGGGGCCAATACCAATGAAATTTCACTCAACTCTTTTAATGTTCCGAAAGGATCAGTGCGTGTAACTGCCAATGGCAATTTACTTCAAGAAGGCCGCGATTACATCGTAGATTATACTTTGGGGAAGGTGCGCATCATCAATGAAGGTGTGCTGAATTCAGGGGCAGTGATTAAGGTGAGCAGCGA
>CAZYJD010000062.1:0-10109 GCA_964647785.1 uncultured Chitinophagaceae bacterium
ACATCCTGGCATGCCGGATTGGTTGGGGAATACCTGATTGAAGAATTTGCAAGACTGCCGGTGGAGGTAGAATATGCGTCGGAATTCCGATACAGGAACCCCATTGTGAGTGAAGATGACCTGGTTATAGCCATTTCACAATCGGGCGAAACAGCAGACACCCTTGCAGCTCTTGAGCTGGCTAAAGAAAAGGGAGCTACCGTTTACGGCATTTGCAATGTGGTGGGCTCATCCATCCCTAGAATGACAAATGCCGGGGCCTACACGCATGCGGGTCCGGAAATAGGAGTGGCTTCCACCAAGGCTTTTACAGCACAAGTAACGGTCTTGATTCTCTTCGCTCTTGGGGTGGCGCAGATCAGAGGTAAAATAACGGGAGAACGATTGCGCTCCATTTTTGCTGAACTTGATACCATTCCGGATAAAGTAGAAGACCTGTTGAGCTCTTGTGCAAACGAAGTGAAGCAGGTGGCAGAACTGTATAAAAACGCCACCAATTTCCTCTACCTCGGAAGAGGGTATAATTTTCCGGTAGCCTTGGAAGGCGCTTTGAAGCTCAAAGAGATCTCTTACATCCATGCAGAGGGCTATCCGGCGGCTGAAATGAAACACGGTCCCATTGCCCTGATTGATGAGCATATGCCGGTGGTGGTTATTGCAACCAAAAGAGGGAATTACGAAAAAGTGCTTAGCAACATTCAAGAAGTAAAAGCGCGCAAAGGAAAGATTATTGCCATTGTAACGGAAGGCGATACCAAGGTTGCTGAAATTGCGGACCATGTCATTGAAATTCCGGACACAGAGGATTGCCTGGTACCCATTTTGGCCACCATTCCACTTCAGTTGCTCTCTTATTACATCGCAGTCATGAGGGGGTGCAATGTCGATCAACCGAGAAATCTCGCCAAATCCGTTACAGTGGAGTAAACGCAGTGTATGTTATTTTGGACAAAAAGGGGGCGAAAAATCAAGTTCCCGTTTCTTTGATATGCTGAAAATCAGATGATTGAGTTTGTTTTTTAATCGAGCGCTTGGAAGGAACGCTCCTTGCACTAAAAAAGTCAAACAGGAGGTTCTTATGAAAACAACATTTACTCTAATCGCTTTATTCTTTGTTTCAATTGCTCAATCCGCAGAAAGGTGGCATCCTACAAGTGGTTCCCAACTGCAAATGCGTATTGCAGCCCATGGAGACTATGATTTGGAAGTCGGCGACAGGCACTATCGGTTTTTTCAGGGGCTAGTCGAGCTAAACAATCTTGCTCCCGGCCGCCATTTTGTGCAGGTGTCTGAATCGATTATTGGTCGTCGTGGACAGGTGGTGGGACGAAGATTGGTCTATCGCGGAGCAGTGAATGTTCCGGCGCGTTCAAGGGTATTTGCACGTATTTTACCTCCGGGAAGACTGGTGGTTGACCGCGTGCTTCCGAATACACCAAATCGGGGAAGAGGGGGGCCAAACGGACGGATCAACGGCGGATGGCAAGATGATCATTGGAATGATTATGACCATCGCTCCGGAAGAGGCAATTACAGTGGGTATGACAACGATGATCGATGGGGCTACGACAATAACCGTGCACCCATCCGCAGAAATGCTCCCACAGGTAGCTCGGTGAACGGAAATTTCCAATTGTTCATGCATAGCATCAGTAATGAGGCCTTTGACAAAAACCGCTTGAACCTGGGCAAAGAATACCTTCGATACAACGATTTAAGCTCACAGCAGGTAATCGAAGTGATGAATGCCCTGAGTTTTGAAAGCAGCAGGCTGGAGTTTGCAAAATTGGCTTACGGAAGGGTGTACGATCCGCAGAATTACTTTCTGGTGATGAACGCACTCACCTTTAGCAGCAGTAAGAACGAGCTGCAACGATATATTTCAGGGCTTTAATCTCTGATAATTTTCAGCGTATCTTTGGATGCCGCCATCGATTATCGGTGGCGGTTTTTCGTGCATAAACTTTAGAAGTATGAGGGTTTTTTCGTTTTTGTGTGGTCTACTTGTACTGTTGCAGGTAAGGTCACAAGAGCTGCCTGAGCCCAGGAATGTATCTGTTTTTAGTTTGGGAGGCGCCCTGGCGTTGCGAACATTTCTGGCCACGGAAGACACCAGTGTTCAAATCAATCGGAGTGGAACGCCGGTTATAGGCTTATCGCACGATGTGCACATCAAAAAAAATCTTTCGCTGGGTGCATCTCTGGCTTACCAGCATTTCAATCTCAGTTTACGCGATTCTACCGGTCTGCAACTGTTGGAGTCGGGCAGGGTTTATCGGGCTTATGCGGGTTTAAGAGCATTGTATTTTCTCGACAATTACGAACGCATGGATTTTTATTGCGGGATTAAAGCTGGGGTGATTCTGTTTCGTAGTGGAGAAATTTCGGGTCCACAGGCATTTCGCTCAGACATTGAAAGAACCCAAAATGGCATACGACCTGCCATTGGGCTCATACCATTGGGTTTTAGATATCATGCAGAAAACAACTTTGGCTTTTGTTTGGAAAGCAGCCTTGGGGTGCCCACATTTATTTCGGCAGGCGTGTTTTATGGTTTTTGAGAAAAAGGGCGTTTACTTATTCTGATCGGCGTAATCGAAAACCTTCTTCAGCAATTCGGTGGTGCGAGCAATGGGATTTGCTCTGATCTTATTTTCCTCCGCTCTGATTTGAGAGAACAAGGCGCTCATGGCTTTGTCGGTTACATAGTCATTCAAGTTGGTTTCTACATTTTTGTTCATGACCATGTTGTAGGCCGAGCTAACCTTGGACCAGGGCTCGTTGATGTTCACTTCTTTGAGCGATTGCTCAATTACCGGGTGGAACTTTTCTTTTAGCTGTGCAGCGGTGGAGTTTTCAAGATAAGCGGTGGCAGCACCATCACCACCGGTCACAATTTTTACAGCATCTGCAATGGACATGGATCGGATGGCGTTGATGAATATCGGTTTTGCCTCTGCCATGGCGTTTTCGGCGCCCCTGTTCATGGCGGTCACCACCTTGTCTAGATACGGGCCCGCCAGCGCATTGGCTAAGGCATTTTTTCGTATTTTTTGTTCGGCCTCTTGCACTTCTTGGGGCAGTAATATTTTATAGGCAGCATTTTTTAAAAAGCCATCTGTTTTGCCTAGGAACGAGGTACCATTGCCCACCCCAATCTCCAGGGCTTGTTTCAGCCCGCCGGCTGCTTCTTCTTGGCTTATGCCACCTTCCATGGTTTTTAGTACTTCATTGGTGGTATGAATGATTTGCCCCATATTTCCGCACGAAATGCTGAGCAAGCAAATGCATCCGAATAGGGCCAAAGGCTTAAGGAGTGTTTTTTTCATGGGTTTATTAGATTCAGTGATCGGTAGATTCGTCGATTTTTTCCAGTTTCAGCGATTCATAAATCACATCCATAATGGAGGTGCGTATGTTCTCAGTAATGAGCTTTTTATTGTCTGCATCGGGGTGCACCCGGTTGGAGAGAAAAACGTAAATGAGGTCGTTCTCCGGATCGGCCCAAACCATGGTTCCGGTAAAACCCGTGTGTCCGAAACAAGCCGCCGGAGCCAGATCAGACGCAGGGTTGGCTAAACTTCTGTCCGTCTCAGGCTTATCGAATCCAAGACCGCGTCGGTAATCGTTCTGATATTTTTTTGTGAATTTGTCAATGGTTTCAGCCTCGAGGAACTGCTGGTTGTTGTAGTTTCCACCGTTGAGTAGCATTTGCATCAAGGCAGCCAAATCAAATGCATTGGAGAAAAGCCCCGCATGACCTGAAACACCACCCATCATGGCAGCAGCGGGATCGTGAACATAGCCATGAATCAAATCGGTTCTGAAGTCTTTGGCGAATTCTGTCGGAATGATGCGGTCATCGGTAAAGTACATTTTGGGTTTGAAACCAAGCGTGCTGAGCCCCATGGGCAGATAAAACTGCTGCTTTACATACTCATCGAAAGGCAATGGCTGTACTTGCTCTACCACTTCTTTCAAGAGGATCATGCCCAGGTCGCTGTACACATATTTTCCAGGCTTTTTTACAGGCGATTTAACAATCCATCGGATGATGCTGTCCGGAAGACTTTTGTTCACATAAAGTGAATTTGCAACCTCAAAAGGATAAGTCATTTTTTGGGTGGATGCATAGTAAAAATCGTAGCTATCTGCATCCTTTCTGGTGCGCAGGTAGAAAGGTATCCATCCCTGAAGGCCTGCAGTATGACTTAAAACCTGTTCAAATGTGATATGTTCCTTGTTGCTGCCATTTAAATAAGGCAGGTATTTCGATAAAGGATCATTCAAAAAGAGGTAGCCTTCTTCAGATAGTTTCATCACGGCCAAACTGGTGGCGGCAATTTTGGTGATCGAAGCCAAATCGTACAAATCGTCTACTTGAACGTGATTGGCTGATCGATCATAGGTATGATGACCATAGGCTTGGTAATAAACTACTTCGCCTTTTCTGGCAATGAGTACTTGCGCACCCGGACAGGCTGAAATTTCTATGGCGCGTTGAGCAATTGAGTCTATTTTGCTGGTATTGAGCCAGTTGTCCTTTTTTTCTTCAGGATGTGCTAATCCAAGTTTAGTTTTTTTTTCCAGTTTGAGTCCCTGTCCTGCCTTGTATAAACCACTGCTTACAGTGAGCTTTCCATTGATTTTGTTGACCCCACAAAGAGCAAGTGCAGCATTTTTTTGGTAAAGATCAGCGTCATCATAGGCCAGTAAAATGGCTGAGGGATCGGGAAAATATTCCAATGCATAGGGGTTGCCAAACAACACCAGTGTAACCTTATTGCTGAGCGAAAGCGAGGAAACCAATTGTTTCATACCATTGGTAATGCCGTATCCTCTGGAAGCGTATTTGCTCAAACCGTGCAGAGATATTACCACGCGTTCATACGCTTTCATTTCGTCAATCAAGCGTATCTGTTCTTCTGCAGAGGGGTTGGAAGCGCATTGAATGAAATCAGCATTGACATACAATCGGGCCGTTTTTTGAAAAGTTTCGGGTTGCGAACTTCCAATGGCCAATAGCGCCGTTTTGGCTTGTTCTGTTTTTAATGGTAGTTGACGGAACTCGTCTTTAATCACCACCAAACTTTCACTGATGAGTTTGGATTTGAGCTGATTGGCCTTGGGTGGATTGAGATTGTTCAACAGGCCTTTTTCGGGTTTGGGGCTGTATTTGTCTAAGCCGCACCAACGCTTTGCAGCCAGTATTTTGAGCACTTTATTGTTGAGTGCCTCTTCGCTCCATTCACCTTCTTCTATGGCTTTTTGAATGCGTTCAATGGCTGCGGGTACATCTTCAGGGCCCAATAGAATGTCATTGCCGGCTTTAAGCGCTTTCCATTCCAGTTCACCGCTTTGGTGAAAACTGCTTACGCCTTTCATGTTCAGTGCATCTGTAAAAACGAGACCTTTAAATCCCATTTGTTTTCGGAGTATTTGTTGAATGGCCTCGGGAGACAGGGAGGTGGCTTGACCGGGGGTATCATCGATGGCAGGAATATAGAGGTGGGCACTCATGATGCTGCGCACCCCTTTTTCAAACATGTATCGGAAAGGGTAAAGTTCAAAAGAATCGAGGTGATAGCGGCTGTGGTTGATCACTGGTAAATCTTTATGCGAGTCTACTTCCGTATCGCCATGACCGGGAAAGTGCTTTGCACAGGCAATGATGCTTTCTTCCTGCATGCCTTTGGCATAAAGCCAGGCTTTTCGGGCCACATTTTCTTTGTTCTCGCCAAAAGAACGGAAATTAATGACAGGATTGTTGGGGTTGTTGTTGATATCGGCAACCGGAGCAAAGTTCACGTGTATACCCATTCTTCTGCACTGGCGGCCAATTTCACGTCCCATTTGGTAAATAAGCTCTTCATTCTGAACAGCTCCGAGGGCGAGTTGATAGGGGAATTTAGTGGTATTGCCAAGGCGCATGCTCAGCCCCCATTCACCGTCAATGGCAATGAGCATGGGAACAACTGAGAGGGCTTGTAGTTCGTTGGTAAATCGCAATTGTTCGAGTGCATTGCCTTTAAAGAAGATGAGTCCTCCAACCTGATAATTTTGAACGATGCTTTTTACTTCATCCAGATGGCGCTGGCCAAGGGTGGGGCGCACTTCAATCATCAGCAGCTGGGCAATCTTTTGTTCGGTGCTCATGCTGTCTAGCTGTGCCTGTTCCCACTGACCCGCTTCAAATAAATCGGGTGGTTGGGTTCCCAATTGAAAAGCACTGCTAATCAGTAATAAAAACAATAATGTGGTTTCTCTTAACCCCTTAAATTGATATTGAATCATTTTAAAAATACTCATGATGCCACTCTTCCAGCCTGATATACAATTCTACTGGTTCCGCTTTGTAAACAACGAACTGACTTATCAACCAAGTACAAGAACTGTACCTATTCGTAGTAAGATGGAAAATGCGGGAGTGGGGTGTTTAGTAATTCAAGGAAAGCTGATCGCTGTGGGCGCTGGTCGATTTTCCAATCAAACCCCGACAATTGCTTTCGATCATCCGGCAATTCTGATGGCGGATAGAAGGTTCCCTCCGGTTGGGTGTAGAATCGAATGCCCCGAACTTTGTTGTTTTCAATGCCAATATTCATCTCTGCACAACGGATGTCGTTTACACCGGTATAGCTGCCGTCGTCTTCTCTGGCATAGTAAACGCTTTCTCCATTCCCATTCACCAATACTTCATGCAGTTGATTGTTCAGAAATTGACCGGTTAACTCCTTTCCTTTGATTTGGTTGTACCGCACACTGTCTTCTTCTGAGATGATCATCGCATTTCTACGAACAAAAAAGTGGTCGAGTGTTCCGTTTTTGCGGAATACAGATATGGTGTCACCATATATCTGATTGTTTTCGTTCCAAAGTATGGGGTGATGAAAAAGGTGAATGCTCGAATCGTTGAAAGCATAGACAAGCGAGTCGCAAGTTCCTTGCAAATCATAGCGGTAAACACTTGTCTGTGGAAAAGCGCTCAGCGTACGAATTCCGGCGGTATCGGTTTGATCAAATAAGGTATCTGCAATCAATAGCAGGGTATCTTGGTTTTCATACTGCATGGCTGCTGCCTGTCCGTAGATACGCGATTTTTTTTCCTTTTGGTAGTACTCACTCCTTTGTCCGTAAACGCTGATATTTTCTAACGTATCGTGCAGCGCTATATTCCCGAAGGCTCTTCCCAAACCAGTGTTTCGGTTGTACAGCAGGCTATCGGCCAAAAGCAGGTTGTTTTCGCTTCTCAAATAGGCTCCTTTGCTAAATTGTGAAGTATTGGCCAGGGTGTTGTACCAGCCATAGCTGCAGAAGATGAGGTTTTCTTCGCTGCGGATGTAGGTGGGTCCGAAGAAATAGGCAATGCGACTGAGCGTGTTGTATTGCAGGGTGTCGCAGTCCATGGTGTATTCTTCGTTCCACAGGTGTACATTTTTTCGGAAGAAAAAGGTTTTGCTTGATGCGTGATAGGTTCCGGTGCCACTCTTCAGTCTGTTTTCGTCATTTACAATTTCACCGCCCTGTTGATAGTAGCCGATTTTTTCTTCCATGAGGTATTCAACAGAAGGGGTTCGGAGGGTCATCTGGCGGTCGCTCATCCGCACATTGCCATCAACCCTTGCTCTTCTGGCATCGCCGTCGTAGTGCAGGTGATCGCCCCAAAGATTGAGTGTATCCTGTTGATTGATATGGATGTTTCCGAAGGCTTCGACCCGGTTCTCGTCTTCATAGAACCAAGCGCTATCGCAACTCATTAGCGCGTTGTTGTGTTTGAACCGTACATTCCCTTTGCAGCGCTGGATGCGACCAAAGCCCTGGTCGTATTCCAATTCGTCCGCACCCAGTATTTCAATTTGTTTTTGGGCTTGTGCCTCGGAGAGAAAAAACGCACACAAAAGGAGCGTAACCATATGTTTCAGCGCAATCAAAATAGAAGCACAAAGGTAATTCCTGCAGCATGGATTCGTTTTCACCGCATTCAAAAAGCGAAATTTGTACCAAAGCACCCCATTGAAAGCAGCATTTTATAGGCATATCCAAGAAAAAGATTTTTTCAATCCAAGGCACAAATTATTGCTGGCGGTTAGTGGTGGCATGGACTCTATGGCCATGTTGCATTTACTCAAGGGCAGGTACATTAAGCTGGCAGTGGCCCACTGCAATTTTGGGTTAAGAGGCG
The DNA here is from genome assembly GCA_964647785.1 of uncultured Chitinophagaceae bacterium. Lineage (GTDB taxonomy): Bacteria > Bacteroidota > Bacteroidia > NS11-12g > UBA9320 > CAZYJD01. The sequence continues at coordinate 8,183 of CAZYJD010000062.1, forward strand.
AAGAGAGCGATGGCGATGAGGCTTTTGTTAAGCAGCAATGCAAAGAATGGGGGGTGCAATGTTTTTCGAAGCAAGTCGATTGCGCAAATTTTGCCCAAGAAAATAAGATGAGTGTACAGGAGGCTGCGCGTGGTTTGCGTTATCATTGGTTTGAGGAACTCCTCGGTGAAAATGGGTTTGATTTTGTGCTCACCGCTCATCATGCCGATGATGAGGTGGAAAGTTTTTTCCTCAACCTGCATCGCTCATCCGGAGGCAAGGGCTTGCAGGGAATTCCTGAAGTGCGCGACAAAATTATCCGACCTCTTTTGCCATTCAGGAAATCAGAAATTCAAGCGTATGTAGAAAAGGAAGGCATCAACTACCGCAACGACAGCAGCAATGCAAAAACCGATTACCGCCGCAATGCTTTGCGTTTGGAAATTTTGCCATTGATGGAAAAGCATTTGCCCGGAATGCAGCAGGCGGTGCTAAAAAGCATGCAGCATCTACGTGAAGAGCAGGCGTTTACTCTATCGACACTGGAGGTCATTCTCCAAGAGGTCATCGAAGAAGATGAACATCACAAGGTGTTGAATATGAGTCGTTTAAAACATTATCCACACCCTTCATTTGTTTTGTATAGAATACTAAACGCCTTCGGATTTAAGCGAGAACAAAGCGATGCCATTTGGCGTGCGTATGAAAGTAAGCAGCCTTCCGGAAAGCAGTTTCAGGCTGAAATGGCATGGGCAATTTTAGATCGGGGAAAACTGAGAATAAGACTTGAAATGAGCCAGGACTTAGAAAGTACCTTCTGGCAAGAGGGGCAGGTTGCCCAATGGCATGGCTGGACCTTTCAAATGGATACTACTCCGGAGAGTGAGATGAATCCACGCAATTACACCGGCAATCGAGCATTGGTGGATGCCTCTTCCATTTGCTGGCCCTTGCGCATACGCCACTGGCAGGAGGGCGATCGCATGCAACCTTTTGGAATGCAAAGACATAAGTTGTTGAGCGATTTGTTGGTGGACGCCAAAATACCTTTGGATCAGAAGAAAGAAATTCCAGTCATTGAGGACGCAAATGGGCGCATCCTCTGGGTGGTGGGCTTGCGTTTGTCGGAATGCTTACGTTGGAAAGAAGGGGATGCAGGGTTGGTTTTGCTGGGGGAGAGGAAATGAGCCACAGAATAGGCATAAATGGGAGGAAAATGAAATATTTGAAAGAGCTAGCAAGGCCATGTTAAACTTACCAGCACATGAACATCTCAATACAGCAAAACTGGCTGCAGTGTTTAACAATACCACGGCTACCTATAAGTTTTATTGGCTATTGAGCATTGTTCAGGAACTTGAAAAAGACCGAATAGTGCTTCCCAAACAACGCTTGTTTGCCGGAATGTTGGCCAATGCGTGGTATACGGTTAACTATTTTCGGGTTTCTTTTGGCATTCATGATAAAATACAAGAGGCTATTCAAGCAGCACAAAAGATTGAAGATATACCTAATCACAAAAGTTTAGATTCCATAACTGAGCTTTTGTATTACAGCAAACAAGTTCAAACAAAGCGATTGTTGAAACATTTTGATGCCAATGTTCCCCATTGGTTTCTATCACCTTGGGCTGCGATTAAAGATAAAAAGCACATTTATCAACTTTCGCAAAGTCCATATTGGGATGGTCCATATATGCTCCGCAAGGATTCCATCGAAGTGAATGAAGTATGGGCGGAATATTTATTGGATAATGCCCGCATAATCAAAGACTTCGTTTATTGGAATTTGGCATTGTTTCTACAAAAACGAAACCCAAACGTACCGGATATTCCAAACAAACTCATAAAACCTCCCTCAAGGGCCAGCCTGAGCAAACAAAGAAGCAAATTTTGGATTCCTGTTCTCAAGCAACACTCTAATCTGGAGTGCATTTATACGGGAAAAA
>CAZYJD010000062.1:10143-12329 GCA_964647785.1 uncultured Chitinophagaceae bacterium
GGAGCATTTCGTGCCCCATAGTTTTGTTTCACATGATTTGATTTGGAATCTCATACCATCAGATCCAAACATCAATATTGTGAAGAACAATAAATTACCTAATCCCGAAATTTATCTAGATAAGTTTTGTAGACTACAAAGGATAGGGTTTGAAACAGTAAAAATTCAGAATTCAAAAAACAAGATGCTAGAGGATTATCTGACGATATTCCCGGATCTAAATGAGCCTTTCTCAGAAAAGAAGTTAAAGGAAGCGGTGAAACCTCTGATCTCAATTGCTTCCAATAATGGGTTTGAATACATGACATGATATGACAAAAGAGAATGTTAACTGTCCTTTTTGTAATCTAGATCCTGATGTTCACATTTGGTTAGAGAAAGAGACATGTATAGCCATCAAAGACAGTTTCCCTGTTAGCACTGGACATACGCTCATTATTCCCAAGGATCATATATCGTCTTATTTTGATTTAAGTGCGGAAGTTCAATGTGCATGTTGGGAAACAGTCAATGAGATGAAAGCAGTTCTTGAAAAGAAATATAGGCCCGATGGATTTAATGTAGGAATCAATGTAGGCGAAGCTTCCGGTCAAACTATTTCTCATGTGCACATTCATTTGATACCTCGATATAAGGGCGACATGAAAAACCCGCGTGGTGGTGTGCGCGGGGTAATTCCTGAGAAGCAATCATATTGAGCATCCAATTCAAGATATGCTCGAGATTATCGGCTATTTATCATTTATTAGAGGCAGATGTTTACCTGATTGTGCAACGTACAATCTGGAGTTTAATTCTCCATTTCCTTTTTTTCGGGTTTATCTACGATGATTAAGGATGTAAAGGCTATTCTTATTTAAGAAAGATCCTGTTACAATATTTAACGTTCCTCCTTAAACTATGATAAATAAATACCCACGGTAGTTTCCTGGGTTCAAACAGCCCTCAAATGGCAAAGAGCCCTTATTTTTGCGATCCCAAAAAAGGACCTATGAGCAACAAAAAAAGAGTGACCATTTCTTACGGAGACGGCATCGGGCCGGAAATCATGAAAGCGGTGATTAAGATCATGAAAGCTGCTGAAGTGGATTTGGAGTACGATGAAATTGAAGTGGGAGAAAAAGTGTACTTGAAAGGGGTAACCGCAGGTATCACCCCTGAAAGCTGGGATGTTCTCAGAAGAAATAAGATTTTTCTCAAAGCCCCCATTACCACCCCACAAGGCGGTGGCTACAAGAGCTTGAATGTGACCATCCGCAAGTCGCTCGGTTTGTTTGCCAATGTACGTCCTTGCCAGACCTATACCCCGTACGTGGAAAGCCATTTTTCAGGTATGGACACCGTGATTATTCGCGAAAATGAAGAGGATCTCTATGCCGGTATTGAGCACCAGCAAACGGAAGAAGTGGTGCAGTGCTTGAAGCTCGTATCGCGTCCGGGTTGCGAGAAAATTGTTCGTTACGCCTTTGAATACGCACGTGCGAACAACCGTAAGAAGGTTACCTGTATGACCAAGGATAACATCATGAAACATACAGATGGTTTGTTTCACCGCGTGTTTAATGAGATTGGAAAAGAGTATCCGGAAATAGAACAAGACCATTACATCATTGATATTGGATCGGCGCGTTTGGCGGATAGACCAGGATTGTTCGATGTGATTGTAACCCTCAACCTTTATGGCGATGTGATTTCGGACATTGCTGCTGAAATTGCAGGTTCTGTTGGATTGAGTGGAAGTGCCAACATAGGTGAAGATTTTGCCATGTTTGAGGCCATTCACGGATCAGCTCCTGATATTGCTGGGCAAGGCATTGCCAATCCAAGTGGCTTGTTGAATGGTGCCTGCATGATGCTCGTGCATTTGGGCATGCCTAAAAAGGCAGAAATGATTCAGAATGCGCTGCTTTGCGCCATTGAAGACGGAATCCATACCGGCGATATCTATAATATCCAGGCGAGTAAGCAAAAGGCCGGAACACAAGAGTTTGCCGATGCCATTATTGAGCGTCTCGGAAAGCGCCCAAGCAAACTGAAAGCCGTTGAACTGGCTGAAGATGCACCCGAAATTAAAATTACCACCACCCCTTATCAGCGACAAAAGAAAGAATTGGTAGGAGTGGATGTATTTGTTGATTGGGTGGGCGAAGACAGAAACCCGGATGTATTGGGTAAAATATTGGAAG
>CAZYJD010000063.1:0-12031 GCA_964647785.1 uncultured Chitinophagaceae bacterium
TCTTTTCATTTTACGTTTTGTTTTTGGATTAGCGTTTTAAAAACACCACCCTATGGAATCCGCTGCAATACGCTCTCCACATTCATGGTCCGTGGGCAGTAATTTATTATTCATTCAATTTTCTACAATTCATACGGCCCAAAATAGTACAGGCATCCCGCCTCACTCACGCACATGAGGTAATAAGTGCCCGCCGGCATATTGGTCTTATCCAGGGCATCGGGCAGTGGATTGTTCACTCCTGATTGTGAGCTCCAGCGAGCGAAGCGCAATGCCGAGCCAGTTGATTGTACATCTAGGGCACCGCTGTTGCCTCCTCCGGCAGGTGTTGAAAGTACTTGTACGTTTGGTTTCTGTGAAAGATTGATGACCGCAACTTCAGAGGTATCGTTGCCCATAAATGCATAGGCAATGGCTCGGTATTGGCCACCATCAGAGGCCATCAATGAGTCGAAACGCAAGGTGTCTGCATTCTTGGTGGTATGATCCACCCAAGCTGAACCATTGTTCACCTGCCATTTTAGAGAATCGATGGTGCCCGTTTTTTCGATGAAAATAATTGCCTGGTAGCCTGCACAACTCTTAACATTTGAAGGTTGCCTTGTGATTTTAGCCGGATAGAAGCTGCTCATGCTATCGCGTTCACCTGCTGTAAAGAATCCAAAGCCGTTGATTCCGTTAAAGGCAAGCAAATTGTTGGCCACATCCGTTTTTGAATAGCGATACCAAATGGTGTCATTGATATTTCTGCCACCGTATAAACTATCTTCGATGCCAGTTACGTCTGAATTTTCGTAGGTTAGTAATAGGTCGGCATTGAGGTTGTTAAGCCCGTTGGCCTCCACCGCCCAATAACGGTTGAGAAAGTTGCCCAAAGAACGATTGCTCGATAATTTTCGGTCGACTACCCGAGCTTCAATTTGATTGATGCTGCCGCCTTTATAATCCAGTGTGAGCGGACTATAGCCCGCTCTACCAATGGGCAAAACATAGGTACCCGTTGTTGAGATGCCCTGCTTCAATACCCCTGAGCTATCGGTAACAATCATGTTTGAAGCACCGAAAGTTCCTGCAATGTTTCCTCCGGCATCCACCGATAGATTCGACGTTCGAAGAACGATGTTTCCACCATCCATTTGCAATCGGTTCTGAACACGCACATCGTCATTCACTCTGAGGGCAGGAGATGATGAGTTGCTGATTCTAAGATAATCGAAATGGTTGTTGCCACCCGTTGCCGCCCATGAACCTGAAAGCTGTTGTGTGGAGGTCCCATTTAACACCACTTCCCTGCTGTTTGATTCGAATATGCCCTGATTGGACAAATCTCCTTTGACCTCCAAATCGCCACCAAAAGTTGTGGACAGGGTGAAGGTTCCCAGATTGGTAACATCTCCTGAAACCGTGAGTTTAGCACTCATGGCCGGATTGTTCAAATCCAGTTTCGAACCTGATTCTACCTTTAAATCGCCGCCGACAGAGCGTGCAGTGGAGGTTGCACCATGCCCGAGGTTAAAAGTAGTTGCGTTGGCAATGACCACATGATGTGGATTGGTGCTGCTCCATTCACTCCCACGGTTGTAGCTGCCACCCGAGGCATACACCAGGGAAGAACCCGATTTATAGGAGGGCGAAATGAGGGTGTAACCTCCGCTTTGGATGAGAAAAGTTCCATTCACATCCACCGAGCCACTGCCTGTAATACCGTTGCCCACGGCCAGGGTATCTCCGGTTAAAACATCCAGGGTTTTACCCGATGCTATTTCGATTCCTCCAGTATTGGCAGTGTATGCATCAACATCTACATCATGGCGCAGTAGCACTTTTTCGGAGGAGGCGGGCACACTGCCGCCAAGCCATGTTGAGGCGGTATGCCAATTGCCATCTGCTTGGGTTGCTCTTGTGAGCACAAAATTCATCTTGAAATTGCTTCCGGAATTGCTGTAGTAGAACGTATCTGTGCAGCCTGTTGAACTGCTAGAAGACCCGCTGGCATCGAAATACACTTCAAGCACGTACGTGGCACCATAGTCGGTTAACCCACTTAAAAGGTTGATGTTTTGTCCGCTATTTGTCCATCTCTGATCACCGCCATTGTTTCCGACAACATCTGAGGGAGTTGCAGTGGTGGAAAATGAAGCATCTGCACTGTGTTTCATCGTAATTGCTGTGAATGTGCCTGGTGTAGCTCCGTTTTTATACACCCTGTAATGGAGATTACCACCGCAGATATTTCCACTGCTGCCTTTGTAGGTGTGGATATACCCTCCGTCTAAAATCAATGCCCAGGTTTCACCCAGGTTTCGACCATCAATGTTGTAGGTGTGTTCAATTCCCTGTTCATTTTGATTGAAAGAGATCAAACCGCCACCAGTACCGAAAAACCCTGCCTGCGAGAAGGCCTTCTCTTCAGCACCCAACAGCAATAACAAAAATGTTAAGATTGGAATGATAGAAACGTTTTTCTTCAATGCTTCCTTTAGTTTAATTTTCATAGCTTATGCTTATTTTATTTTTTCTTAAAAAATCTTTACTGTTTATAAAATGGTAAAATATTAGTTACTAAAAAAAGGTTCACATGGAGATAATACATGCCACCATTCAAATCAACAGTGGAGATTCGTTTATTCTCTTTTATGATGCCACTCTTCACCTCCTTGCCACTGAGATCGGTGATTCGCCATGGATCATTGGTTTGTGCAAAGCGCACTTGCAACCAATCATCACAAGGGTTCGGATAAATGATGGCAGAAGCCTTGGTTTGTTGTCCCGCCAGAACCACCGGCCCATGCCATTCCATCTTTCCATCTTGGTCGATTTGCAAGAGTTTAAAATAGTGCCAGTTATTGGGCGCCATTTTATACTTTCTATGGTATGCAGCCGTTTCATTGCTATTGCCTTTTCCATCCACCCAATCGAGGTGTATCCAATGTTTGGCATCTGAACTGTAATGCACTTCGTAACCGAGGTTGTCAATTTCAACTGCTGTTTGCCAACGCAAGTCTACCCATCCTTCTGTAACCCAATTCGCTTTGAAATTAATGAGCTCTACGGGCAATGGATTGGGCGTGGTGGTGCTGCCAATGGTAAAAATACTATCGGTAAATACGGTGGTATTTGCCTGTGCATCTACATAGCCATCAGATGTTCCACTTCCTTTGATAAATGGGTTGCTTCCATCGATCACCCATTCATTGGTGGTGCCCCCCACCCATCGACTTACCCGTAGGTTGGGCCAATCGGAGGTATCGCTGGAAACAAGCGAGGGAGCAGTCCAGAAAAGGGTCAGCTCTGCATCATCATTGGTATGATTACAAAAGATTTTCCAGTGCTCCACATAACTGGCGTGATCCAAACCGGAGCTACCAACCCTTGATGCGCTGTAATTATTGTTGTACTGATGGCCAGATGGTATGTACCTAACAGTGTACGTTCTTCCTGACTGGGCGCTGGATGGCTCAATGGCCACCCTTGCCAGGTAATTCCCGTCGCCAACGTGGAAAAGGGTGCTATCTGTGCCATGTATTTCCCTGCTCAGCCAGCCTTCCACAAAACGGTCATCTGTAGGTCCACCAGTGTTCGTCACATCACACCCATTTCTGAGTCGCAGGTATTTACCATCATCCACATCCAACTTCCCATCCGTCATGATCAGTTCGTCTTTGATCACCAGCGAGTCCGTTGGCCAAACCCTGAGGCCGGTGCCATTATCCACTTCGAGTGCAAAAATTGCAGAATCTCCGCTGAATTTTCCGTAGATCAATTGCATGCTTTGGGGACTTCGGTGGTCATGCATAATTACCTTCGTGCTTGCCCCTTCAAAACCGGCATAATTCTTAAAATTACCTCCAATAATCAATTGCGCAGCTGTATTGGTAGACAACTTCAAATCAGTACCCGAGGTATTCATGGCTCGATTGGTAACATGCCTCTTCACCCAAACTTTGCTTCCTGCACCCTCCATATCTAATTTACCGGTTCCCATGATGGTGAGGCTGTCTTCTACAATCAGGCTATCGGTGTTGTTATCGAACTCAAGCACACCATCGGACACGCACATATAACCTTTGAAGTGCCATTTGCCGTTTTTGTTAACGGTGGTTCCGGATCTATTCAGACAGAAATCATAAATATCTGATGTGATGCCCATATTCCCCAGTGACCCACTGGTGCCGAGAAAAGTGTATGAACGATAACTGAAGGGATTGTGTGGCGCAGTGGAGGAGGTATTGTTACAGCGCCAGTAATATTCACAATCAGGCGTCGCAAAGAGCACATTATTTGGATTGCCATCAACTGCATCATAAGACCTCGCAGGCGTAGGTCCAGAGCTGTTGTACGTACTGGTATCCAGACAATAGGCCAAAAAGTTGAAACGTGAAGGCCGGGCGGAAAGTCCGGGAAATTCATCCCAGGCTATTCTCAACTCACGGTCTGTGCCGTTGTTTGCGTAATCAGCTGAGGCAATATTAAACCAGCTGCCCCAACCATTGCTTCCGTTTCTCAGTTCAACGATGGGAGCGGAACCTGCAATCCAGTAAATTCTCAAATCGGCTCTAAATGGAAGGTTGGCCGTTACACCAAAATCGGGGGTGCCTAGCACACTGCCATCTGCATTGGTTCCCCAGGTAGTGGGGTAAACTGGATCGATGTCAAAAAAAAGGATGGCCGGGTCGCTGGATGTTCCACCTGATTTGAATAAGAACAAGCTATCGTTGTTCCAACAGATGTACCAGTTTCCGCTGTTCACATATTGGCTTTCATTTCCACTCCCATCAATGCGAATGTTGTTGGATCCTGCCCATTGAGCCCGAACAGACATAAACATACCAAGCGCTATGAGGAGGTTCAGAAATCTCATGGCATTTTTAATACCTTGTGCACACTGGTGCCATTCTCTGTTTCTATTGAGATCAGGTACAGGCCCGGCCTTAATCCACTCAGGGATAGCTGATGCTCCTTGCGTTCCGGTCGGTTTTGTAGCACCATCTTTCCCTGCGGATTGATCACCTTGACCCCTTTTACATCTATGGGTGAGGTGATATAAACCCATTCATTGGCGGGATTGGGAAACAATTGAATGGCCTCTTTGGGCTTTACCAGATCCGGTTGGTGAAGCACGGCCTCTTCGCCATCAAGGCAGCTGCATACTTTTTTGTCCTCATTTTGCGTGTTCACCACCTGAGGAGCCGTATAAGTTGCTTTCACCCAGGCCTTTTGCCCTGCTTGTTGGTTATTGCTGTTGCGCAATTGCAAGCTCAGCCAACCGCCTGCGCCACTGTTCTTGCGGTATTTAATTCCGCCGACACCCGTGATTGAATCAACAGGATTGCAGTCTGTATCGAGTATTCTCAATACCAGTTCGGCCGTACTATCGGCAGGGAACACCTCTATTTCGATGGGTTTATTCGGAGCACTAAAGATTTTACCAACGTTTCTGCATTGGGTACTATGCCATGGGATGGCTCCACCTTGTTCAAGCGATTGTGGATGTCGGTCTCCTAAATCATCGGCCATTTCCCATTCTTGGGTGGTGCTTCGCTCGGAATTTGAATAATTGGTGGTGATGCCCTCCGGGGCCCAAATGCTGTAACCTCTTCTAGAGGCACTGCCATTGCAGGGAGGAATGCTTAAATCCACCTTACCACCTCCATACACCACACGTCTGGCACTGCCCGCTGCTCCGCTGTAATCGACTAAAACTGTTCCATCTGCAAAAGCCGTTTGAACGCCTTTGGGATCCTGCCAAGTATCCCAATGGTCATTGGCACAAATCAGTGCTTTCCCTTCTCTTTCAATAATGAGCGCATCATTGGCCTGCCACCTAACCAGGTAGCGTCCTTCCATGAATCGCAGATTCTGCCTGCACCACAATAGGTTCATCAAATCATCATTCACCTTTAATGTGGTATCCGTTGCCCGGTGATTGAATCGGTGTCCGCTGTAGCCAACATTAAAGAGATCTTCAAAATATACAATGGGGGCACCATCTACTGCGAGTATAATGGCATAGGCCAATGCCCAGCGAGGATCGGTTTGTTCAATGTGAGGCGCTAGCTCTCTTCCTGTTTCCCAATCGGCGTACCTCCCTAAGCTGTCCAATATAGGACGGTACGTATCGTGGCTATTGAGAAAAGGAGCGGTGTACTGTCGGTTGCTTTGTTGCCAATTTGGCAAACTGCCAATATCAAAATCGCCCCAGCCCGTAACCATTTGATGGAGCCCCCAACGCAATGAAAAATCAAACGCCCCTGCCCGGCCTTGAATGTTATTCACATATTGATCCAGAACTGCCTTGTTATAATCGACATACTCTCCCAAGGCAAACATTTGGTCGCCACCTGAAGCCCAACCTGCATTGTAACGTAGGTTCCATAAGAAATCTTCCTGTACTTCTGTTGGGAAATGCTTAACGGCATCGATCCGCCACCCATCTATGCCGCATTGTTTCTTGTACCAGATCAACCAATCTCTGGTCATATTGCGCATGTACGAATCGGTTTGTTTGGGATTGTACAAAGCATTGCTGCTCTCTCCGTAAGCCCCGGCCGCATAGTCGATGTCAGGCCCCCAATAGGGCGTGTTCTGGTAATCCGTGCAACATGCATTCACCGGACTGGGAAAAAAGTTCTGCCAATTTTTAGGAAACCGCCCTTCGCGTTCGAGATAAGTCCTGCCACCTTCGTTGTAGGCCGGCGTTTTGTAAGAAACGTAGCGAAAATTCTTGTAGCGCAGCGTGCTCCCATCGTCTAGAGCCTCCGGATCCTGCCCTCCAGTTGCTGTTGCTGATCCCGCTCCCCCGATATGGTTGAGCACCACATCTTGCACAACATACATTCCATTGGCCCGAAGTACTGCGATCAATCTTAAGAGCTCATCTTTATCCCCAAGATTCGTTTGAAGCCGCCCTTTCTGATACTTATCACCAAGATCATAATGATCAAAGGGCACATAGCCCGTTCCTGGGGCATCATTCTTCACACTTACCGGTATCCAGACCTGATCAATGCCCATTGCTCTTAGCCTTGGGGCCAGCTCTGTCAGGTAATTGGCCCATTGCATGGGATAGGCATCATTGCTAAAATCCCACCAAAAACCCTGTAAAATAACGCCTCTATTTTGTGCATTCTGGGCAGAACTCATAAGAGAAAGTGAACTCAAAAGAAGACAACACCCTATGCTTCTTAGCTGATTTATCCACATAATTCGACCTTTTCTAAGCGCTAATTTAAATAAAACCTAGTGTTATATTTACACTAAGTCCATTTACCTAAAATAAATATCCTTATTTTGTTTTAAGAATCAATGAAAGTTCAATATATGCAAGATATTCTTGTTTGCCGATTTAAGGGATGAGGAAGATAGTCGTAGAATTGACTCTCATCGCGATAGCGATATCTTTTAGCGGAAATTTATGCGCGCAGCGTATGAAAAAAGCCAAGCCTTACTCTCGAACGGCACACGCGATTCAGTTTCATACCGGCCCGAGTTTTTTTCTCAGCGATTTAGGTGGGGCCGATGGGGCCGGGAAAGATGGTTTGGGCGATTTGGACCCTGAGGCAACGCGTTTTGCATTGGGAACGGGATTCATCCTTCACCAGAATGCCATTGTGGGTGCCCGCTTTGACCTCAATTACCTTTTGCTGCACGGCAGTGATGAATACAGCGATGAGTACTTTCGTAAAAAACGAAACCTTAGTGTGAATAGTCATCTGGTTGAACTCACAACCATGGCCAATTTCAGGTTGCCATTCAATAAAACATTGAATGGCAGAGACGAGTTCAGTCTGAGCTTTGGGCCGGGTCTGGTTTATTTCAATCCTAGGGCAGAGTTTGAGGGCAGTTCATACAACTTAAGAAGTTTGGGAACAGAGGGACAAAGCATCGACAACAACATTCCTGATTATGGGCCTATTTCTTTCATCATTCCTGTTGTTATAGGTTATCACCACACCTTCTATAAAACCTATTCACTGGGCATTGAACTTCAGGCCCGCAAAACCTTCAGCGACTATTTTGATGATGTGAGCACGAAGTATTACGACAACGATATTCTGCGCACGCAGGCCGGGGAAGCCAGTGCAAATCTTGCCGACCGTAACTTAGGAGGAAAAACCATCAAAGCAGGCACAAAACGAGGCAATAGCAGTTTATGCGACAACTACTTTTTCATAGGCATTACGTACCGCTTAATTCTCAGCAATAAGTACCGCCTCTTCTGACTCGGATTACGGATATTTGATAGATTTGCCCAATGGAACATGTTCTGATACAAGACGACACCATTGTAACCGGCTTGCTTCTTGCCTCGGTGGGTTTGGTTTTCTACACCTCTCAACTGAGCAATAAGTTTTGGAAACAATTTTACACGATTTTCCCTCCCTTGCTGATGTGTTATCTCATTCCAGCACTTTTTAATAGTTTCAATGTTATTTCAAGTGAAGTATCGGGTACTTATGGTTTTGCAAAGGACTATACCCTTCCTGCAGCCCTTGTTCTGATGACCTTAAGCATCGATCTCAAAGGAATTTTAAATCTGGGTCCTAAAAGTTTAATCATGTTTCTCACAGGCACTTTGGGGGTGATCATCGGAGGTCCATTGGCCATTGCCCTATTTCAGTTCATTTCGCCCGACACGGTTGGCGGTGAAGGTGCTGATGCTGTGTGGAGAGGAATGAGCACCCTCGCAGGTAGTTGGATTGGCGGAGGAGCCAATCAGGCTGCGATGCTGGAAATTTATGGTTTCAACCAAGAGAAATACGGCGCTATGGTGCTGGTAGATATCGTGGTGGCCAATATCTGGATGGCATTTTTACTTTTTGGAGTTGGGAAAACCGAAGCCATCGATCGATGGTTGAAAGCAGATTCGAGCGCCATCGATGAACTTAAAAAGAAGGTTGAGGCCTACCAGCAGAAAATTGCACGCACCCCTTCATTGGCCGATTATATGATGATTTTGGGCCTAGCATTTGCGGCGGTATCCCTTTCACATTATGGAGGAAAAAATATGACCGCCTGGATGGATCAAATGCCTTCCATGGCAGAATCAGTTCTAAACAGCAAATTCTTTTGGGTGGTTGTTTTCTCAACCACCATCGGACTTTTGCTGAGTTTTAGCCCGGCGCGAAAACTCGAAGGGGCCGGTGCGTCAAAAAGTGGCAGTGTGTTCATCTACTTTCTGGTGGCCACCATTGGAATGAAGATGGACATCTTTGAGATTGTGAAATACCCAGGACTATTTTTCGTCGGATTGAGCTGGATGGCCATCCATGTAGGTTTGTTGTTTTTGGTTGCCCGAATCATCAGAGCGCCTTTCTTTTTTCTGGCCGTTGGAAGCAAAGCAAATATCGGAGGGGCTGCTTCCGCTCCTGTTGTCGCTGCGGCATTCCACCCATCGCTGGCACCCGTTGGTGTACTACTGGCAGTACTTGGCTATGCACTGGGAACTTACGGCGCCATTGTATGCACCGAAATTATGCGTTGGGTAAGCAGTTTTTAATCCCTAAAAGGTCTGTGAATGATCAAATCAGACCTGAAACCTCTGAGTCTCTCGAAATCTTTTTTACAAGGCCTTGTAATACTTTACCCGGTCCACATTCTACAAAAGAAGTTGCTCCATCTGCCACCATTTGCTGCACACTTTGGGTCCAGCGAACAGGTGAAGTGAGTTGGGCAATCAGGTTTTTGCGAATGCTTTCCGGATCACTTACCGCTCTGGCGTTCACATTTTGATAAACAGGACAAATGGGCGTGTTGAATGGGGTGTCTGCTATTGCTGCAGCAAGTTCTTCCCTGGCAGGCTCCATCAGCGGGCTGTGGAAGGCTCCTCCAACGGGTAAAACCAAAGCTCTCTTGGCTCCGGCTTCCTTCATTTTTTCACAGGCCTCATCAATCGCAGCCAAATCCCCGGAAATAACCAATTGTCCCGGACAATTATAGTTTGCGGCAACCACCCTGCCCGATTGAATGCCGGCACAGATTGTTTCTACCTTTTCATCTTCCAGTGCAAGTACCGCTGCCATTGTACCCGGATTCATCTCACAGGCCTTTTGCATGGCCATTGCTCTATGATACACCAGCCTGAGGGCGTCTTCAAACTCCAGTGTTCCATTGGCCACCAAAGCAGAAAACTCACCCAATGAATGACCGGCAACCATTTCGGGCTGTAAATCACTCTGCGTCCTGTACAAAGCCACTGAATGTAGAAAAACAGCAGGTTGAGTTACGCGTGTTTCTCTTAAATCTTCATCTGTTCCCTCAAACATGATATCTGAGAGACGAAATCCAAGGATGTCATTGGCCAGCTCAAACATCTCTTTTGCAGCAGGATGACCTTCATACAGTTCTCTACCCATCCCTGGGAATTGTGAACCTTGTCCGGGAAAAACGATTGCCTTCATGTGTTGATTTTGCAGCGAAGGTATTCATTTGTCTCATTTTGTTTTCCCTTTGAATTCCACATCTTCAGGTCAGCCCAGCGTTAAATTGGAAGACAAAGGCAATACGGGCATGTGTTTTGAGTTTTCCTAGTAAAAGAGGAGATCATGAAATCCCTGTTCAGAGCAATACCTATCATTTTGTTGATGTTTGCCATCAAGAATCAGCACTCAGAAGCGGGTACCGACCGCTACAGAAGCGTGCACTTTTATGGTCATGATCTGGGTTTCTTTTATCACCCTGTGATGGATGAAATACACCTGGCATCCCTGGAAAAGCAGGATATCCGTCTGCAATTGGAAAGAATGCGTGGCCATCAATTAAATCTCCTTGCACAACGGATTTCATTTAGTTCTGAACAGTTTGAGCTCGATGATATCGGCAAGCTCATGCTGGTTAAAAAATTAAGTCGCCAATGGCTTCGACATCAAAGCATGAATGAACAAGTGTTGCTTGAATACGCAATATTGCGCGAACTGCACTTCGACGTTCTCTTGAGCCGCACAGACGAGCGCCTCAACTGTTTTGGAAGAATTGATTTCACACCCAGGAGATATGTTTACATTTATTACAACGGTCGTAAATACACCCACCTAAACTTTGAAGATGCGCCCAATGGCTTGCACCATCAAATCTTGAATGATCAGGAACATGACCTCCGGGTGATTCGGGCAAAACGCCATCAACTGCCTGCGGTAAATGCAAGAAAAACTGAAAAATCGCTTGAATTCAATTGGTTAGGCGACACACTGCTGATTCCTTTCACGCTGAACCAATCTCTCATCGAATACATGTATGATTTACCTGATATGCCCATAGGTCAATCATTCGTCCGGAACACCCTTTCAGCAGAAGTTAAAAGCAGTCTCTATCCACAATTGCGCTTGCACATGCGCGAAATGAACCGCATTAACCAACTGCGCTTTTTACTGGCCTTTGTACAACAAAGTATTCCCTACGGGAGCGACCTTGAAAAATACGGAACCGATTATTTCTACTATCCTGAACAAAGCCTGAATGCAGCAAATGCGGATTGCGAGGATAAAGCATTTCTGTTGGCCACACTGGCCTATGACCTGCTGGGCATGCACTCGGTGGCCCTGCATTTCAAGAAAGATGAACACTTAGGACTGGCTTTTCATATCCCTGGTTTTCACGGCGGTCAAACATTCAATTATGAGGGCAAGAATTACGTCCCCTGTGAACCCACTTCCAGTCGCCCGTTGCTTGCTTACAGCGCATATGACCTTAGCCGGATCGGAGGAATCGTGGAGCTGATATAGAGGTGAGGGCTTAGAGCTCAGAGCACAGGGCTCAGTCCCGATGGCTATCGGGAGCAGAGCGCAGGGCACAGAGCGCAGATATTCTGGGTTTATAAGGTTTAAAGCGTTTAGAAGGTTTAGACTTTCCGTCCCGCCACCGCGGGTATGATTTCTAAGAATCTAACAGTCTAGCAATCTCCTTGGGGCGCAGAAGCACAGATGTTCCCGGTTTAGAAGGTTTAGAGGGTTTAAGAAGTTAAGCCCCACCTAACTGCCCAACTCCCTCCCGTCCTCCCGCTTTTCACCACAAAGTACACGAAGTTTGGCACGAA
>CAZYJD010000064.1:0-11934 GCA_964647785.1 uncultured Chitinophagaceae bacterium
AAAAGCAAAGGCCCCCATATTGGTCGGTACAACAAATTCACTTTCCAAAAGTAGTGGTTTCAAAAACATCCATCCCTCACTATGCCGCCGGTATAAGCTCTTTACCGCAAGGGCGTTTGCACCTTCGGCTTACCCATCGAACTAATTCTTCATTCAAAAATCATCCATCAGAGTCATCAGATTTTATCAATTATTGATCGAATGGCCGGCAGAGGTATGCAAAAGGCCACTAACTTCGCAGACATGAGAAGGTTATTTTCCGCTTTAACATTCGCGCTCATTCTTTTTTTGCCCCCCATGCATGGCAACGCCCAAGAGACATGGAACTTGCAACATTGCATTGAGCACGCCCTCACGCACAACATAAGTATTCAACAGCAGTTGCTGGGTGTTAGCCAAAGTGAAACCAACCTATTGCAGAGCAAAGCCAACGTTCTGCCCAGCTTAAATATCAATGCAGGTCACAATTACAATTTCGGACGAACCATTGACCCTTTCACCAACCAGTTTGTGAACCAGAGCATTCAATCGAACAGTTTTTCCTTGCAGAGTGGGGTGGTATTGTTCAACGGATTGCAGAATTACAACAACATTTTGCAGTCGAAAACCGATTTGCAGGCCGCCCTCAAAGATGTGGAGGTCTTGAAAAACAACATCTCCTTGAATGTGAGCACCCTTTACCTGCAAATTGTTCAGGCACACAAGCAGGTAGACATCATCAAAGGGCAGTTGAGCATCACCCAAGCGCAAATAGAGCGGAGCCAAAAACTGCTGGATGGCGGCGTCATCAATCGTTTGTCACTTTTGAATTTAGAAGCGCAAAAGGCCAATGATCAATTGAACCTGGTGAATGCCGAGAACAATCTTAGCCAAAGTTATGTAGCTTTAAAAACCCTATTGATGCTGGAACCGTCGGTGAATTTCACGGTGGAAATTCCGTCATTGGACACCGATGTTTCAGGCTTGGACATCAGTTTGGAAGCAGTTTATCAAAAGGCGCTGGAAAACATGCCCGAGATTGAAGCCGCCCAATTGCGGGTTGAGTCAGCCTCCATTGCGGAACGGGTAGCAAGAGGGGGAAGAAGTCCGCGTTTGAGCATGTTCGCCAACATGAACACCGTATACTCAGAATCGCGAAGAGAAATTGAACAATTGACCCCCGTGGGCGTTCGGGAAATAGGATATCTGCAAACCGATGGCACGCCCGTGGTTGTGCCCGACTTTGATATCAGTTACCGCGTAACGCCCTTTGGCACTCAGTTGGGCGACAACTTCGGTCAGGCCGTAGGATTCGGTTTAAACATTCCCATTTTAAACAACCTGCAGGTGCACAACCGCATTGCCTTGAGTGAACTACAAAGCAGGCAACAGGCCTTGAATCTTGCGCAGGCAAAAAATCAATTGTACACCGATGTATCCAATGCCTATGTAAATGCCGAGTCGGCTCGAAAACGATACGCCGCTGCTGTTGTAAGTGAGCGGGCACAGCAAGAAAACTTCGAATACAGCAACAAGCGATTTGAGGCAGGCTTGCTCAACAGTGCTGAGTTGGTGAATGCAAAAAACAATTGGGCCAACAGCCAGCTGAACAGTTTACAGGCCCTTTACGAATACATCTTCAGAAAAAACATCCTCCTGTTTTACCAGGGAGAACCATTACAAATCAGATAGTCAAGCTTCATGAAAAAACGCATTCTCATTTTGGTAGGCGCAGCAGCCGTAATAGCCGTACTGCTTTGGATCAATAAATCGCGCCAGGCTTCGGCTTATGAAGTGGAAACCAGCAAGGCTGCGCTTCGCACCATCGTGCAAACCGTTGCAGCCAACGGAAAGATTCAACCAGAAACCGATATTAAAATCAGTGCAGATGTGTCCGGGGAAATCACCGAACTGCATGTGGAAGAAGGCGATACGGTAGAACAGGGGCAATTGCTCGCCAAAATTTGGCCTGAATTGTACCTCACCGCCGTGGATCGCGCAACCGCCGGTTTGAACAGTGCAAAAGTGAATCTGAGCACCAGCGAAATTGCGGTTAAACAGGCACAAAGCCGATTTGTACAAGCCGAGAACGACTACGAGCGAAACAAAAAACTGTTTCAAGACAAAGTAATCAGCAAGGCCGAGTTCGATGCCATTACTGCTTCTTACGAAGTGGCCTTCGAAGAACTGAAAGCCGCCCGCGAGAGGGTTCAAGCCGCTCGTTTCGGTGTTCAAAATGCACAGGCCGGTTTGAATGAGGCCAAAGAAAACCTCAGCAGAACCTCCATTTATTCACCCGCTGCAGGGGTTGTTTCAAGGTTGAACATCGAAAAAGGTGAAAAAGTGGTGGGCACGGCCCAAATGGCGGGTACAGAGATGATGGTGATCTCCAACTTCAGTCAAATGGAAGTGATTGTTGAAGTGAATGAAAACGATATCCTGAGCATCAGCAAAGGCGATACTGCCCGCATAGAAGTGGATGCCTATGGTTCGCGGCAGTTTGCCGGCATTGTTACTGAAATTGCCAAATCAGCCATGACAGGCACAGGCATGTCTGGTACTTCAGAAATTGCAAACTTCGAAGTAAAGGTGCTCATTCTGCAAAGTTCGTATGCAGACTTACAGAAGGTTAGCAGCACCCCTTTCCTGCCGGGTTTGTCTGCCAGTGTTGAAATAGAAACAGAAAAAAGAGATGGGGTGCTTTCACTGCCCATTGAGTGTGTAACCACGCGTGAAAATGAAGAAAAAGGGGCCGCCTCACTCAGGGATGAAGTGGTGTTCATTGAAGAGGATGGAAAAGCCTTTGTGAAAAAAGTAGCAACAGGCATCCAAGATAGCAGATACATTGAGATTGTTAGCGGGGTTGACAGCAGCATGTCTGTGATCTCCGGGCCCTACAACATTCTCAGCCGCAGCCTAAAAGACGGCAGCCCGGTAGAAGTGACCAAGAAGTAACGCGCAGCCCCTCGCTACTCTTCTGAAAAATTCTTTCTTTGCATAACGTGCCATGCAAGAAGGAAAGATGAACATAGGGGTGATAGGCGGTGGTAGCTGGGCAACGGCCCTGGTGAAAATACTGCAAGACAACCCCCTCGATAAGCAGGTTTATTGGTGGATGAGAAATCCTGAAACCGTTGCCTATATCCAGAAATACCAGCACAACCCCTCTTACCTATCCAGTGTTGCAATCAACACCGAGATGGTGCTCTGCCTCAGCAATGTGGAGGCAGTTTTTGAAAAATGTGATCGCATCTTGCTGGTAACACCCTCCGCTTTTGTTGCAGAAGCCCTGCAAGAATTGAATCCATTGCATTTTAAGGGGAAACACATTTTAAGTGGCATCAAAGGGGTGATTCCTGAAAGTCGGGAAATAATAGGCGAATACCTCCCGAGAAAATTCGGACTCAATTCAGAACAAATCACGGTGATTACCGGTCCCTGCCATGCAGAAGAAGTGGCACTCGAACGCCTCAGTTATCTCACCGTTGCCTCGCAAAACGAAACTGAAATGAAACGCAACGCATCGCTGCTCAATACACGCTACATCAAAACCATTGAGAGTGATGATATTTATGGCACGGAATACGCCGCCGTATTGAAGAACATCTATGCCATTGCCTCGGGCATTTGCCATGGTTGCGGATCGGGCGATAACTTCCAAGCCGTGCTGGTGAGCAATGCCATTCGGGAAATAAAGCGTTTCATCGATGCGGTGCACCCCATTGAACGCGACATCAACCAATCGGCCTATCTTGGCGATTTGCTGGTAACCGCCTATTCGCAATTCAGCCGCAACCGTATGTTTGGCAACATGCTTGGCAAGGGCTATTCCGTAAAAGCTGCTCAGATGGAAATGAACATGGTGGCCGAAGGTTATTACGCCACCCATTTGGTATATGAAATGAATCAGGAACTGGGACTGTTCATGCCCATCCTTGATTTTGTGAATGCCGTGGTGCACGAAGGCAAAAAGCCCCATAAACTTTTACCGGAATTGCAAAACCAACTCAGTTGATATATGAAACAAACAGCCGTTTTTAGTCTTCTGTTCCTGCTCAGCTGTGCCGTGCACGCCCAACAGGATACCATTGCCACCGATCGGCCGGGTTTTAGCAGCACCCCTTACACCGTGCCTGCCGCCTCCTATCAAATTGAAATCGGAACCGGAGCTGAAATGCTGGGCTCAACCGGCTCTTCAAGAAGGACATTACCGGAAGTTCTTTTCAAAGCAGGCCTGGGCAACAAAACAGAGTTGCGCTTGGGCATGCAGTTTTACAAGCATACTTATTTCATGACCAACGGGTATATGCCCGCGAACTTCGGATATGCTTACAGCGCTCCATCCATCGGCTTCAAGCGTTCGTTGATTAAACGTGATCAACAGCTGCTTAGTCTGCAGGCCGAGGCCCAAGTGGCAGTGCTCGGAACAAGGTATTCAAACAACCGCCCTATCGAGGGGCAGTTCCGATTGATTTACCAATACCAGTCTGGGGGCAAGTATGCGTTTTTGCACAACAGCATCTACAACAGCTTCCAAAATGAATTCTCCATGACCTTTAACAACCAGTTTCAAGCCAGCAACAAAAGCCTGTTGTATGCCGAGTTGTTTCTGGAAAAACTGCAGCTCATTGGAGGACCCGCTTTTAACCCCATGATCGATGGAGGGCTGGTGCATCAGATCAAACCCCATTTACAACTCGATTTCTCCGCCGGCATGCGCATGAAACCAAGTTCAACAGCTGCAGACGGCCATGATATCTATTGGTATTTTGTGAATGCAGGTTTCAGCGCCCTTCTGCACTAAGCCTGTTGCATGACTTCATTCAGGTGTGCAATGAGCTCATCTTTTCCCGATCGTTTGCGCGAAGAGGTCACCATCATGGGCGGTAATTCTTCCCATCCGTTTTGATGCAAGGCCGCTTTTTGGTGTTCTATGCTCATCTCCAACTTGGTTGTGCTCAGCTTATCTGCTTTGGTGAAAACAATCATAAAGGGAATTTCATTTTCACCGCACCACTGCATAAACTCCTGATCGATGGCTTGGGGCGGAATGCGAAGATCCACCAGCACCATTACCTGCAGCAGTTGCTCTCGGTTCAACAAGTATTCGGCGATCATTTCACTGAATCGGGCCTTCTTTTTGGAGTTCACTTTGGCAAATCCATAACCCGGCAAATCCACAATGCACCAGGCATCGTTGATCAAAAAGCGGTTGATCAGTTGCGTCTTTCCAGGAACGGAGCTCGTTTTGGCCAATTCCTTTCGGTTGCACAGCATATTGATCAGAGAAGATTTGCCCACATTTGAACGGCCAATGAAGGCAAACTCCGGGCGCCGATCTGCGGGCATGTCTTTCCAAGAGGTGAAGGATTTGAGGAATTTTGAGCTTTTAATGAACATAATAGATATTTGCAAACTTATTTAAAAGCCGGCAGGCTACACGCAATAAAAAACAATTGAGTTCAACAGATTACATCCACCCCGTACAACCCGAATCAGGATCAGGGAAAAGTAAAAAGACCCAGGTTCAGGAAATGTTCGATGGCATTAGCGGTCAGTACGACTTTCTGAATCGTTTTCTTTCCATGGGCATCGACCAAAGTTGGCGCAAAAAAGCCATCCGCATGCTGATGGAAGAAAAAGCAGACAAGGTATTGGATGTGGCCACCGGTACGGCAGATTTTGCCATCGCAGCTCACAAAGCCGGCGTTGAAGAGGTGATTGGCATTGATTTGTCGGAGGGCATGCTGTCCATTGGACGCGAGAAATTGCAGAAAAGAGGCTTGGAACAAATACGGCTTTTGCAAGGCGATTCAGAGAATTTGCCCTTCGAAGACAATAGTTTCGATGCGGTGATCGTTGCATTTGGGGTGCGTAACTTCGAAAATCTCAGCAAAGGACTCAAAGAAATGAACCGCATCCTTCGCCCCGGCGGAAGAGCGATCATTCTGGAGTTTAGCAACCCTAAGAAATTTCCGGTGAAGCAGGTATACCATTTCTATTTCAGATACATCTTGCCCGTATGGGGGCGTATGTTATCCAAACACAAATCGGCTTACACCTATTTGCCTGAATCGGTAAAATCTTTCCCCGAAGGTGATGCCTTCAACCAATTGATGGTGGATGCGGGCTTTCATAAAGCAGCAGACCGCCGTTTGAGTTTTGGCATTTGTTCCATTTACAGCGGCAGAAAATGAAAAAACTGCTGGTGATAGGGTTGATGGTGCTTTCAGGCCATTTGCATGCCCAAGAGCGCAACCCTTTGTACGATCTTAAAAAGGTGCATTTCGGTTTCAGCCTCATGGGCAATCAAGGACAAATGAAGTACAGCACCGCCCAAGAAGTATTGAATTTCGACACCCTCATGACGGTGCGTTCGCTCACCTTTCCCGGCATGGGTGTTGGGGCCATCATGAACGTTCGTTTATGGGAATACTGGGATTTTCGCACCATGGTGAACATCAACTTCGCACAGCGCAATTTCGACTACCAGTTTTATGGAGGAACGGTGAAAGAAGTTAAAATGGAATCGACCTATTTGGAAATTCCGTTCTTGCTGAAATACAAAAGCAAACGACACCGAAACGCTCGCTTTTACACCGTTGCAGGATTCACCTACCGCTACGACTTTAATTCAGACATCAACACTGAACGCAGCAACACCAAACCGGTGGTGGCGCTTTATCCGAGCACCTTCTCCTATGATATTGGCTGTGGATTGGATTTGTACTACGAGTATTTCAAGTTCTCACCCGAAATACGCATCAGCAATGCCATGGGCAATCACATGGCACCTGACCGTTTTATTTATTCCAGCAACTTAGGAGTGGTGGCCCCTCGTTTGATACAGTTTTGTCTTCACTTCGAGTAATGAAGTTTGAGATAGAGGCTTTAGACAAGGGTAGCAATGCCCGTGCAGGTCGTTTGCAGCTGGCCCACGGTGAAGTGCCCACGCCCATTTTCATGCCCGTTGGAACCCAGGCCACGGTAAAGGCCGTACCCGGCAGTGTGCTGGAAGATCGCATTGATGCGCCCATTATACTGGGTAACACCTACCATCTGTATTTAAGACCCGGCACCGAAACGCTTCAAGAAGCAGGCGGCCTTCACGCCTTCATGAATTGGAAACGAAATATGCTCACCGATAGCGGTGGCTTTCAGGTTTACAGCATCAGCGATCGAAGAAAAATCAAAGAAGAAGGGGTTCGATTCCAAAGCCACATCGATGGCTCATATCACCATTTCAGTCCGGAATATGTCATCGACATCCAGAGAAAAATAGGTGCAGATATCATCATGGCCTTTGATGAGTGCACCCCTTATCCCTGCGATCGAACCTACGCCGAAAACAGCATGCAAATGACCCATCGCTGGCTGGATCGCTGCATACAGCGCATGGAAGAAACCACGCCCCTTTACGGATACGAGCAAGTGCTTTTCCCCATTGTGCAAGGAAGCACCTATCCCGATTTGCGCGAACAAAGTGCCCAATACATCGCATCGAAAGCATGCGCAGGAAACGCCATTGGTGGGCTAAGCGTTGGGGAGCCTGCAGAAGACATGTATGCCATGACCGAACTGGTTTGCAATATTTTGCCCCAAGAAAAACCCCGCTATCTCATGGGCGTTGGCACACCGGCCAATATCCTGGAGTGCATCCATCTGGGCGTTGACATGTTCGATTGTGTCATGCCCACCCGCAATGGCAGAAACGGCATGCTGTTCACTTCAGAGGGCATCATCAATATCCTGAATAAGAAGTGGGAAAAAGATTTCAGTCCGGTAGATGCGCTTCACATGCCCGAATACAGCAAAGCTTATTTGCGTCATTTGTTCAAAAGCAATGAGTATCTGGCTCCGCATATTGCAAGCGTACACAACCTTTCTTTTTATCTTTGGCTGGTGAGAGAAGCCCGCAAGCAAATTGAAGCGGGAACTTTCAGCAGCTGGAAAAACCAAATGGTACAGCGAGTGAGTAAACGATTATAATTATGTCGGGACAGGATATCAACAACAGAACAAAAACCCTCAGCAAGGCCTGCACGAAACTGGCGCTTGTGATGCAGCAAAAGAATTTGCTCAGTGAACACATCAGGAACAACCTTCTTTTTTCAGCAACGCAGGTGGCCGTAAAAGCCGGGGCCCTGCAATTTGGCCGATCGACGGATTTGTTCATGGAAAAGGTATACGAAGCCCTTGATGCCGCAAATGCATTGATCTACTGGCTGGAATTTGTGGAGGAAGAAAAGCTCATGGATGCGCAATTGGTGATCCCTTTGAAAGAAGAGGCCATGATCATCTCGGAATTATTTAACAAAGCGGCCCGTTCGGTGAAAGAACGGATGGATTGATTGCGTGAACCGCCTCGATCTCTATATCATCAAACGCTTTCTCGGCACCTTTCTATTGGCGCTGGGATTGTTCACCATCATCATTGTCATTTTCGATATTTCTGAAAAGATTGATGATTACATCAACCGGCAGGTTCCACTCCATGAAATCGTACGCGATTACTACCTGAATTTCATCCCTTTTCTACTGAATTTTTTCAGCCCGATTTTTGTTTTCATTTCGGTGGTGTTCTTCACCGCCAAAATGGCCTCCAGATCAGAAATTGTGGCCATATTGGCCAGTGGGGTTTCCTATTTTCGACTCTTGCGCCCCTATGTAATTACCAGCACCCTGCTCGCGCTGTTGTCTTTTCTTCTGAACAGTTTTATCATACCCGAAGCCGATAAAAAACGTCTTGAGTTCGAAAACACCTACATCCGCGATCGCTCAAACGATTACAAAGAAGGCATCCGCCGTCAAATACGCCCCGGGGTGATCATGAGTCTTTACAGCTTCAACTACCTCGATAGCTTTGGCTACAAGCTCAACCTCGATCAAATAGAGAATGGCAAAGTGGTGAGCAAGTTATACGCTGAGAAATTGCGTTGGAACAAAGAGACGCAGAGCTGGCAGATCAACAATTACCGCATCCGTAGTTTTGATAAAGACGGTTACGAGACCCTGATCCGTGGCGAAGCGTTGGACACCATGATCCCCTTCAATCCGGAGAACTTCTTTCGCAGACCCGACGATGTGCAGAGCTTTAACTGGTTTGAGTTGAATGAGTTCATTGCCATGGAACGCATAAGGGGCACGGGAGATATTTTCTTTTACCAAACCGAAAAGAACCGCCGCATCAGCGATCCATTCAGCATGATTGTGCTCACGGTCATCGGGGTTTGCGTTTCATCCATCAAATCGCGCGGAGGCATTGGCCTTCATTTGGGGAAGGGCTTGCTGATCAGCTTTACCTATTTACTGATCATCCAATTTTTTCAGTCGTTCGGCAAAACAGGCACCATTCCACCCATGCTCAGTGTGTGGATCCCTAACATTGCCTTCATGGGCATCGCGGCTTGGTTGTACAGAACCACTCAGAAATAGGGTAAATATCGCTAAAAGTGATCAATGTCTTCTTCCGAAAGAAGCCTAAAAAAGTATTTTTGCTTCTGAAATACACGCATTGAAAAAGAAAGCATTGGTTCTCGGAGGGGGAGGGTTCATTGGATCCCGGCTGGTTAAACAACTAAAAGATTTATCGTTTGATGTTACGGCAGTGGATCTTCATTACCCCTATTTTGAAGAGAGCCTCGCCGATGAATTTATCATTGCAGATTTGCGCGAAAAAGAGTTGGTGGAAGATCTCGCATCAACATCCTGGCATGAAATCTATCAGCTTGCGGCAGATATGGGCGGTGCCGGATATATTTTCAGCGGTGAAAATGATGCAGACATCCTGCACAATTCAGCCCTGGTCAATTTGAATGTACTGCATGCCTTCCGCAACCATCAGGCAAAGATTTTTTTCTCATCTTCCGCTTGTGTTTATCCCATCCACAACCAAAACACCAACATTGCCCCCAATTGTAGAGAAGATAGTGTGTATCCTGCTTTGCCCGACAGTGATTATGGGTGGGAAAAACTTTTTGGTGAGCACATGTTCATGGCGTACGCCCGCAATTACAAGTTGGATGTTCGCATTGCGCGCTTTCACAACATTTTCGGTCCGGGCAACGTATTTGAAGGAGGGCGAGAGAAAGCACCCGCCGCCATTTGTCGCAAAGTAGCACTGGCCAAGGATGGCGATACCATTGAGATTTGGGGTGATGGCAAACAGACCCGTTCGTTTCTGTACATCGATGAATGCCTCACGGGCATGCGCTTGCTCATGGAGTCTGCTTACCAGGAGCCCATCAACATCGGTTCAGACGAAATGGTGAGCATCAACGATCTCACCCGCATGATCATCAATATTTCAGGCAAACAACTCGATATCCGCAATGTGAGTGGTCCGCAGGGGGTTAGAGGCCGAAATTCCGACAACCAGCGCATCTTCGAAAAATTGCAATGGCGACCATCGTCACCGCTTTACGAAGGCATGAAGCAAATGTATTTCTGGATAGAAAAACAGCTGCACGAGAAGCAAGAGGCAAGGAGGCAGCTGCCAAATGAACTTCAATGAAACGGGCCAGCGGCAATCCTATGTAAGCCTTTTCAGGCAGGCATCTCGTATGATGTAAGGTGCTTATTTTCGTATCTCATTTCCGAAAAACCAAGGCTGTTTACATTTGTTTTAAAATCATGAGCAACAAACTGCATCGAAGATCCTTTTTGGGCAGATTGGCCCTAGGAATATCAGGATTGGCCGGCATTCCGCTATTCAGCGCGGCCAATAGAATGAAGAAAGAAATGGAGAAAAACAATACGCATCCGGTGAAGAAGATCAAAGCCCTCGGCTTTCAGTGGGAAACGGCCGATCCCTTTCTGTTTTGTGTGCACCATGAAGATGATTTCCCGCGAGGCAATGATGATATGGGGCCTGCCGTTTCATTGGCGGGTAGAAGTTTGGGCGACGACTTCATCATCAAAGATGGGTGGCGCATGTATCACGGCAAAAAAATACCCGGTTTTCCGGGGCATCCTCATCGCGGGTTTGAAACCGTAACCGTGGTGCGAAAAGGAATGGTGGATCATGCCGACTCACTGGGTGCTGCCGGCCGCTATGGCAATGGCGATGTGCAGTGGATGACCGCTGCCAAGGGCGTGCAGCATTCAGAGATGTTCCCTTTGATTCACAAGGAGAAAAAGAATCCGTTGGAATTGTTTCAGATATGGCTGAATCTTCCGGCTAAAAAGAAGATGGTAGAACCGCACTTTAAAATGTTGTGGTCTGAGAAAATACCCAAAATCAAAAAAAGCGATGAGCAAGGAAGAACAGCGCTGATCGAGGTGATAGCGGGAAGCATGGACGGACAGCATGCCCCTACCCCACCGCCGGACAGCTGGGCCGCCGATCCCGCCAATGAAGTGGCTATCTGGAACATCAAGATGGAGCCGGGTATGATCCTCGATTTGCCGGCAGCATCGGCAGGCATCAACCGAACCCTTTATGTTTATGAGGGCAGTGGTAACAAAATCAGTGGCAAGGAAATTCCGGCATACAGTGCCGCAGAAGTCATTTCAAATGCATCCCTGCAGATCGAGAGCAGTGCAGAAGGCGCTGGTATATTGGTATTGCAAGGTCGCCCCATTGGTGAACCGGTGATGCAATACGGTCCTTTTGTGATGAACACCAAAGAAGAAATTCACCAAGCCTTTAACGATTTCAACCAAACCCGCTTTGGCGGCTGGCCCTGGCCGCGTTACGATATGGTGCACGACCCGAAAAAGGGGCGCTTCGCCCGGCATGCCGATGGCAAAGAAGAAGTGATGGGGTGAGATTTCTCCCGCCGCGGCGGGCCTAATTCCTGATGCCGATGGGATCGGGACTGAACTCTCACCGATTGAACTGATCAGAGCTTCGCTTGAATGTTTCTGGCACCCGCCCAGCCAGGGCAGGCACGCGTGGCGGGACAGAAAACACAGAAACAAAAAGCTGCGCTTTTTATAGAGTGAATAGTTGAT
>CAZYJD010000065.1:0-11583 GCA_964647785.1 uncultured Chitinophagaceae bacterium
CAGGTGGCACATCTGCTCTAGTAGATTCAGCTCTTATTAAAAGATCAGCTGAAGACATTAAATACCTCATCAATAACCCACCAAACTATGGCGGTGGTGGCACATATAACTCAGGAGGCAATGAGTTGCTAGGTGGCTGTGGTAGTGAATACTCGGTTACGCTAAGACCGAATGACCCTACCAGTATAATCATCCACAGCTTTGGTGCTTTTGATTTAGGGGGCCATACCAAATGCCCACATCGAGAGCGATGACTATCTGGCTGCATATATCGATTATAAGAAAACGGATGAATGCTGCAATGAAGAGGTATTTAATTGGGTGATTGGTGTAAATGGTGCTCAACAAAACGAAGAAGCTTTACGATGTGTAAATAGTTTTTTCCAATCTCGTCCGGTAAATATAAATCCGCAATATCCAAATCAGCCTTTCTTATATTGGACTAGTAATCACGAGTGGGGCTTTGAAAGATCCGATAAATGTCCCCCAGATTATTTTGAAGCATTTGTGGTAAAGAGTGACGATGATATAATCCCAATAGGCACTGAGTATTCAGTTGCCTCTATTTTGACCGGTAATGTGTTAAAGACAGCATCATTAGAAACAGCTTTAACATTGGGTGAGCTAAAACAGCAAATTGCTAGCGAAGGTAGCTTTCGCCATAGCTTTTACTCGCTCAAGCTAGCAAGCGGAAACGAAGTTCAATACTTGAAAATTTATATTGACTAATTATGAAAAATTTATTAATAATTTTAATTGCCATCCTTATAAGCCTCTCGGCTTGTAAGGATGATTGTTTGACTTGTCCAGAGAATGAAGCTGTTATTAATGGTAAGTGTCAGTGTGTAGGAATTAAGTTTCAAAATGAATGTCTAAGTAAATCAACTGCACTTAGTCCATCAACATTAGGGTTAACAAACATTAAAAACCCTTTAGATGCTTTTATTAGCGAAGCCATTGACATTGATCCGGTATTTGATTTTAACAATCAAATATTGTTCTTTTATTTATCTGAAATAACTAAATATAATGCTGATACTTATGAAGCCTTATGTGGTATTAGAACAGAGACAAGGGATGTCGCCTATTTATCTGAATTACGATCTCCAATCGGTCATCCAAGTCAAGATACTCTTCGTTTTTATGCCCCATCAGCCTTTGAATACAAAGGGTTAGTTTCAAATATTGGCGAATATCCAGGAATTCATTATTCCACAGAAATAGACGATCAAACCTGTTATTTACGTCCGTATATTAAAATTTTAGACAAGGATTATATACGTGTGACATTTAGGTATGTAACAGAAAATGAGGAAGTGAAAGCGGAATGTGTGAGACTATTTCATAAATAAGATAGGCTATCACCAACACAAAATAAAACGCAATGCCGCCGCAAGCCTGTCCCGCAGGCCTTGCGGCACGTGCGTTTATTAAAGCCGTTATATGCCAGTTAAAAAACTAAATTGCAGACTTGATTCTCGGTAATAAAACAATGAAATTCAGCAAAAAAAATGAAAATAAAAACAACCCATAAAATAGTAATGCTCTTGCTAAGTGGAAGCCTTCTGTTACAAAATTGCGGGTCCGACGATTTGCCAAATGAACACTGCAACAAGCACTGGACACTAAACGAAGCGCATTTGAAAACCCTTCTGTTTGACTATGAGGAAACCGACACCCTCCTGTACAAGCGAACTATCAACGATGTTGTGACCGACACCGTTGTATTTATAAAGCAACGAAACTACCGGGATATTCTGAAATTTCATAACGGTGACGCCGATGGGGATCCGGCTTGTGATGAGCGGGAATTTACCCGGGAACGCATAGGCTGGGATTACAACAGCCAATTTGAAAGTATTTCTTTTAACGTGCAGGTGGTGGCCGGTGGTGCAGGGAATGGGAGTGATGACTACATGGTGAGGATAACAGACCATCGACATATATATAATTTGTTAGGCGCAAGCATTGGCAATTTCGGTGTTGATTTTTTGACCAACTATAACACTTCGGAAAAAACATATGATTTCACTTGGGATGCCCCATGCGTAACTTCCAATCAGTATACGAATTATGGAGAATTTAATTACAGTATTCGTCAAAAGACTGAATGGTTTTATTCCTATAATGTGGATTTCGGGATCATCGAAATATCCAAAACCGACCGCACCGAGGTGTGGGAACTAATTCCATAAAGTTCCTGCGGTGATGTGGCAGATTGAAATGCTCACCCGAATTCAAGGCAAAACCGCCTATATCAGTGGCTTTTAGTGTTTGCCATGCTCCTGATAATAGGATTGCAATCAAAAAAAGAGAACGTCTACTCAAACTCATTACGCAGCAATGCTAATGAAGCCTTTACCCCCTCATGGTGATCGCAGTTACATTGCACTCAGTTTAGGAACTGATTGATATCATTTCTCCATGCAGTAACAGGATGTTTCATCACTTTTAAATGCCATACACATTCGCCCTTTGTTCAATTCATGAACAAGCTTTGCTGCAACCGAAATATTGCGCCGAAAATGCTTGCATTATGGCGCTTTGGAGATTCTTTTCCATACCGTTACCCCTTCTTCAAATTGTGCTTCAGCGGTGTAAAGTGAATCGGTATAACGCTTTAGAAAAGGATGTCCACTGCCGTAAAGCACCATCCAAGCGGGCGCAGCCGCACGAATCATTTCATATTCACGGGCCACGTCTATATCAAAAGCCTTGATATGCGATGAATCGTGCATGAGGGTGGTGTGGGGAAAGCGATGAACTGGGGTTCGATCACACAGGAAGTAAATCACGTTCTTGTAATCCACAAAAATGACTTCATCTTCATCCAAATCAGTCTCAATGATGGCTGCGATTTCTTCGCAGTGATAGTTGCGCTTTTGCAGATCGAAATTCATGTGCAATGGAACCATCACAATAGAGATTGGCAATAAAATGCGCCCCAGCTTGAGTAAGCTTCCTCTCACGGCAATGGATATCGAGGGGTGCAGCATAAAAAAAAGCATGGGTAATAGCGCTTGATACCAATAGTGATAAAAACTTTTACCCGTAAGCAGGATGGCCACCCAACTCATTCCGTTCCACAACAAGGCCTGAAACAAATATTTTAGATCTCTTTTGCGAAAAGCCAGGTAGAGTGAATACAGGAACAACAAACTGAGCGGTAAAAAGGAAAGATAAAATGCGCCCATGAAGGAAAATGCCTCCGCTAAGTTTCGCTCGGTCTGATAACGCGAGGGAATATCTATGACCACATAGATCCATTCTTCCCAGCGGCCGCTCATGGCATAAACGGCTGCAAAAAGCATCATTGGAAAAAGGAAGGCCATCAGGGAAAAAAATCCATTCCTCCAGAAAGACCAACGAAAAACACTGCTTGGTGCCTTGAGATTCAACATCAGCCAAATGGCAGTAAAATCGAAAAGAACATGATACTTGAACAACAAACCAATGCCCATGATAAAGCCGAAAAGCAATTGCCTGTATAAGGCCTTGCCTTTTTGCAATACAAACAATCCCCAGGCACTGAACAACACAAAAAATATTTCAGTATTTGCCGACCACTCCCAACGATGCACAGCAGCTGCAATAACAAAAGCCAACCCACAGAATGCAGCAAAGGCATCCTGCTCCCCGAAATGAAACTTTCGCGAACGATAAATAAAGAAACCACTGAAACCAATTGCCAAAGCGGCTAAAAGACGCACTGTTATTACACTCTTCCACAGGGCCAATACCCCAGCAAAGAGGAGAAAAATACCGGGTGGTTTTACATCCAGAAGAAAATCGTACAGCCATTGCCCTTTTAACAATGAGGAGGCAATGATTAAATAAGTACTTTCATCGTGATCAATAACCGCCGTGAAAAAGGATGGCCACCTGAGTAGCACCGCCAAGAGTACGAAAAACCACCAGGACATTTGAACCGCCCCCACTTTTATGCGCTCGATTAACTGCATGTGAAACAATCTGCAAATTAGGCTTTGTTTCACCAGCTTCAAAAAAGCCTCAAGACGGCTGCCCATCGCAGTTATTCTATCGGATCAGTTTTAACAAGCGCTCCAAACTTTCTTTCTCACATTGCGCCAAAAAGTGGGCAAAAGGCACCGAACTCTTTTGCTCATGACTGCGCTCGAGTGTCTCTTATCGTGAAAGCAAACTTTCGTCCTTCCCCATGATGCCTACGCGCAAGATGTTGAAGCTTATCATCAAATGATCGAAACGGAGAAAGAATGCATTAAAAAATGGCCAAAAAAAAAAGGCCGTTTTACACGACCTTTAACTTGGTGGGAGCTGAGGGATTCGAACCCCCGACCCTCTGCTTGTAAGGCAGATGCTCTAAACCAACTGAGCTAAGCTCCCTTTTTGAGGGCTGCAAATATAAATCGCCCAAATATTATTGCAAGCATTTTTTTACGTCATATGTCAAATCCTTGCTACAATGATCCTTCGGATGTGCATTTAAAGAAATGTGACCCACACAAAAGTTCAGTTACTTCGCATCATGCCACTCATAAGGAACCGACGAAAATTTGAAAACAACCTTTTAAAACTCACGGCAGCTTTATTGCTGTTGTCGTTCGTCTACCTCGGTGGAACATTTCTGCTGGGCCGAAATCTCAAAGGCATTTTGGTAAATGCCCTCAACGATGAACTTAAAGTGAAGGTAAAAGTGAAGCGCATTGATTTGGATGTGCTCAGCAATTTCCCGCTCATCGCCATTCGATTCAACGATTTGTGCATAGAAGAGTCAACCCCTTATTTCAACGACTGCATGTTGAATGCCCCTGAATTGAGAATGATTTTCAATCCATTTAAGGTGTTGGGCAAGCACACCGAAGTAAGCCGTATCGACATCAAAAAAGGAAAAATCAGCCTCTTTTCGGGTGAAGACGGACGCACCAATTTCGACATCTTTCACTCCAGTGATCAAAGCAACTCTGAGTTTAGTTTAAACATTGGTGAAATACGCTTGTTTAAAACCAATCTGCAGTACTTTGAAGCAGGTAGCATAAGCACCAACTTCAACACCGGGAAATTGCGGTTATCCATTCGTCTATCTGATGAAGATTACCAACTCAAACTGGCCGGAAATTGCTTTTTCGACCATCTCATGTACAAAGACGAAATGATCCTTTTTGGCAAGAGGGTTGAAACGGATGGTTTATTTCGTATGACCTCCGAACGTGATCAATTCTCATTTCAAGACTTCATGCTGAAGGTAGAGGAATTACCGGTGAAAATAAATGGAGGCATTGCCATGAAGACTGAAGGAACTGATTTCGACCTCAAACTGGACGGTGCTGACCTTCAAATTGATCAACTAATTAGCCTGATGCCCGAGGCTGTAAAAAGAGAACTTCCAGCCCTGAGAAGCAATGGCTCGCTGAGCATTGATGGACAAATGAAAGGGTTGCTGAACGAGCACCAATACCCGTTCATGCAGGTGCAGTTTGCATTGGAAGATGGAGCGCTTTTCAATGGTGATATACCCACCGGCTTTGAAAACATTCAATTGCGTGGCAACTGGGAACAAGCCGAAGGTCAACCTGAAATAAATCCGCAGTGGGATGTAACGCTTTCCAATTTACAAGCGGGCAATGATCGTTTGAAAGGAAGAGCACAATATCTCCCCGGGAAAGGGATGATCGAATGGAAACTAAACGGCCGCATCCATTTGAGCCGTTTGAGTAAGATACTAACAGAAACCGATGGCTTAGAAGGGAAAGCACAAATCAATATGATTGGAAGCTGGCCAATGATCCGTTCAACATCGAACGCATTTCAGCTGAATGGAGATTTGGTTGCCAGTGGGCTGGAAATTCCCGAAAAATGGACCAACGGCATGCCCTTCAGGCAACTTGCAGTTGATCTAAGTGTGGATGAAACGTTGCTCCGTTTCAATAAATTATCGGGCAGACTGGGAAAATCTGACTTTTTGATCAAGGGCAGCATGGGGCAATATAAAAGTCTCTTATCCGATTCAGTTGAGTTGAATCTGAATGCTGACTGGTTCTCGAACGCACTGTTCGTCAATGACTTTTTCAACGAAGATATATCCGATGGCAGCGCCCCCCCAACCGCATCGCAAACAAGCAAAAAACCACTCGACGGGTTAAAGGCTGATATTCGGTTTGTGGTGCAACAATTTGCATGGGATTCCATTGAAATGCGCAATCTAAAAACCGATGTGCAACTTCGCGATGAAGTAGTCAATATTTCAAAACTGAGCTGCAATGCCTTTGGAGGCCAATGGTTGGCAACTGCAACACTTGGGCTGCCGCCATCAAATGCATACTTCAGTGCTGAGATACAATGCCGACAGGCAAAGATGGAAGAAATTTTTCACTCATTCAATGACTTCGGCCAACAAGAAATCACCGGAAAACAGCTAAGTGGGCGGATTAGCGGATCTGTTCTTGCCAAGGCACCCCTGAGCAGCAACTTCAGTATGGACGCAAATCAACTCGAACTCACCTCCTATCTAACCATCACAGAAGGCCGGTTAAAAGCATACACCCCATTGTACGAGTTGTCAAAATTTGTTCAACTAGAAGATTTGAAAGATATCCGTTTTGACACCCTGGAAAATAGTTTACAAATCTCGGAAGGAAGCCTCTCTTTCCCCGAAATGAACATTCGGAACTCCGCCCTTGACCTGCAGATTTCAGGCAGCCATAGTTTCAGCAATGAGTTAGATTATCACCTGGCCGTTGAAATAGGAGAGCTCTTGGCTGCCAAAGCGAAATGGATGGATAAACTTCAGAAAGACAAAGTAGAACAAAACAACAGGAAGATGAAGGTTTACCTACATCTCTATGGAAATGCTGATGATTTAAAAATCAGCTACGACCGTAAAAATGCCGGAAAAGAAGCCAAGGAAGAAATCATCAGCAAAGGCAAAAGCATTGGCGAGCGAATCAAAGCAGCGGCCAATGACCAGGAAGAACCGAAGCAGGACAAGACCTCCGATTGGTGGGATGATTGATCTAATCGGGCTTTTCTGCAAATAGTTCAGATGCAATATAATCTGCAAATGGCATCCCTTCTCGATTGAGGCGCAACAGGCCATTGCTTGCCCTTGTCAACCACGCCCTGCTCTCAAAAAGATCGAGGGTTGCTTCAATGCCCACCACCTTTACTTGAGGTAATTTATTTCGGAGTTCTTCCAAATTAACGCCATCAGCCGTTCTCAATCCTGTAAGTATCTCCTCATTCCAAATCTCCTGCCCACTGAGATGCTCTTCCTCGCTGTAAGGTTTTCCCTTTTCCAAGGCCTCCATATAACGCACATTCGACCGCACATTCCAACTTCTAATGGGCTCCATGAAACTATGTGCTGAGGGCCCAATTCCTATATATGGTGAGCGTTTCCAATATGCTGAGTTATGCTTCGATTCATAACCCGCGATGGCGAAATTGCTGATTTCATAATGCCTGTAGCCAGCCTGCTCCAATTGGTCGCGCAAATGACCAAACTGCATCTGAAATGCAAGGTCTGAAGGTGCATTCTTTTGCCCTTTTTGAATCATTCTTTCGAGAGGCGTTGTTGGCTCCACTGTTAGCGCATATGCACTCAAATGCGGGATCTCAAGTGAAAGGAAAATTTCAAGATTTTTTCTCCACTCCTGCTCGTTTGCTTCTGGTAAGCCATAAATGAGGTCAATGGTGAAATTTTCAAAGCCGGCCCGGCGTGCGTTTTCAATGGCGGCATAGGACTGTTCTGCATTATGCACCCGATTCATCCATTCAAGATCCTTTTGTAAAAAGCTCTGCACACCGATGCTCAGCCGATTAATGCCCATATTTCTCCATTCAATGGCACGATCCACATCGGTAAAATCATCGGGGTTTGCCTCCAGTGTTGCCTCTTCTAAATTCAAGCGGAAATGCTTTTTAAGGCCAGACAAAAGCAACGCTATTTCTTCGCTATCAAGCACAGAAGGGGTGCCCCCACCGAAATAAACTGTTTTGAACTCCAAATGCTTCCAATCATCCGCCCGCAATTCGATTTCCATCAACATGGCATTGAGCATCCTTTTGCGGTGCTTCAGCGATGTGCTGAAATGGAAATCGCAATAATGGCATGCCTGCCTGCAAAATGGAATGTGTAGGTATATCCCTGCCATCGGATCGCTCGTTGTACTTTTGATGTTCGTGAAGGTACTGAGGTCTACAAAGCTAATCTTATTTACTGCCATCCTAATTAGAAGTTTGCTGGCGCCTTTGCCTGCCAGCAGTCAGACCCCCTTTTCGCAAAAGCACCTTCAATTAATTAGCAATGAGCAAGCCGCCTTCGTCATAAGTGACACATTGATCACCGATAGCATGCTTGCCGTTAAATTCATGAACAACTACTTGCACGAGCAACACATGTTGGGCTATTTTGAAGCCTCTGTCGATAGTCAGATTGTTAATGATACCATTTGGCAGGTATTTGTGCATATCGGGCCGAGGTATCGTTGGGCTCAATTGAATGCGCCCGAAATCCCTCCGGTACTTCAGTCAAAAGGACTGCAGTGGAGGTTTGAATCAGAACAAAAAATTGGGCTTTCAGCATTCCAAAAATGGGCTGAGCAAATGTTGACCACCGCAGAGAACCATGGTTATCCCTTTGCCTCCATTGGTTTGGACAGCATTGCAGCCCGCGATTCGGCCCTGATATCAGCACATGTGCATCTCGATTTGCACACCTACTTCA
The DNA here is from genome assembly GCA_964647785.1 of uncultured Chitinophagaceae bacterium. Lineage (GTDB taxonomy): Bacteria > Bacteroidota > Bacteroidia > NS11-12g > UBA9320 > CAZYJD01. The sequence goes on from CAZYJD010000065.1 coordinate 8,705, forward strand.
GCATGGATACCATTGCTATCTGGGGCGACTCGGTGGTTGATAAAAACTTTCTCTACAATTACTTAGGCTTTAGACCGGGCGATCCGTACAATGAATCCAGGGTGAAACAAATAGACCGCAAGCTGGACCAGCTTCCTTTCATCAAGCGCAATGGACCGAGCAGGGTCTATTTCATACGCAACAAGGTGCTGATTATTGTTCGTATACAGCAGCAGAAAAACAGCCAATTCGATGGCATTGTTGGGTTTGCACCCAACAGTGAAAATGCTTCTGAACAACTACTACTGACAGGCGAATTGAATTTGGATATTCAGAATCTTTTCAGGCAAGGAGTGGCCTTGCGCATGTTCTGGAGAAGTTTTCTTAACAACTCCCAAGAATTGAAGCTTGCCTTCGAGAGTCCTTATCTATTAAAAACCCCTTTGGGGCCACAAGCTGCGCTGGATTTTGTGCGTTTTGATACCTTGTTTACCGATGCACGTTGGAGTGCCGGCTTTAAGTACCGAATAGATAACGGTCTGGAACTGGGCTTTGTTTATGAACAAAGAAATACCGGACTGCTTGGCATTGATACCGCTTTATTGCGCTCGAGCAGGAAGCTGCCCGGCGGCAACCCAACCTTGAGCCGAATGTATGGCTTGCAGTCAGCCTTTTCTATGATCAACCGCTCCTACAACCCAAGTAAAGGAATGCGCTATGACCTTGCCGCACTGGTTGGAAACAAGCAAATTCAGAGAGATGCACGAATTGAACAACTCCGCTTTTTCAATGCAAGTGGAGAATCCTACAACCTTTATGACTCCCTTCCACTGAATAACCTGCAATGGAATATGTCATTTAATGCCGAGGCATATTTGCCCATAAAGAAAAGCAGTACCCTGGCTTTTCTTTTCTCAGGGAAGTACTGGATTTCTCAAGAAATATTCTTCAATGAGCTGTTCCGGCTTGGTGGTTACGGCAGTTTGAGAGGATTTGATGAAAACAGTTTCTATGCCTCGAGCTATACCATTGGGCGAATAGAATGGCGGTACTTGTATTCAGAACGCGGCCATGCAGGTGTATTCATCAATGGAGGTTTTTACAAACGAACTGCATCCTCCAATTTAGAAGCTTTCAGCGACTGGCCCGTAGGTTTTGGCGCCATGGCTCGGGTTGAATTGGGTAATGGCTTGCTGAATTTGGCTTATGCATTGGGAAGAGAGCAACAGAACCCTCTTCAATTCAGAACAGCCAAAGTACATTTTGGGCTCATAAACTTTTTTTAGGCGATGAAGGTCATTCTTCTGCCCTCGATTAGTTTTGCAGGGGATGAATGAAAGTGCATGGATATGGAAACATAACCCCCAGGAATTATGGGTCTTTGTTTTATTCATTTGCCTTTCGCTGCTCTACGTTTTTAATCGGGTTATTCAACCCATCACCCATCAAATGAAACTACGACAAGCTTTGCTTCCGGGCTTACAGGGCAAATCAGAGCTCACAGATTTTTCAAAAGCGGGCATACAAGATTTGTTTGCATTCATGGCAGGCAATCTTTCCTTATCGGCATGGATTGTTCTGGCCTTGCCACTTTCCATACAGTCGCTCTTTAGCAGTGACTTCAAATACTTCATTTTTGTAACACTGGGGTTAACCTTCATTTTTTTCAGTAAATACTGTTTGTATACCTTGTTGCATCAAACCCTCGAATTTAAAAGTCCACCTCTGCTGTTTAGCCAGCAAATTAACTGGCTGCATTATGGCTTCTCAATGTTTGGTGCCATCCTATTAATTGTGTGGTACTTTCAATTTGAAGGACCGTTTAAAGAATTTTTACATTGGGTGCTGTTGCTTTATTATGCTTCGCTATGGCTCTATCGCCTCTATAAGCTCTTTCTATCAATGGCCATCTCTGGGCCCGTTCCGCTGTTTTATAATATTCTATATCTTTGCGCCCTCGAGATAAGCCCTCTTTTATTGTTGCTTAAGCTATGGCAGCGAGGGTGAAAAGGTAAGGAAGTACAGTTTGAAGAAAGTAAAGAGCATTCTTATATCCCAGCCCGACCCAGGGGACAGAAAAACTCCGTATCATACGCTGGCCGAGAAATACAAGATTAAACTTGATTTCAGACCATTCATTCAAGTGGACGGAGTGCCTGGTAAAGACCTGCGTAAAAAAAGGCTGAACATATTGGAGCACAGTGCCGTTATTCTCACCTCCAGAAATGCCGTTGATCACTTTTTTCGCGTGGTAGAAGAACTTAAGGTAGAGTTGCCTGCAACCATGAAGTACTTCTGCATGAACGAGGGGGTTTCACTCTACATACAGAAATACACGGTGCTGAGAAAAAGAAAAGTGTTTTTTGGCAAGGGTGGAGAAATGGAGTTCCTCAATTTGGTTAAGAGCCATAAGAAGGAAAAATTCCTATTCCCATGCTCAAACATCAGAAAAGACACCATTCCTGATTTCCTTCAGAAAAATAAAATCGTACACTCAGAGTCGATCATGTACCACACGGTTAATGCCGATCTATCTGACTTGGCCAATGTAACATACGATCTCATTGTGTTCTTCAGTCCACAAGATATTAAAAGCCTTTTCGATAATTTCCCGGACTTTGTTCAAAACGACAAACTCATTGCAGGTTGGGGCTCTACCACCAATCAAGCCATAGAAGAAGCAAATCTTCGCAATGATATTCCAGCCCCGAGCCCTCAAGCTCCGAGCATGGTAGCTGCTATTGAGGCCTATATCAGTTCTGCCCAATAATTGGAGGCGCAATTTTAAGATGTGCAACCATTTCTGCTGCGCCAATTCTAAAAAATAGAAAATAATCAGCTCCTCCTTCCATTAGCTTGAACTTGCGATACAAATTAGGAGCGCGCTGTTCAGTTGCCAT
>CAZYJD010000066.1:0-9548 GCA_964647785.1 uncultured Chitinophagaceae bacterium
CTGCGCTTCTCCGCCATTGTGCCCTTCGGGACTAATTGCTAATAATATTAGCAAGCTAAAACAAGTTATCATATCTTTGCCTACCTAATGAGTGCTTCTGAACATTCCATATTGCACATGGATCTCGACACCTTTTTTGTGTCGGTAGAGCGTTTGCTCGACAGCCGTTTGGAGGGCAAGCCTATTCTTATTGGGGGCACGAGCGATCGGGGGGTGGTGGCATCTTGCAGCTATGAGGCCCGTAAATTTGGCATCCATTCAGCAATGCCCATGAAGATGGCCCGGCAGTTGTGTCCGGAGGCCGTGGTGATTCGAGGAAATTCCGTTACATACAGCAAGTACTCCCATCTGGTTACTGAGGTGATTCGCGAATCGGTTCCGCTTTTTGAAAAATCGAGCATTGATGAGTTTTATGCTGACCTGAGCGGCATGGATCGCTTTTTTGGTACGTACCGCTTTGCTTCTGAGCTCAGGCAGCGCATTATGCGGGAAACCGGTCTCCCCATCAGCTGGGGGCTTTCAACCAACAAAACGGTGAGCAAGGTGGCCACAGGAGAGGCCAAGCCAAACAATCAGCTGCATGTGGAGGCGGGTGCTGAAAAGCCTTTTCTGGCGCCTCTTTCGGTGCGTAAAATTCCCATGGTTGGGGGCAAGACCTATCAGATGCTGCGCAATTTGGGGGTGCAACAAATTCTTACCCTACAGCAGATGCCGGTGGAGATGATGGAAAAGGTATTTGGCAAGAACGGCATTCAGATATGGAACAAGGCCAATGGGGTGGATCCCAGTCCGGTTATTCCCTTTCACGAGCGCAAGAGCATTAGCACTGAGCGCACTTTCGACCGCGACACCATTGATGTGGCAAAGTTGCGCGGAATCCTGACGGCCATGGCCGAGAACCTGGCTTTTCAGCTCAGACGGGGGCAAAAGGTAACGGGCAATGTATCGGTGAGGATTCGCTATTCCGACTTCAACACCCACAGCCTTCAAAAGAAAATACCCTACACCAGTGCCGATCATCAATTGATTCCGATGGTGTTGGAGTTGTTTGAAAAACTGTATGATCGGCGTTTGCTGGTTCGCCTGGTAGGGGTGCGCTACAGCGATCTGGTGCACGGCAGTTATCAGATCAACCTGTTTGACGATACGGAAGAGCACATTCGCCTCTATCAGGCCATGGATGCCATACGCGCGCGCTATGGAGATAGAGCTGTACTTCGAGCTTCCGGCATTGATGCCCGCACCATCGGCCGCAGCAATCCTTTCAGCGGAGAACCTCCTCCCTTATTGGCAAATAGAAGAATTTAACCGATGAGCATTCAATAGTCGATCATTGAATGTGGCAACAGAGTACGTAAGTGGTTCAGCTGTCGGAAAGTTGTGATCAACAGTAGAGAATGATTCACTTGTCCTGAGGCGAATCCAGCCTGAGAAGACCATTTTGTGAGGAATCTACTTTGATGGTAGATAAAGCACCCAAAATAAAAAAAGCCGGCTCAAGGCCGGCTTTGATTTATCATAGGATCGATCAGCCTTCCAGAGCTGCTGCACCACCCACAATCTCTGAAAGTTCTGTGGTAATGGCAGCCTGACGGGCCTGATTGTATTGAAGTCGGAGTTTGCTTAGCATTTCTCCGGCATTTTCTGTGGCTTTATCCATAGATACCATACGCGCACCATGCTCTGATGCGGAAGAGTCAAGTATCGCTTTATAAACCTGGGTCTTCACCGCACGGGGAATTACTTCACCCAGCAGCTCGCGCTTATTTGGTTCAAAAATGTAATCGGCTTTGTGTTCACTTTTTGCCTTTGGATCGGCTTCAAGTTTCTCCATTTCAACCGGCAGAAGTTTTTCAGTAACAACAACTTGCGTTGCAGCATTTTTAAAACTATTGTACACCAACCAAACTTCATCATAGGTGCCATTTAAGAAGCTTTCAACGATATCATCAGCCATACCGAAAATGTTCTCATCGTCCATTCGGTTGAAGATGTCCATATCGTCGGTATCAGCATGCACAGAAAGTTTTTTGAAGTAATCGTATGCCTTTTTACCGAGAAATTTTACCGAGTAATCAATACCCGTATTGGCATAGCGACGGTCAACGAGTTTTCTAACCGATTTGATGACATTGCTGTTGAATGCGCCACACAGACCTCTGTCAGAACTAATGGCTACGATCAGTGCTTTCTGTGGTTCGCGATACTCAAAATAAGCTTTCAGTCCGGGATCGTCTCCTACTTCTGCATGCAGGTCCATAAGAATATGGTGCAAGCGATCGGCATAGGGTCTCATTTGGGTAATGGCCATTTGAGCCTTCCGAAGCTTGGTCGCAGAAACCAGCTTCATGGCTTTGGTGATCTGCTGGGTGCTGATCGTTGAGCTGATCCGTTTCTTTACTGCTTTTAAGTTTGGCATAATTCAGGATTAATTGGCGTAGCTGGCGGCCATTTCACGACCCACCGACTCAAGTACGGATGTTATGCTGTCATCAAGTTTTCCTGCAGAAAGCTGGTTGAGAACATCCTTGTGCTTGCTTTCCAGCATTTCCAGGTAAGCCTTTTCAAATTCCGTTACCTTGTTCACAGGCACGCTACTCAGCATTCCTTTGGTTCCGAGGTAAATGATTGCAACCTGCTGGTCTACGCGCAGAGGACTGTATTGGGGTTGCTTGAGAATCTCAACATTGCGCGCTCCTTTATCCAAAACAGATTTGGTAGCGGCGTCAAGGTCAGATCCGAATTTGGCAAAAGCTTCCAATTCGCGGTATTGTGCCTGATCAAGCTTGAGAGTACCCGCAGTTTTCTTCATACTCTTGATTTGAGCTGAACCACCCACACGTGATACCGAGATACCCACGTTAATGGCAGGGCGCACCCCAGAGTTAAAGAGGTCGGATTCAAGGAATATCTGCCCGTCTGTAATGGAAATTACGTTGGTAGGAATATATGCAGATACATCGCCCGCTTGGGTTTCGATGATTGGCAATGCAGTGAGTGATCCACCTCCCTTGACTTTTCCCTGAAGAGAAACGGGCAGGTCGTTCATGGCAGAAGCCACAGAGTCGTTGCTATTCAATTTAGCAGCCCTTTCCAACAGACGCGAGTGCAGATAGAAAACATCTCCGGGATAAGCCTCACGTCCTGGAGGGCGACGGAGGAGGAGGGAAACCTCGCGATAAGCCACTGCTTGCTTTGAGAGATCATCATAGATGATCAGAGCCGGACGGCCAGTATCACGGAAAAACTCTCCGATGGCGGCACCAGCAAAAGGAGCATAGAACTGCATCGGAGCAGGATCAGATGCATTTGCAGCCACAACCACGGTGTAAGGCATTGCGCCTTTATCGGTCAGCGATTTCACCACTTGCTTTACAGTAGAGGCTTTTTGACCACATGCCACATAAATGCAGAACACTGGTTCGCCTTTATCGTAAAATTCTTTTTGGTTGATGATGGTATCGATCGCAATTGCTGTTTTACCAGTTTGGCGGTCACCGATGATTAGTTCTCGTTGTCCACGTCCTATTGGAATCATTGCATCGATGGCTTTGATTCCGGTTTGCAAAGGCTCGTTTACGGGTTGGCGATAGATAACACCAGGAGCTTTGCGCTCAAGGGGCATTTCAAAGGTTTCACCTTCAATGGCTCCTTTGCCATCAATGGGGTTACCCAAGGTGTCTACAACACGCCCCAACATGCCTTCACCCACATTAATGGATGCAATGCGTCCAGTGCGTTTTACCGTATCACCTTCTTTAATGCTGGTTGATTCTCCGAGAAGCACCGCTCCAACATTGTCTTCTTCAAGGTTCAGAACAATGGCATTCGTTCCGTTTTCAAACTCAATCAGCTCACCTGATTTCACTTGGTTTAGTCCGTAAATACGTGCAATACCATCACCAACCTGAAGAACGGTTCCAACTTCTTCAAGTTCGGAATCGTTTTTAACGTTGGCCAATTGTGCACGTATAATGCCTGATACCTCGTCTGGTCTTATTTGAGCCATAATTTCTTAATTATAAATAAGTTGTTTTCTGATTTCTTTTAATTCTTTCGATACGCTCATGTCGAGCAATTTATCTTCATAACGGATAACAAATCCGCCGATAACCTTTTTGTCTACCACGTTTTGTAGCCTGATCTCAGGTTTGCCCAGTTTACCGGAGAGATACTTGCTGATGCTTCCCAATGCTTCTTCATCCAATGCATAGGCGCTGGTAACCGTGGCTTCAGCAATACCACTCTGATCGAAATACATTTTAATATAAGACTGGGCGATTGCTGGCAGATATCCTTCGCGTCTGTTGGCAGTTAGCAGACCCAATAATGATTTGGTTAAGTCTTGTACAGAGACAAAAATGCTCGTGAGGGCATTGAGCTTTTTTGATTCTGCCACCACCGGACTCTTCAGCAAATTGAGCAAATCTTTGCTTTCAGAGCAAAGAGTCGCTATGTGCCTCATATCTTCGTAGACTTCGGACTGTTTGCCGGAAGCAATTGCTTCTGCCAAAATGGATTTGGCATATCTATTGGCAATTCTGAGCTCTGACATAGGGATTAATTCGACTGTACTCCTTTCAGATAATCTTCAACCAATGCCTGCTGCTTGTTTTTGTCTTCAAACTCTTTGCGCAGTACTTTTTCGGCAATGTTTAAAGACAATTCAGCCACCTGTGCACGAAGTTCGTGCATGGCAGCGGTTTTTTCTTTCTCGATCTCCGATTTTGCCTGGGCGATCATTTTGTCTCCTTCCTCGGAGGCAGTCTTTTTCGCTTCATTGATCATTTTATCGCGCATTTCGCGAGCTTCCTTGAGAATTTTATCTCTTTCAACCCTGGCTTCAGCGAGAAGTTTTTCATTATCCGACTTCAATCTACTCATTTCGGCCTTTGCTTCTTCAGCTGACTTGAGTGATTTGTCAATGAATTCTTCGCGCTCACGAAGGGTGCTCAGTATGGGTTTCCACGCAAGTTGCTTTAACAAAATCACTACGGTGATGAATGCGATGGAGGTCCAGATGATGGTTCCTAATCCTGCAGATAACATATCGGCTTTTTTTCAGTTCAAACAAAAAGGAAAATAAGCCTTAACCTTTTGGGTTAAGGCTTAAAATACGTTCCTTTCTTACAATACCACGAGAAGACAAACGATAACGGCAAACAGCGCTACCCCTTCAACGAGTGCGGCAGCAACAATCATGTTTGCTCTGATGTCTCCAGTAGCTTCGGGTTGTCTTGCAATTGACTCAAGTGCAGATCCACCGATTCTACCGATACCGATACCGGCACCAACTGCGGCAACTCCGGCTCCGAGTCCTGCCCAGCCGGCAGCGGCATTTGCAATCTCCTGTAACAAAATAGCTAGTAATTCCATTGGTAATTTGTTGTTTATTTGATTTAGATGATAAGCATATTAATGATGAGCCTCTTCAACGGCTGAACCGAAGTATATGGCAGCTAATAAAGTAAATACATAAGCCTGTAAGAATGCAACCAGCAATTCGATTACATTCATAAAAATCATGAACAGAAGCGAACCTACGCCCACTCCATAGCCTGCACCGGCACTATTTGCGCCAAAGATGAAAATGAGTGATACAAATGATAGGATGATGATGTGTCCTGCGGTGATGTTCGCTGTTAAACGAATCATTAATACGGCAGGTTTGAGAAAAATTCCGAAAATTTCTATTGGTACCAAGATTAACTTGATAGGAAGTGGAACCCCATGGGGCCATAGAATATGTGTCCAGTAATTGGCATTTCCGTTGATGGTGGTTATGATGAATACAATCGCAGCGAGAACGATGGTTACGCCAATGGTGCCCATTACGTTAAAACCTCCTAAAAATGGAATAAGCCCCAACAAGTTAGCTATCCAAATAAAAAAGAAAACGGAAAGCAAAAAAGGCATGAATTTATCTGCCTTGTCTTTGCCAATCGATGGGATGGCCACCTCATCTCTGATGAATAAAATAAGTGGCTCAACCAATGATTGGATGCCCTTTGGCGCTTCTTTGCCTCTGCGCTTGTACGAACGACCTACGGATGCAAATAACAAAACGCAAATCAAACCGGTGATAAAGAGTCCGGCTACGCTTTTGGTGATTGAAAGGTCCAGTGGCTGCTCATTCAAAATCGCACCGGCCTTATCGTAACTCAATCCATCTTCTTCGTTTGCGTAGTATATTTTTTCGTGCGAAAGAATGAAACCGTCGTGTGCACCATATTCATGACCGTGCTCATCCTTAATCATGTGGTGGTAAAAGTGGGAACTGGAAAATATTTTAATCCCATCTTTGGTGTTGAGAATAACCGGTAAATAGAGCGAGTAGTGCTTCTCATTAGCCTGTCCTTCATTCAAAGTGAAAAAATGTATTTCATGAGCATCAGAGATGTGATGCATGATCATTTCTCCCGCATTGAATCCTTTTTCTTTTTCTGCGTCATGATCTTGTGCATGATCGACATGCACATCAGATGCTATTTCATTTCCCTCATGTTGGTGTGAATCTTCGTGACCCGAAGTGGCCATTGCGGTAGAACCTGCCAGTATCCAGAGCCCAAGTGTAAGTATTTTGACCAATCTTATCTTCACAACTATTTGATTTTCAGTGTAAAAGAGCTGTTTTAGCCCCCTTGTTTTTCGGCACGCAATTTAAATACTAAATGAAAGATTTCAAACAAGCTGAAGATTAAATACAGCCCCATAAAGCTTAAGATAAAGGCTTTGTCTTTTACGTGATTGATAATCAAGTTTATAGCAATAAAAAAAATACTGAAAAACATCCTGATGAGCATGCTTCCCAGCACCACGGTATTGAAAGTTTTGGCAGAGGCTTTCAAGCTTGAAATAGAAAGTCGAAAGATACCCCAACTCAATAGAGCGAAAAACACCACCGCCAACAGGTAAGGGGATGATGGATGAAAAATCTCATAGTATTGTTGAGCAAGCTGAAGAATGCCTGCACAAGCCAAACTGATCATTGCCAGTCTGATTTCGAAATTGTAGAGAAGCTTTTTCAAGACGATAGTTTTCTAACGAGTTGGATCAATATGCCTATGGTTACTATTATGCCCGCGCCAAGCATAAACCAGGGTCGTTCATTCTGCATTCGCTCATCCAACCAATTGCCCGCCCACATAGCTGCCAAAATGGTTGCTACCATTTGAATGGCGAGGCCTACATAGCCCAAAGCTGAGCCATTTTTATTGGTTTTATTTGGAGGCATCGACGGCTTTGGGAGCACTATCGGGCATTTCTGACGATTTACTTTTAGCTCCGGCATTCATGAGGCATTGTCCGTTGAAAGAACCTCCTGATTCTACCACCAGTTTATTGGTTTGGATATCTCCTTTTACCTTGGCACTTGCCTTCAGATACAGGATGTCCTGCACTTGTATATTGCCGATCACTTCACCGGATATATCGGCATTTTTCGCACTGATATCGCCTTCAACCTTGCCAGTAACACCAAGCACAAAGCGCGATTTGCTTTCAACAGACCCTTTTACCGTTCCGTCAAGCCGTATATCACCACCTGAGAACAGGTCGCCGCGAATTTGAGTTCCTTCTCCTATAACATTCAAGGCTCCTTGTGGTGGAGCGCTCCCTGTTTTGTCTTTTTTACCAATCATATTTAATTGTATAAGTAATTGCGAGGGTTCATTGGAACGCCTTTGTGCCAAAGCTCAAAGTGCAGGTGCGGACCAGTTGTTAGTTCACCAGAATTGCCAACCATGGCAATGGCTTCCCCAGCATGTACAAAATTACCTTCTTTTTTAAAATTGAGGGCATTGTGCTTGTAAACTGAAAGCCAGTCGTCGGTGTGTTGCATGATGATCATATGCCCCGTTTCAGGTGTCCATCCACTAAACACCACCGTTCCGTCTAAAGTAGCTTTCACTGCTGTGTTCTTCCTGCTGATGATATCAATGGCAAAATGTTGATTTGCAGCGTTGAAGCTATCGGTAAGCAAACCTCTTAGCGGTTGGTGGAAGTGCAAAAACCCCCTTGCAGAACTTTTAAAAGCAATGATTGAGGGATCGTCCATCGGGTCTATGGACTCCATTTCGGCCTTGAGCGCTTCTTCCTCTTTCCGATACGGGTTGTTGAGTGAGCTGGCACCTGCCTGACCGTTCGTATCAGTTTCGAGTGCATTTTCTTCGGGCTCTCCTTTTAGTATACGTTCCACCGCCTCGGATTTTAGCCGCATGGTTCTGAGCGATTGCTCGAGGCTGTCGATTTTACTCAGTAAAACAATTTGCTCTTCTGGATCACTCAACGCACGGTACCCGGGAACGTATTCTTTGAGTGGCGTGTAAAAAAAGAGGGAAGCCGTGAGCATAAAAAATAGAACAAATACAACACTGAAGATCAGAAGTACGTTAAGTGGTGTGAGCACCAGCGAATAGCGAATCTCTAAATTGTCGTTGCGCCGAATTATGAGCCGGTAACGGTTTTTTATTCTGGTGCTGAGTGGAGCTTTATTTCGGGCTTTCATCTTTATTGCGGCTGAAAAAATATTTTTGCAGATTCAAAGTTATATAGCTAAGAGCAACTAAGTCCATTATTTTGAGAGTTTTTCGAGCACTGCTGATCGCATTTTTTTCTTTCCTACTCTTGCAGGCCGGTCCGGCACTTGCCCAAAAAAGTGACAAGCCCTGGCTCAAACGCAAATGGCACGACATGGTTTCTCGTTACAATGCTTACTTCCATGCGAGCTTGCGTTTGGATGAGGGGGTGGAAAGTTTACGCACTTCTGTTAAAGATGATTTCAGCCAAATAATCCCATTTGAGAATTACGGTGGCGAATCGGAAGCCAAAACGGTTGCAGATCAGATGGAGGAAGTAATGAAAAAATGTAGCCGCGTGATACAGGAGCATCCCAAAAACCGCTGGGAAGACGAATGTTTTTTCCTGATTGGTCAGTCGCATTTTTTTAAGTACGACCATTATGCGGCCATTGAAACATTTCAGTTTGTTTACGGTGAATATCCAGAATCGCCGGTTCATCACCGGGCGCAGGTGTGGATCATGAAGGCTTATATACGTCAGGAGAATTACAACAATGCCGAGAGTATCTTAAGCTTGATTAAGCAGGAAAAAAACTTCCCCAAGGCCTATCCATTTGAACTCAATTCAACCGCCGGAGACCTCTATGCGAGGGAAGGAAAGTACACCTTGGCTGCTGAATATTTAGAAAAAGCACTGCCCCTTGCAAGTAAGAGATATGAGCGTTATCGCATTCATTACATGCTGGGACAGATTTATTCTATTACGGGAGACTACCGAAAATCATCAGAGAATTTCGATCGGGTTATTCGCCTCAATCCTCCTTATGAGTTCATCTTTCAGAGCAATCTAAACATTGCATCTCTGATTGAGAAAACCGGTAAAGCAACTGCCAAGAATGCACGCAAGCATCTCAAGCGGATGCTGCAAGACGATAAAAATATCGATTACTTTGACCAGATTTATTTCGAGCTGGCTCGGCTCGAAGAAAAATCGGGCAATGCCGATTTGGCCATTGAGGATTTCAATCG
>CAZYJD010000066.1:9578-11518 GCA_964647785.1 uncultured Chitinophagaceae bacterium
ATTGGCAAACACCTATTTGTACATGGCGCGATACTTCTTCAACCTCCGTTCCTATGAAAAAGCACAAGCCTACTACGATAGTTGTTCATTTAATATCGATCCCACGCACCCTGAATATGAATCGGTCATGGCACGTCAGGGGGTTTTAAGCGTATTGGGTGAAAACTTGAACACTTTGAGGGTGCAGGATAGTTTGCTGAAAATTGCGGAATTACCCCTTGATGAAATTGCTAAGGTGGTTGAAAATCAAATCAGAAAAGAAAAATTGGAGGAGGAAAAACGCAAACAACAAAAGGAATTGAATGATCCTATGCCCTCCGTACCTGGAGGTTTTCCGGGCCAGCAACCTGGTGGCATACCTGGAGGTGGCAGCGGAGGACAATGGTATTTCTACAATCAAGCAGCCGTTGCTACCGGATTTACCGATTTTAGCCGATTATGGGGCAACAGAGACCATACGGATTTCTGGAGGGTCAATAGCAAAGCACGCGCGCTTACAAGACCACAACTGGGCGGAGGTGATAAAGAAGAACCCAAAGCAGAGGAAACAGAAATCCTCACCTACAACGAAGAAACAGATAAGGAAAAACAGGAAATACTGAAAGACATTGATAAGGATAAACAGAAGTATTACCGGCCCATTCCTTTAAGTCCCGCATCCAAGAAAGTGGCCAACGCAAAAATTGAACAGGCTTATTTTAAAACCGGTCAGATTTATCAATTTGATTTGAAAGAATGTGCGCCTGCTGTATCCTACTACCAGAAACTGTTAAAGCGATATCCCGAAACTGATAAGGGTGCTGAAGCAACGTTCAATCTCTATAAGTGCTACAAGGAAAATGATCAAAAGGCAGAAGCAGAGGCCATGGCTGATCAGCTCGCCCGAAAATACCCCAATACCACCTACAACGATATCGTAAATAATCGTGATGTGGCAGTGAATTCATCAGACGATAAGAAAATTGAAGACCTATATCAGAAGTTATATGATGCCTGGCTTGAAGAACGCTATGAATGGGTGATGCAGCAGAAACTTGCGTATGACAGGCAATATGCCGGCAATCCTTTTCAGGCGAGGTTTGATTACCTCTATGCACTCTGTGTTGCAAAAACTAAAGGTCTTGCAGAATATCTGGAATTGTTGAAGATAATCGTAGAAACCTATCCCGGAACGCCGGTTGCGAAAAAAGCCTCGGCAACCATCGATCTTTTCGCCGACCGGGAAAGGGCTGCAGCCGACACCATTGTCAGCGTTTTTTCAGCCAATGAAAATGAAGGTCATGCCTACCTGCTTGTGCTGGAGGGTGAAGTGAAAGGTGAAGAGGCACAAACAACCTTTTCCAACCACAACAGTAAAAACTTTCCTGATCAACCCTTGCGCGTGAAGCTCCTGTTGATTGACCGAACTGAGGCCATGATGGTTCAGGGCTTTGCCAATAAATCTGCAGCCGAACGATATTATGTAGATTTGCTGAAGGACATAGATTTGTTTTTGAAATTGGACATGAAGAAGCCTCAGCATTTCTTCATTTCAGAAAGCAATCTCAAAGTGCTTCTGGGCGGTGTATCCATTGATGAATACAAAGCTTTTTTTGAAAAAACGTACATACAGTAATGCCAGAACATAAACGGAGAAAAAAGAAAAGCAAAGCCTCTCGAATCATTCCGCGTCTGTGGAAGCTGGCAGCACTTTTTTTCTTTCTGTTCATCTTATTCATTTTCAGCCTCAAGCTCGGCTTATTAGGTGAAATGCCCGATATAGAGGAACTGGAAAACCCCAAGACCAAACTTGCTTCAGAAATCTACACAAATGATGGTCAGCAATTGGGCAAGTTTTACTACGATGAAGATCGCACCAATATTGAGTTTGCTGACCTGCCTGCACATATGATAGATGCCTTTGTCGCAACTGAAGATGCGCGTTTTTATCGTCATGCCGG
>CAZYJD010000067.1:0-11034 GCA_964647785.1 uncultured Chitinophagaceae bacterium
ACCGGAGCCATCGGTGTAAGAAACGCCATGCCGCTGTTCAACCTCGCCTGGGGGCAGCGATTCTTTTGGGACGGAAATGCCAAGAATCTCGAAGAACTTATTGTAAAGCCCATCATCAATGAATTTGAGATGCATGAGGATGTTTTCAACGCGGTGAGAGAAGTGCAGGAAACCGCAGACTATCCTGGCATGTTTAAAAAGGCTTTTGGTACAGAACAGGTAAGCATGGATTTCATCAGCAAGGCCATTGCACAATTCTTAAAAACCATCATTGCAGAAAATCCCAAATCAGATGGAACGGCCCGGGGAAGATTATTCAGAACGGAGCAAGAACAGCGTGGTTTAATGGTTTTCCTGGATGAAAACAAAGGCGATTGCTTCCATTGTCATGAGGTGGGCAATCCATTTGTCACCAATTTTCAGATGGTGAACAATGGAGGGATTAAAGATCCTTCAGGCGATAAAGGCTTTTATGTAGTAACAGGTGATCCGAGAAATCTCCACCAATTCAAGGTTCCTTCGCTCCTAAACTTGCGTTACACCGCTCCCTATTTCCACGACGGTCGGTTCAATACACTTAGAGAAGTCATAGATTTTTATGACACAGGGTTTGTTTATCATGAAAATCTGGATCCCAATCTAAAAAAACACATGGACTTTAGTCAAAATCCTCCTGTCCCGATACCACGCAACTGGTCTGAACAAGACAAAGAAGATTTATTGGCTTTTCTGATCGCTTTATCCGATACCAGTTTATTGTCCAATCCTGCGTATAGCCCTTATTGATTTAAGGATTTAAGTCAAGGCCCATTTCTTTTAAATGTGCGTAGAGATCGCTCATTGGAAGGCCCATGACATTATAGTAACAGCCTTCTATCTTGGTAACGCCCACATATCCAATCCAATCTTGAATGCCGTAGGCTCCTGCCTTATCAAGCGGTTTAAACTTGTACACATAGTTTTGAATCTCTGGCAATTCCAACGTTCTGAAAAAGACCTTTGTATGGGTGCTGAAAACACTTTTTCGACTTGCACTTCTAATGCACACACCGCTCACCACCGTATGCATTCGTCCTGAGAGTTTCTCTAACATGGCAATGGCTTCAGCCTCATTAGCGGGTTTATTAATGACCTCATCTCCCAAAACTACAGTGGTATCGCAGGTTATTAATAGTTGTCCTTCAGCCACTTGGCCCCAATCCATTGATTTTTTTTCGGCCAAATAAGCGGCGACCTCTTCGGGCTTCAGAGTCGATGGAAAAGACTCATCGGTATTTAAGGCAACTGCCTCAAATTGACAGCCAAGGGCCTGAAGCAGCTGTCTTCTTCTTGGAGATTGGCTGGCGAGAATCATTTTCATCGTACATCACTATTAAAACAGTAAAACTGCAAACACTCCGGTTAAACGAACATATGCCAAGGTGTTTAAAACATCGGTTTCAAAAGTACTTGCTTGCTCTTTCGAGAGTCTAAAAAGCAACATGCCGGAAGGCACAAGCAGACAGAAGGCAAAATAGGACAGAAAAATCCATTCCATCGGCCCAAAGAAGTACTGCCGTAAAAAGTTGAGATACACCAACAACAGGCTTAAAAAGAAGATCAATAAAATCTGAGACCATAAGTTTCTTCTTGATGGACTTAACAAGTTGGCAAGACTCTCCCTACCCTTAAGCCGATCGCTATGAGCCGTATATACATCCTCAAACCATTTGAATACAAAACTGATCAGGAACGTAAAAAAGGCAAAAAACATGAGTATTGGGTATTGCAAATCCGCAATAACAAAACGTAAAACTAAAATAGACATCATCATCAACAAGGAAAAAAGTAAATTCCCTGCCAGAGGCCATTGTTGTATTTTCCAGCGATATAAAAAGAGGCTAACAAAAATCCAAAATGCCATGCCGGCATAAATAGGACCAAGCAAATACCAGCCCATCAGGATGGGCAAGAAATTGAGGACTACATAAAGAATCCATATCAACTTGGCCGGAAATAAAAAAGAGCCCAAATGCTTTCGATTGTTGCGTGCTGAAATAAGTAAATACGCCGCCCCCAAAGAAAGGGTAATCAATGGTACGGAAATCGTTGCAACCAAGTTTTGACTTTCAAATCTTTCCTGAATGGTGAGGGTTCCTGCAAAAGAAATAAGAAAGCACTGAAAGGTCACCAGCAGCCCCAGTTCAACAAAAGGGTTCAGAAGCAATCCAGGCTTGTTTTGATGCATCAGGCCGGCTTCGGGAAGAGCATTTTATAGTTCACATCAACCTTCCCACGGGCGATGCCCGCAAGCTTCCCCTTGAGTAATTGACGTTTAAACGCAGTTAAATGATCGACAAACAACACCCCCTCTATATGGTCGTATTCGTGTTGAATTACCCTTGCCGTGAGCCCATTAAAAGTGCGCGTTTCCTCTTTCCAGTTTTCATTCATATATCTGATGGTTATTTCTTCCTTTCTGTTCACATCTTCGCGAACATTAGGTATGCTCAAACAACCTTCAGTAAATGGCCATTCTTCACCCTTTTCACTGAGAATTCGAGCATTGATGAATACCTGCTTGATACCGACTTCCTCCCCCTCATCATCTAACATTTCGTTGCTATCAATAACAAAAAGACGGATGTCGCGCCCAATTTGCGGAGCAGCAAGGCCAACTCCATTTGAAGCGTACATGGTTTCAAACATGTTGTCAATTAAACTTTGCAAGCCCGGAAAATCGGGGTCTATATTCTTGCATTTCTTACGTAAAACGGGGTCGCCGTATGCCCTGATGGGTAAAATCATATATGTCCTAAATAAAGCTGCAAAATTAAAGCTGCACTCGTGGAATCAAGCAAACTCTTCTCCTTTCGTTTCTTTTTACCCAAACCTGAGGCATGAAGCGCTTGTGCAGCCATTTTGGAAGTAAACATTTCATCTTCCCTTTCTATTTGTAACAATGGAAAGTCTGATTTGAGTTTTGGAAGTAGTTTTTTTTGAATGACCTTTTCAATATCTGAAGGTTCTCCACTCCATCGTTTTGGTTCACCTATCACCAGTATATCCACTTCTTCCTTATCGAAGTATTCGCTCAAAAATTCAAAAATCCTTGGGGTATCTACGGTGGTAAGGGGACTAGCTATGATGCGCTCCGGATCTGTTACTGCCAATCCACAGCGTTTCAAACCATAATCAAGTGCCATTACTCGTCCCATCTTATTTCAAACGAAAATTTACTGGTAGGTTAAACTGCACACGTACTTCTTTTCCATCTTGTTTCCCCGGTTTCCATTTGGGCATTTCACCAATCACCCGTAGAGCTTCACGGTCAAGCAAAGGATGTACGCTTTTCACTACTTTGATATTGGAAAGCGATCCATCTTTTTCAACGACAAAAGAAATCACCACGGTTCCTTCAATATTCTGCTCCGCTGCCAGAGGCGGGTAAGTTACATTTTGAGCCACATAGGTGTAAAGTGCCTGCTCACCACCCGGATATTGCGGTTTTTCAGCCGAAGAAAAGGCAGTTCTAACGCTTGTATCCTTATTATTTGAAAGGTCTGACTGGGCTGACACAGAAAAATGTGACACCAGCAAGGCACTGTAAATCAGTAAAAATCGCAACATAGCTGTACAAAAATAGGCCGATATTGGCGATAATGATGTTGCTTTGCCGACAGATATGTGGATTCGACTTCTTTGCAAAGCATTGGCTAAAGCGAGTTTATTGCGCTATCACCTTGCCCCTGGCCTTGTTTATCTGGTTCTGGTTCGGTTCATGTCTTATCGCAAGAAAACGATCAAGAAGAATATGGCGGCTGCCTTTCCTCATAAAACAGAAGAAGAGCGCTTGATTTTTCAGAAGAAATTCTATCGGTATTTATCAGTGCTGATACCAGAGGCCTTGGCAGTGCATGAAATGGAGGCCTCCGAAATAGAACAACGGGTGGAGTTAAGAGGCATGGAAAAGCTTGACTCCTACCTCAATTCCGGCCAAAATGTATTCATGGTAACGGGGCATTACAACAATTGGGAAATGTGTGGTCAGGCTTTGGTTTTGCGCTATCCAAAAAACATGCACACCCTGTACATGCCATTGAAGAATCAGAAAATGGAGCGCTACTTCAAATCAAGAAGGCAGCGCTTTGGTATTGAAGCCATCCCGGCAGGAGAGGCAAAAACAAGACTTCCGCAGCTGCTCAATCATACCAAGGGCCACCTTTATGCATTCATTGGCGATCAATCGCCCAACCCCAACAGGGCATATTGGCTTCGTTTTCTCCATCAGAAAACAGGCTTTTTCAAAGGGTTTGAACAGTATGCAAAAGCGTTTGGTTTACCGGTATTTTTCTTGGATATTGAGCGAACTAAAACCGGCCACTATAGCCTTGAAGCCAAACTGTTGTGCGACAATGCTTCATTGTTAAAAGATGGCGCCGCCGTATGTATTTTCTCCCAAATGCTTGAAGAAAAAATAAACCGAAAGCCGGAGTATTGGTTGTGGAGCCACAACCGATGGAAACATGAAATGCCTGAAGAAGCAAAACTTTTAGAATGCCATTGAAGACCATTGATATAGCAAAAATTTTCAGCGTACTCGCTGAGCAAATGGGTGCTTGGATGAAGGATGCTGCACTGCTGCAAGCCGTACAAAATGAAAATGCATGGTTCATACCCGCGCATGTACAGCTGGCTTTGAGCCAATGGCAAAAAGCCCTGAATACCGAGGATGTTAAAAGATGGCACCAACAATATGTAGTGAAAAACACAGAAACCAAGCGGGTGGGCATTGTAGCAGCAGGGAATATTCCTCTTGTTGGTTTGCACGACTTGCTCTGTGTAATCGCCTCCAATCATAAGGCCGTAATTAAACTTTCAAAAGATGATGAACGCTTGATGACCCAATGCATCAGGGCATTGAATGAATCATTGCCGGAGGATAAGCAAATTGAAATTGTTGACCGATTGAAAGGGATTGATGCAGTTATTGCCACCGGAAGTAACAATACCGCACGCCATTTCGCTTATTATTTCCGCAACGTTCCTGCCCTGATCCGGCAAAATAGAAGTTCACTTGCTATCCTTAGAGGAAATGAAAGCAGTGCGGTGCTAAAGGCGCTGGCCTCTGATGTGTTCACTTATTTTGGTCTCGGCTGCAGAAATGTTTCTAAAATATTTGTACCCGAGGGCTACGAAATGCCCCATTTCATTGACCATTGCCAAGGATATCAATGGCTGGCAGATCACCACAAATACAGCAACAATTACACCTATCACAAGGCCATCTTTTTAATGAATCAGGATCCACACCTCGACAACGGTTTCATGCTGTTTCGAGAAAGTACAGAGTTACATGCACCACTTTCAGTGCTGAACTATGAGTATTATGGCAGCAGTGCAGATTTAAAGCAAAAATTAGATGCGTATGGCAATCAGATTCAAATCATCTTATCTGAATCAGAAGAAGGTAGCTTGCCCTTTGGAACTTCTCAACATACCACCCTATACGATTACGCTGATAATGTGGATGTTATGGGTTTTTTAATCGGCTTACAAACGGGCTCTCTGACAAAAAACTGATTTTTTTCAACGCTTCTCTTACCTTTGAAATCTTCGTATATGAGCAATTCTTCATTTGAAATGGACTCATTGGTGTCTACAAATCTTTACTTCAAAAAGCAGAAAGACTTTTACAGAGGTAAAGTACGCGATGTTTACAACATCGATGATCGATATCTGGTAATGGTGGCCAGCGACCGTATCAGCGCATTTGATCAGGTTCTTCCGCGATCAATTCCTTACAAGGGACAAGTGCTGAATCAAATTGCATCACTGTTTTTGGATGAAACCAAGGATTTGGTCCCCAACTGGAAAATTGGCGAACCCGATCCGCACGTGACCATTGGCGTGAAATGCGACCCTTTTCCGGTAGAAATCATTGTTCGGCAATACTTATCGGGCCACGCTTGGCGATTGTATAAAAGCGGTAAACGTGAAATATGCGGCAATGTTCTCCCCGATGGTTTAAGAGAAAACGACCGCTTGCCGGAAGCCATCCTCACCCCTACCACCAAATCCAAAGAGGGACATGATGAAGACACCACCTTTGAGGAAATCAATAAAAACAAAATCCTGAGAAAGAAGGAGATTGAAAAAATAGAACAGTACGCGAGAACGCTTTTCGATTTCGGAAGTAAACGAGCCAAGGAACGCGGCTTGATTCTGGTGGATACCAAATACGAGTTTGGTAAATGCTCGGAAGATGGAGAAATTATGCTGATCGATGAGATTCACACCCCTGACTCATCGCGTTATTTCTATGCCGATACCTACGATCAGATACAAGCTGATGATCAACAACAGCGTCAACTGAGCAAGGAGTTTGTTCGCAAATGGTTAATGGAACACGGTTTTCAAGGTTTGGAAGGACAGCAAGTACCGGAAATGACCGACGAATTTGTGAACAGCGTCAGTGAACGTTACATTGAGTTGTATGCACAGCTCACTGGTAAGGAATTTGTAAAAAGAGATTACCACAACATCACCGAAAGCATAGAAAGCGCGGTGAATATTTTTTTAAATCAATACATCTAAATCAAGAATCCATGAAAAAACTCATTTATACCGCCACATTCTTGGCTGTATTTGGTATCAGTCAAGCACAGGAAGTTACCTCGTTTGCAGGACAAGAAAACAGCGATCCTTACAGCAACTTCGACAACACCACAGCTGATGCAGCGAATGCATACTTTTTCGATCCCGAAGGGCTGGCATTTGATCCCAACGGAAATCTGTACATCACTGAGAGGAACAAAGTACGTTTGATGATCGGCGATAAAGTTTATAACCGCAGTGGCTATGTGGGCAATCCTTCTTTCTCACAAGGCTTTGCGGATGGAGCCAATACTGCAGCGCGTTATTACGCGCCCACCGGCATTGTTTGTGCATCCAATGGCGAGGCCTATGTTGTCGACAGTGAAAATCATGCCATTAGAAAGTTGAGTGCGTTTACTTCCATAGGAGTGGTGCAGCAAGCAAGCACCTTCGCGGGTGCGAAAACAACCGGTCAGGTTGGCGGTGTAGGTACCCCGGGCGATGCAAACGGAAATGGCACCAATGCTCGATTTAACATCCCCAAAGGCATTGCAATGGATGCCACCGGCACCATGTATGTAACCGATTGGTACAACAGCATTGTTCGCAAAGTAGATGCAAGCGGCAACGTTACCACAATTGCGGGTAACAGCGGCGTTCAAGGAAGCAAAGATGGACAAGGCACAGGTGCGGAATTCAACAGCCCTTATGGCGTGGTGGTTCTAGATAATCAAAACATACTCGTTACCGATCAGGTAAATTGTAACATTAGAAAGATCAATACTGTGAATGGAACGGTAACCACCTTGACAGGAAAGTCAGGAACCAGCCGACATAAGGATGGAACATTGGCTGAGGCCACCTTCATTCAACCAAAAGGCATTGCCATACTCGATGGGTTGATTTATGTATGCGACTACACTAGCATCCGCGTCATTGATCTCAGTGCCGGAACGGTTTCAACCTTGGCCGGTAACCCCGCCGTGCAAGGCAATGTAAATGGCAACGGTAGCAGTGCTCGCTTTGGCCACCTCGCTGGTATTACTGTTTTGGATGATGCCCTCTATGTAACGGATGTTGAGTACCATGTAATCAAGAAAGTAACCATAGACAACCTCACCCCTAGAGCGAATTTTTCTGCAAGCAAACAAAACCTTCTGATCAATGAGCAAACAGTTCTTACCGATGAATCGGCTGGGAAATTACCCCTCACCTATCAATGGAGTATTTTGAGAAGTGGTGGTGCGGGAAATTATACTTTGATTAGTGGCGATGAAACATCTGAAAGTCTCACCCTGAGTTTTCCTACCACAGGTTTTTACGATGTAGAATTGACTGTGAGCAATGACTATGGACAAAGCACCCTCAAGAAAGAAGGTTTCTTCAGTGTTTCTACCACCGGAAGCGTTGCAGAAAATGAAAGCAATCATATCAAGTTATGGCCAGTTCCGGCAGGTGAGTCGATTTACTTGGAAATGGATATTCCTTTAAGTGGAGCAGTTCAGATTGAGGTTTATGATTTGCAAGGAAGATTGGTTGATCAAAATTCATTTGATATGATGCCTCAATCTTTGGAAATACAATCCCTCAAAAGCGGACAATATTTCCTCGTGATTAAAGCCGATGACTTCCGGGGCTATCGAAAATTCAGCAAAATCTAAATAAAACCTATAGATAAAAAAGCGGGCCATGGCCCGCTTTTTTTTGCTTGATATTTTCTTAGACTGATTGATTAAATATCGTATTTACTCGCTTTCAAATAGAAAACCGTTGCTAGCCACCCCACTTGTAAAGCTTTTCTTCCATTGTCCCGATGCATCATATATATGCACATCTGAGGCCATTTGAAAATCTTTGGCATCAGACACATACACATCATTTGTTTTTGGATCAATTTCCAAGCCATAGGCCGATGAGATCTCATCAGAAAATGAACGGAAATTGTTTCCTGCTTCATCCCCCACATAAACCTTCCCTCCCATCAAGAAATACACGCTTCCGTTGTGAAACCTCAATTTAGACGGATACGACCCATCGAGCTCCTGTTTTTGACCAACAGTTTTCGAAATGGGATCCACCCTACATACAGCCGGCTTGATGTTATTGGTTGAATTTCCGGAGCAAAGCACCCAAAGGTTGCCCACTTCATCCTTTGTCAATTCCTGCGTTCCTACAGCAACTTCAATGCTATCGATGATTTTATTGCTGGATGGATCAATTTTGTATATGAAGGAAGATGAAGGACGCGCAAACCAAACCTGACCGTCATCGTCTGCCAGTATGCCTTCGGTCCAACCGCTCACTGCTATCGAATCGGTTATTCGGCCGGCATTTAAATCCACCACCCAAATAAAATTGCTGAACAAATCGCTTACATAAGCTGTGTTAGTAAGAATTGCCATATATCTCGGAGAGGTCATGCCTGATATGGTCGAAACAGAATTGAGATCGGCATCAGTAATTTCCATTTTACCGCTGTTGTTCACCACCCAGCAGAGCTTTTCATTCCACTTTTGTACACTTTGCAGCACGTCCCCCAATGGTCGATTGTTTTTCTGAAAAAAACGACCCGAAATTAGCTGATTGCTCTCGGGATCATAAATATCTATGCTTGCATTTCCTTTTTGAAAGCCCCCCTCGTTGAGGACGTAAATGGTTCTACCTTCAATATCCTCTATAAGGTCGTCTTCAGAGCTTTCTGAGCAGGAAGTGAATACACCGGCCAGGAATAGAGGCCACAAAAAGAGCAGGTCATTTAATTTTCTCATGTTGGTTTTTATGTTTATGGTTTAATAATTGAATTTGCGTGTGAACTGAAATTTGTCTCCCCGGCATGGGATAATAGGCCATGATTTCATAAGATCGGTTGAAGATATTCATGCAACTGAGCCCAATATTCCAATGGGGTGCATTTCTCATCAACACCATATGATGCAGCCCAAAAGCTTCGAGCTGTCGAGCGCTGGAAGGCGATACAAATCGTGCTGACTGGTAATTGAAGCGATATTTAAAGAGCCATACATTTTTGCGCGCTTCTAACCCCGTGCCTATTAAATGTATAGGTGCATAAATGTTTTGTTTACCTCGAATGAGTGCCTTGGTCATTGGTTCATTATCGCTTTGCACAGATCGATTGAATTGCCAACTGCCACTCCATTTTAACTGCGTGTACGGTTTGTTCAACAGCTCATACGAAACCATTTGCTCGGTGCCCGCTGAATAAATTAGGCCCTGATTTACCGGCGACCACCAATTACCGCTATTCGAAGGAAGCCAAACAATCATATCCCTCACGCGGTAGGCATACGCACGACTGCGCAAACTCCAATTCAGGTGTTCAAGGTCGTAACCAATCTCCGTACGCCATGCGTGTTCCGGCAGAAGATTTGGATTGCCACCAGGCGACCAAAAACGATCATTTAGTGTAGGTATCCTGTAGTTTTTATTGATGTGCCCATGCAATTGATGCATTCCCTTACCTGCTCTCCACCTTCTTCTGCAATCCAGTCCGGGGAGAAAAAGCTCCACCCGGTTGAGACCATATAGGAGTTGATTGCTCAAACGAAAGTCCCATTTGTTCTTGTGATGTTTCCAGCTCAGATTAAAAAAGCCTTGGTGCATATTCCTCTTACCTCCATAGCCAGAAACCTCTGCAAATGCCGAATGATGCTGCACAACAAACAGCATGCTATTTTGATCACCCATTGGCAATTCACCTTCAACTCTTTGAATGCAGTTGTTGGCAATATTCGTGTCATTCATTCCTTTAGGTAAATCTTGAAACACGATTTGTTCACGCGTGAAAGCCGTGCGGGTTAGCCAGTGAAGTTTTCCTGCAGTACCATTGAAAATCAAGGCAGTTCTGAGGTTTTGATCATGCTGCTCAGCAGTGGATGCACTTTCCAACATGTTTGCAGGCAGCAAGCGCTCATCTTTTTGCCACCATACATGCAGTTGCATGTGCAAATGTTTTTTCAAAAGGCTTTCATGGTGAAATTGCAAGGAAGTGGCATTTTGGTCTGCGTGGCTCAATTCTCTTTCAACAGGCATGTTAGACAAATAAGGATTGATGTATTTAAAAGCATTTCGATTGTTCATATGGGATGCATGCAACCGACTGCCCCCATGTTCATGTTTTTTAGAAAAGCTTATGCGACCGAGATGATTGCCGAAGGCCGATTTACGCATGAGCACCTCAAGCAGCGGTGCCATTGAAAAACCTTCATCATCAAGAAAAATAGCACCGGTCATGACTCCACTGCCGTAATGCGATGAATTGCCACCTCTCATTAATCGGGTTTCCGCCTTACTGAGCGAAAGCAACTGCAAATCGAGTAAACCATTCATGGAACTCTGCAATGGAATTCCATTCCAAATTACTGCGGTATGAGCTCCAGAAAGGCCGCGCAAAGCAGGAAGGCTCAAACCTGATACCCCATTCATTCTCAGAGGTAAAGC
>CAZYJD010000068.1:0-10959 GCA_964647785.1 uncultured Chitinophagaceae bacterium
AAGTCATTGTTCTCATTTCCGGCATCTACCAAATTCATGATACCTGCATTGTTTATAAGAATATCAATGCCCCCAAATTTTTCTTGAATGTCAACTGCAAGTTTTCTTACATCTGCGTCATCGGTTACATCACTTTGAAATATTTCGATTTTGGGAAAGTCCCTTTGGACAGCTTTTAATTTTTGGACATTGCGACCTGTGATAATTACAGTATGGGCGTTTTCCAGAAACTTTTTGGCGAGAGCAAGTCCTATTCCTGAACTACCGCCGGTTATAAGTACGGTTTGTTGCGATTTATTCATTTTAAAAATTTACTTTTGCTATTAAATCAGTAGCAAAAGTACTCAAAAAATCTTATTACTATCAAAGCAGTAGTAAAAATGAAGAAGAAATTTAGGTCAGGCTGTCCATTGGCTTCTACTTTAGATATCGTAGGGGATAAGTGGTCATTACTTATCGTTAGGGATATGTTGCTTCAAGGGAAGAAGACTTTCAAGGATTTTTCTATTTCCCAAGAAGGGATAGCACCCGGAATTTTGTCTTCAAGATTAAAATGGCTGGAAGAGAATGAGTTAATCTCAAAACAGAAATTGCCTGACAACAAAAAAGAAAACATCTATTTATTGACAGAAAAGGGCATAGAGTTGGCTCCAATAATTACTGAGATCATTTTGTGGAGCGATAAAAATTTGAGAGATCAAAATGCTGAAATGTTGTCGGTTGCCGAAGCAGGATTTAATCAAGATAAATCAAAAGTTACTGAAGGTATTCAAAATAATTATCGCCAAATCGTAAAAGAGATTTTGGTTGAGGATGTTTTTTAAAAACAGTCAACTTGTTTACTTGTTCAACTTGCTTGTACAAATGCCCCCAGCTAGGAACGTATTCCGCAACTTCATTGCATGCATGCTTCTCATTCTTTCATTGCTCTGGTTTAACGTAATTCTACTCATTTTTATGAGTGAATGAGGGATCTGCCAGGGAAGGGGACTCTTCGTAATATGATGGTAAAGCGGTTTGGCTGAGGCCTTGAAGGAAGGGAAAGGAAGCAAGATAGTGCATGGCGCATTTGTGGGTTGTCATCCATCCAGTGAAGTGAGTAATCTTGTTCATTGATGCATGAAATGGAATAAAACCCGTAGCTTGCTCGTCTATACAATCATGAAACAATCGTTATGGATACCCGGCCTTGTTTGCGTGCTCTTTGTGGCTTGCAAGGATGAAGAGGCCACCCCCATTCAAAGTGGTGATGCCCAATATGACATTTTGGAACAAACCCCCAATTTGCCAGCCGAGCATTTGAATTATGCCAACATCAACCTGCCGGGATACCTCAATACGCCTCCGGTGAACGGACAAGACAACGAACCCAACAACAATGCGGTTACCGATGCCGGAGCCACTTTGGGAAGGGTGTTGTTCTACGATAAAAACATGTCGGCTAATAATGCCACGGCTTGTGCTTCCTGTCATTTACAAGCGCATGGATTCAGCGATCCCAACACCTTTAGTACGGGGCATAAAGGCGGTCTTACTCCGAGGAACAGCATGGGCCTGATCAATGCCCGCTACTATACCAATGCATCCTTTTTCTGGGATGAACGGGCCATCAGCCTTGAAGCCCAGACCTTGATGCCTATACAGGATGAAATTGAGATGGGCATGAAACTGGATGAGCTGGTGGAGAAACTTTCCATGATTGATTATTACAAACCCCTGTTTAATGCGGCTTTTGGGGATGAAGAAATTACAGCCGATCGCGTTTCAAAGGCACTTTCACAATTTGTGCGTTCGATGGTCTCTTTCAACAGCAAGTACGACCGTGGAAGAAGTGCTTTGGGCAATGGTCCGCAGGCGCCGGATGTGGTTTTTGCGAACTTTAGTGCGGAAGAAAACAGGGGCAAGGAAATCTTTTTCGATCCCAATTTGGGGGGCTGTGCAGCCTGCCATGGAACGGAAACATTTGTGGCTCCGGGCTTGCGCAACAACGGACTGGAGCTCAACTATTCCGATCAGGGAGCGGGCGGTGTCAGTGGTTTGGGGCGCGACAATGCACTGTTTAAAAGTCCGAGTTTAAAAAGCATCGCCCTTACGGCACCTTACATGCACGACGGACGTTTTAAAACACTGGAAGAAGTGGTGGAGCACTACAACAGCGGTGTGCAGCCGCATCCGAATCTGAGTCCGCCCCTGCGCTTGCCCGGTCCCGGACCCATTCAGGTCAGGCGGCTCAATCTGACAGCATCAGACAAAGCCGCATTGGTTGCATTTTTGAAAACGCTCACAGATGACCGTTTGCTCACGGATGAGCGTTTTGCCGATCCTTTCAGCTAATCAGAAGGCATAAGCATTCGCCTCAATCATCTTTGCTGCCACTTTTTTGCGGATGCCGATGGTGTTGAGGGCTTCGTACTTGGTGAATCGTTTCACGCCAATCAGCATCATGCGCAATTCATCGCCCTGAGCAAAAGCGGCAAGGGCTTCTTTGCCCGCGCTGTGCACTTTTTCAAGCGCTTCATAGAGGTAGCATCGGGTCATATCGGCTTGCAATTCGGCTGCTTCTGTCCCTTTCATTTCAATGAGTTTATGGGTGCGTAGCAAGGCCGATTCGGCGGTGAAGACTTCAATGGCCATGTCTGCCAGGTTCATGAGAATTTCCTGCTGTTGCTCCAGTTCGAGCATGAACTTCTGCGCAGCGGCTCCGGCCACCATTAAAATGGCCTTTTTGGCTTGTTCGATGGCCTTGTATTCTGCTGTGAACAGGCCTTCGTCTTCATCGTCGAATGAGGGGATTTCCATGAGCTCAGACTGAATTTTCATGGCAGGTCCCATGAGGTCCAGTTCGCCTTTCATGGCTTTTTTCATCATCTGTCCCACGGCCAGCATGCGGTTGATCTCATTGGTGCCTTCAAAAATGCGGTTGATGCGGCTGTCGCGATAGAAACGAGCCACGGGATATTCCTCACTGTAACCGGTTCCGCCGAAAATCTGCACGGCTTCATCCACCACGTAATCGAGCACTTCTGATCCCAACACCTTGAGGATGGCGCATTCGATGTTGTACTCTTCAGCTGCCTGCAATTTTGCCAGGGCTTTGCTCATACCGCCTTCTACCAGTTCATTGATCTTGTCGCTGATGAGGTCGGAAACACGGTAGGTGGCCGATTCGGCTGCATAGGTGCGAATGGCCATTTCCGCCATTTTGTGCTGTATGGCACCGAAAGAGCTGATGGGCACCCCAAACTGGTGGCGCTCATTGGCGTAATTCACGGCGATGCTGCCCACTTTTTTGGCTCCGCCCATCACCATGGCGCACAACTTGAAACGGCCAATGTTCAGCACATTGAAAGCGATTTTGTGCCCTTTGCCTTTTTCTCCCAGGAGGTTGCTTACGGGTACTTTTACATTTTCGAAGAACACCTGTCGGGTAGAAGAGCCCTTGATGCCGAGTTTCACTTCTTCCTTGCCGAGGCTTACACCTTCAGCATTGGCATCGATCAAAAAGGCAGTAAAGTCTTTGCCATCTATTTTGGCAAAAACGGTGAACAAATCCGCAAAACCTCCGTTGGTGATCCACATTTTCTGCCCGTTGATGATGTAGTGTTGGCCATCTTCGCTCAAAACCGCTTTGGTTCGTGCTGCAAGCGCATCCGATCCCGAGCCGGGTTCGGTGAGGCAGTAGGCCGCCTTGATCTTCCCGGAGATGAGCCCGGGCAGGTATTTGTTCTTTTGTTCTTCTGTTCCGTAGTAATAAATCGGCAGGGTACCGATGCCCGTATGAGCAGCAAAGGCCACTCCAAACGACTGAGCGGGTCCCATTTCTTCCGTGAGGATGGTTTCGGAATTGAAGTCGATGCCCATGCCGCCAAAATCTTCCGGCAAAGAAGCCCCAAGCAGACCCAGTTCACCTGCTTCTTCCAGCAATTGCGGCACCAATTCAGGGTTTTCTTTCTGCTTGTCGATCTTCTCAACCAATGGCCTGATGCGACTTTCAATGAAATCACGCGTCATATCGCGGAACATGCGTTGTTCTTCGCTAAACTCTTCAGGGATGAATACATCCTTGTAGTTTTGGGCTTTGATGAGGAATTCGCCTCCGAGTAAATTGTTTGATGGTTTCTTTGGATTCATATTTTTAGATTTTTTGAGAGGTCAGACAATTGACTGCTTTGACCGGGATTCTTAATTGACTTTCTGTGGTCATTTATGAGTGATATTGCTCTACTGTATTTGATTTGTTTTGAATGAGTGCAATCAACATTTTTTGGATTTCATTCGTTCGTGTCGTGAGGTTCTGGTACGTTAATTCAGAAATGAATTCTAAATCAATTGAAGCAGTTAGAAGACTCTCAAGTTCCAATGCAGAGGCATAACTAATTTCCAGAAACCGAACAAGTTCTTTATCTGTTCTGCGCCCTGTACCCTCGGCTATATTTGACATTACTGAAATAGAAGCTCGACGCATTTGATTCACGATTCCAAAACGCTCAACTTCCGGATACTGTTGAGTTATCTTATAGATGTCTCTATTGAGTTCTCTGCTTTTTTGCCAAACTTTTAAATTCTTGAAATTATGTCTCATTTATCAATCTTGTATTTTCTTCATGTGTTCATTTCTTCTTTCGTTTCATTCACTGTCTGACCTTAGACCTCTGACTTCTGACTTCTGACTTCTGACTTCTGTCTTCTATTATCTCATCATCTCAATCACTCCCGCAATCCCCTGTCCGCCACCGATACAGGCGGTGATCATGCCGTATTTCTGTTTGCGTCTGTTGAGTTCGTTCATGGTTTGAACGGTGAGTTTGGCGCCGGTGCAGCCGAGTGGGTGACCGAGGGCAATGGCGCCGCCATTTACGTTTACAATCGCGGGGTTGAGGCCGGCCTCGCGGATGACTGCCAGACTTTGCGCGGCGAAGGCTTCGTTGAGTTCAATGAGGTTGATGTCGTCGAGCTTGAGTCCGGAGCGTTTGAGTGCTTTTGGGATGGCCTCTACCGGACCGATGCCCATGTATCGGGGGTTGACGCCAACGGATACAGAGGTAATCAGTCGGGCGATGGGTTCGAGCCCCAGGGCTTTCATCATGTCTTCGCTCATCACCAGCACAAAGCTGGCGCCATCGCTGGTTTGACTACTGTTTCCAGCGGTAACGGTTCCGCCTTGTTTGAACACCGGCTTTAAGCGGGATAAAGCTTCAAGGGTGGTGTCTTTGCGCGGTCCTTCATCCGTATCCACCACATATGTGCGGCTTTCGCGTTTGCGTTTATCTGGATTGTAGTACACTTCCTCCACCTCAAAAGGCACGATTTCATCTTTGAACTTTCCGCTTTCAATGGCTGCCATGGCTTTTTGATGCGATGCAAATGAAAAAGCATCCATGTCCTCGCGACTGACACCGTATTTCAAAGCCACTTCTTCAGCGGTCAGTCCCATGCCCAGAAAATAATCGGGATGGTCTTTGGCCACCGAATAGGCCGGCACCGTTTTGTAGCCCACGGTGGGTACGAGGCTCATGCTCTCCGTACCTCCAGCAATGATGCAATCGGCCAGTCCGGCGCGTATTTTAGCGGTTGCAATGGCAATGGTTTCCAGCCCTGAACCGCAATAGCGGTTCACCGTAACCCCCGGAATTTCCAGCGGCAATTTCGATTTCACCCCAACCCAGCGCGCCATTTGAAGGCCTTGTTCCGCTTCAGGAACGGCATTCCCCACAATGAGGTCATCCACCACTGAGGGGTCGAAACCGGGCGTGTTTGCTATGATGTGGTCAATCACCGCTGCCCCTAAATCGACAGGGCTGGTAAAACGGAATCCGCCTTTGTTGGCTTTTCCAACGGCGGTTCGGTATCCGGATATGATGTAGGCTTCTTTCATATTCTTAGTTTTTAGTTTTTAGTTAATAGTTGTTAGAATCGTATTGTCTTGTGCCATCCTCTGGTTCTTTTGAAATTATTCTTGCACTTAAGCCATGCAGCATTTTCTGGATTTCATCTAATGAATTTAATAAAACCTCGGCATCATCCTGATTAATAAAGGCTAGATCCATCGATAGAATGACGAGATTTTCCGTTTCAATTGCTGAAGAATAGGCGATGTCTAGAAATCTATTAAACTCTTTGCTAGATTGCCTCGCAGAACCTTCAGCAATATTGGTCGCTACAGATATTACGGATCTTCTGAGCTGAGAGGTTATGCCATACTTCTCTTCATCAGGGAAGGACGAGGTTAGCTTGTAAATTTGACTTACCAAGGCTCTGGATTTCTTCCAGACATTTAGGTTTTTATACGTATTCATTCCCATGGATCTTGTACTATTCTGTAGGCATTTTTTTAGACTCACTATGAACTGTTAACTATCAACTATCAACTATCAAATCAATTTCTCAACGGCTTCCCCGTCTTCAACATGCTCTGCAATCTCTCCAAAGTTTTGCGTTCGCCGCAGAGGGAGAGGAAGGCTTCGCGTTCCAGGTCGAGCAGGTATTGCTCGGAGACCAGGGTGGGTTGGCTGAGGTCGCCGCCGGCCATGACCCATGCCAGTTTGCGGGCTATTTTCTTGTCGTGTTCGCTGGCATAATTGCCAATGGAGAATGCTTCCACCCCGGCGTACAATGCGCCCAGGGCGGTTCTTCCCAAGACCATGATGTCTTCTCTTTCGGTGGGTTGCACATAGCCGGCATCCCAGAGGTCGATTACCTTTTGTTTGGCTTGCGCGATGAGTCGGCTTTGGTTGATCACCATTTCGTCTTTGTCGTGATGCAGGTAGCCGTAATCAAAGGCCTCCATGGCCGAGGTGGCCACTTTTGCCGTGGCAATGGTGGTGAAGCGCTCCTGCAGGGTAGGTAATTGTGGGTCATTCGGGCCAAAATGATCACTTGCCCTTAACACAAATTCTTTGGTGCCCCCACCTCCGGGGATCACACCTACGCCGAACTCCACCAGTCCGATATAGGTTTCGGCAGCTGCTACGGCCGCATCGGCATGCAGGGTCATTTCGCAGCCGCCACCCAGGGTGAGGCCATGGGGTGCAATCACAACCGGTATGGAAGAATAGCGCAATCGCATCACGGTTTTCTGAAACTGCCGGATGGCCATGTTCAGTTCATCCCATTCCTGCTCCAAGGCCAGCATAAAGATCATGGCGATGTTGGCGCCAGCTGAGAAGTTGGGCGCGTCGTTCCCGATCACCAAACCCTTCCAGCCCTGTTCTTCTGCAATGGCAATGGATTTATTGATGCCCTGCAGCACTTCGCCTCCAATGGAGTTCATTTTGGTGTGGAATTCCAGGCAGAGCACGCCATCGCCGATATCGTGCAGGGTGCAGCCCTTGTTTTTCCAAACCGGGTTCAGGCTGCGGTAATTATCGAGTAATATGGTGTTTTCCTGTCCGGGGATGAGTTCGTAGGATTTGCTTTGAATGTTGTAGAAGTACCTTCTGCCTTCCTTGCTGGTGTAGAAACTGTTGATTCCGCCCTCCAGCATTTCAAGAACCCATGCGGGAAGAGCATTTCCATTCCGCTGACAGGCATCTGCCATTCGGCGAACACTGAGAACATCCCAGATTTCAAATGGCCCCAAATCCCAACCAAATCCGGCGCGCATGGCATCGTCGATCTGATAAAGGTGGTCGGCTATTTCTCCTGTGCGATGGGCAGCATAGGCAAACAGATGTTGATGCAGGCGGTTAAAGAATTCTGAGGCCTGATCGCCTGATTCCGAGAGAATGCGAAGGCGTTTTTTAAGGGAGTCGGTCTTGCGGGCTTCACCCACCGAGGCAAAACGCGGACTGCTTTTGGGTGCGTATTCAAAGCTCTTCAGATTGAGCGCTTCAATGATGCGATTGCCCTCTGCGTCTTTTGACTTTTTATAGAAGCCCTGTCCGCTTTTTTCTCCCAGCCAGCCCTGTTCAAGCATTTTTTCTACATAAGCCGGTATTTGGTACAGCTCAGCGGCTTCATCATCGGGGCAATTATCGCCCACTCCGCGTGCTACTTTAACGAGGGTGTCGATCCCCACCACATCGCAGGTTCTGAAGGTGGCAGATTTCGGGCGGCCACTCACCGGGCCCGTGATGGCATCCACTTCTTCAATGCTCATGCCCATTTCTTCCATCAAGCGGAAAATGGCCATGATGCTGAACACACCAACGCGATTGGCAATGAATGCCGGGGTGTCTTTGCATAGCACGGTTTCTTTACCGAGGAAAAGGTCTCCGAAGTGCATGAAGAACTGAAGCACCTCAGGATGTGTTTTCGAAGAGGGGATGATTTCCAGCAATCGCAGGTAGCGCGGCGGATTGAAAAAGTGGGTTCCGCAGAAGTGCTGCTGAAAGTCTTCCGAGCGCCCTTTGAGCATGAACTCAATGGGAATGCCCGAGGTATTGGAGGTGATGAGGCTGCCCGCTTTTCGGTATTGTTCCACCTTTTCGAAGACCTGCATTTTAATGTCGAGGCGTTCAACCACCGCTTCAATGATCCAGTCGCAGTCAGAGAGCAGGGACATATCGTCTTCAAAGTTTCCGGTTTTGATGGCCGACAGCAGTTTTTTGCTGTACAGAGGAGCAGGGTTGCTGCGAACCGACTTTTGAAGCGATTGGTTCACCAGTTGGTTGCGGGCTGATGGATCTTTCAGCGCTTCATCCGACAAGCCGGGTATAACTATATCGAGTAAACAAACCTGCAGACCGGCATTGGCGAAATGACAAGCCAGGGCTGATCCCATTACTCCTGAGCCGAGCACGGCTACTTTCTTAACTTTTCTCTTGTGCGCTTCAATTACACTCATGGTTTTTGCTCTTCATTTATTGGTAAACCGGCAAGTTCGAATTGCCGGATGATGTTGTTGTTAACTCGGGTCAAAAATTCTGTTCGTCCATACATTTGCATCATCAGGACGGCCCCTTCTATTTGTTCCACGGCAATTTCTGCCTTTTCGCGGGCGTCTTCCTCCTTGAAAACATGCCCGTACAAATGCTCCATTGAAAGAATCCAGTCTTCGTAGAACGCCCTTATCTCGAGGGTGAAACGTTCAACCACATGCAGCGTTTCCAGGCCGATGTTCATCATAAAATCGCCCCCATTTTCTTCTAGAAAAACCTTTTCGCATTCATTTGCCAAGGCTCGCAATCGTTTAATGGGCGACAGATTGCTTTGGTAGGCGATGGAAAAAACTTTTTCGTTGTAATGTTTTCGCAGGCTTTGCAGCACTTCGATCATCAGTTCTTCCTTGCCGCTCACATAGTGGTAGAGGCTGCCTTTGAGCAGTCCACAGGCATCGGCAATATCCGACATGCGGGTGTTGTGATAGCCTTTCTCTTTGAAAACCCTCAAAGAGGCTTTCAGTAAATCTTTGCGTTCAATTTTCCTGCGTGGCATTGTTGTTCCAAAGTTATGGATCTATTGCATTATACCAAACGTTTGTTTGATAAAATGATCAAGCGCTGAAAATCAGAATGCAAAGCATGCGATCAGAGAATGGACTTTATCTGGTAGTTCTTCAATTGAAAATCGAAGCTGTCGCCTTCAACCTTGCCCGCCATGAGTCTGCCCAATGGGCTGGCAGGAGAGATGACGCGTATGCTAAGATCGTTCAATTTCACCATCCCGAGCGGTACGCACAGATAGCAGTAATCATCATTGAGAAGCACCAGCGATCCGGCCTGTACCTGTTTTGATAGCGGTTGATCTCCAAGGCGTTTCAGCAATTGTTTCATTCTGATCAGATCCGATTGCTGTTGCTGAAGCCTTTCCAGTTCAATCTGGTCCATGGCACGGCTGGTTTGGTATTTATCGCCTGCTGTGCTTCCTTCTTCGGTTTCAATGGAATCCTGCACATTGATGATGGCCTGCTTGAGTGTATCTAGCCTTTGATCCAGTGTTTCAATACAAAGGGCGTGCAAGGTTGATTTATCGGGTGCGCTCATAGATGCTTGCTAAAGGTTGAAAAGGTAATGGATTTTCTTTTCAGCTGTGCAACATATTCGATGGAGGCGGTATCTTGCGAAGGAATGTTAACCCATCAATCTCATGAAAAGATTTCTACTTCCCTTCTTGCTCATCGCTACCATCAGTAGTTATGGTCAAAACCTGAGGATTTCCGCTTCTCAAAATCCGAAGTGTCCGGGCCACCGGAGCATCCTCGAAGCCACCAAAGGCTTTTTCGGCTACCAATGGAATACCAATGATTCCGGTCGTACCATTACGGTGATTAAGCCGGGCATCTACATTGTAAAGGCTTATGACTCCAATCGCAAGTGGTATACAGACTCCATCGAAATCAAAGATTTTCCTGTGCAGAAGGTGCAAGTTTCCGCAACACCCAACCCTATTTGCAAGGGCGATAGCGTGAAGTTATTGGCTTCGGCAGGTTTTAAAACCTATTTCTGGTCAGATGGCAACACCAATAAGTCGGTTGGTACAAGCCGTGAAGTATGGGCGGCTGTGAATCAGAACACCACCTTTAATCTCACGGTGTATGATTCAAACAACTGCACCAATCAGGCCAGCGTTCGGGTGGAAATCAAGAACTGCGGCAGCAACACCAGCTGTCCAAAACTCATTTCTGCCTGGCCTAAAAAGCATTTATGCGGCAACAACGACAGCGTGTTATTAGAAGCCAAATCAGGCTATTCCACCTATTTTTGGATCACTCCTGATCAGGCCAATAACGGCAGTAAAAGCAGGGTGATAGACCTCAGCAAGCCCGGTCGTTACATTGTGGTGGTGACCGATCAGGCCAAAGATACCTGCCGCGATACCATTGAAATTACCCAAAGCAAATTGCCCGATTTAAGCATATCTGTTTCTCCGATCAAGCGCGGTTATTGCCCGGGTGATACGGTGAGCCTGGCAGCGAGCAAGGGCTTTGATTCTTATCAGTGGAGCACCCAGCAAAGCACGAGAGCGATCAAGCACATTTTCCAGTCGCAGGTAGAGTTTTGGGTGTATGGACGCCACAGC
>CAZYJD010000069.1:0-10827 GCA_964647785.1 uncultured Chitinophagaceae bacterium
GCCTCGTAAAACCATGGAATCAAAAATGAAGCTGGCCTTTTTTCCGACAGGTGCAATGCCAGACAGCCCCAACACCAAGCCTGAGCGAGTGCTGTTGTCATATAAGAATTGTTGGCGATTTTGATCTGCAAAAAGTTTATTGGCGATGGCTGCCTGAGCATCATAATTTCCAACTTCATACCGCTCCGACATTGGATCGCCCGAACGAAAACTATAGGTGGGTCCAAGATCACCGAAGAAATCGCTGTAATAAATGTAGCCATAGCCGGCAGATACGGTGATGTTTGCCAGTCGATCGCCTCGGGTTGCACTGAGCCAATGCAGTCCGCCATAACCTTCGGCATTGCCCAAATACCCCGAACTGCCCATGATGGTTCCCAGGGCCAGATGGTTATTATCTTTTGAATACAAATTATACTTGGCGGCAAGGGCAATGGGGCTGGCAATCCAGCTGGCCATAACCCCCAGGCTAAAGCGATCACTCAGCGCAAAGTGTACTTCAGGTCCGTACAGATGCAAAAGGGCGTAGTTTTCTCCTTTTTCTATGGGCAGTGCGTTGGTGGTAAAATAATAGCGGGTGGTGAAGGGGCCTTTGTTGCGGTAATCGCGGTAGATTCCATTGGCATCGGCATTGATTTCTTCTGCTTCTACCGGAACAATGCTTTTGATATCGGCCTTCGAAATAAAAATTTTACCGATGGTATTGGTCATCAGCAGAATCTCACGTCCGTCATCCTGAAGGATGTAACCATAGAACTCACCCCCATCGGTTTTGGTGACGAGGTAAAAAGTACTTTGAATACTATCTGAAGCTGTGCTGTCTATCTGCGCCATTGCGGTACCTCGAGGCAACAGCATGATGGCAAAGAGCAAGAGAATGAACTTTTTCATGTGGAGTTATTTGTATGCAACAATCAGCTATTGAGGTAGCATTATACTTGACGTAAATCATCTTTTTGCATGATTTTCAATTGGCAGGCTGATTATCAGCCATCATTCGCGCATACATAAAAGCGCTTAAAACCTTGTGTCAGTTTTTAACAGGGATTTCTTTCAGCACTTCGAGCAAGAGTTTCCAGAATTTCTGAACAGAGGAGATGCCCACCTTCTCATCGGGAGAATGCGGATTTTTAATGGTGGGCCCGAAGGAAATCATGTCCAGTCCGGGTGCGCGTTCGCCGATGATGCCGCATTCCAAACCTGCGTGTATGGCGGCGATATGAGGGGCTTCGCCAAAAAGCTGTTCATATTTTTCTTTCATGGCTTCCAGAATAGCACTTTCAGGATTGGGCGCCCAACCGGGATAGCTGCCGCTATGTTCGGTTTCGCAGCCCATGAGGCGGAAGGCAGCTGCCACGGCACTTGCGACTTCCATTTTTCCCGACTCCAGGGAGCTTCTTTGCAGGCTTTGGGTGATGAATTCACCATCTTTCAGGATGATTCTTGCCAATGAACTGGAAGTTTCAACCAATCCCTCAATGGAAGGGCTCATGCGGAACACGCCATTGTGGACTGCTCTGAGGGCCAGGATGGCTTTGGTGCTCTCTTCTGCCGACATGAGTTGGCCGGGAAGGGTGCAAGGCTGCATGCTTATTTTCAGCCCATTGTCGTGATGCTGATACTCGGATAGGATATCGTTTTTCAGCTGTTCGAAATCCTTTTCAAATCCTTTATTCTGAATGCTAACAATGGCTTTGGCCTCGCGAGGAATGGCATTGCGAAGGCTTCCGCCGTCGAGTTCTGCCAATTCAATGCCGTGGGGCAACCCACTTTCGAGCAATCTTGCAAGAATTTTATTGGCATTGCCTCTTTCCAGGTGGATGTCCACCCCGCTGTGCCCGCCTTTGAGGCCGCTTACCACAATCTCATAAGCCATGCTTCCTTCTTTTGGAGCCACTGCTTGATAGCGATAGAGCGTGTTGGTGTCGATACCACCTGCACAGCCGATCGAGAATTCATCATCGTCTTCGGTATCCAGATTGAGCAGAATTTCCCCTTTGAGGATGCCTTTTTCCAGATTAAAGGCCCCGGTCATTCCGGTTTCTTCATCGATGGTAAAAAGAGCTTCAATGGGCGGGTGGGCAATATCGCTGCTGCTGAGCAGGCTCATGATGGCTGCTACTCCTATACCGTTATCTGCACCCAGCGTGGTACCACGGGCTTTCACCCAGTCGCCGTCTACATAACTTTCAATGCCCTGGCTGTTGAAATCGAATTGCGTGTCGTTATTTTTCTGGTGCACCATATCCAAATGGCTTTGGATGATCACGGTTTTGCGATTTTCCATGCCTTTGCTGGCCGGTTTTTTAATGATCACGTTGCCAGCAGGATCGGTATAGGTTTCCAGATCGAGTTTTTTTCCAAAGGCCTGCATAAAAGCAATGACGCGTTCTTCTTTTTTAGAAGGGCGGGGCACGGCATTGAGGTCTTCAAAGTGATTCCACAGTACTTGGGGTTCGAGTTGTCTTACTTGCTGAGTCATGCGGCAAAAGTAGTGAATGAAAAGAGAAGGGCTTGGCGATGGAGAGTGGTGTTGGCAGAATGGATTCCGCCAGGGATAGCCCGGCGCCAATGGCTCTGGATTTCCATGACATTTAGAAAAGGGATGATGCAATGGGCCTACGGGCGGGGCGGCCAAAAGCAGAGGATGAGGGCAAAGCAATCAATGGGATATTTTTTGAGTTTTGAAGGAGGTGGTTGCATGGATGAACGAAAGCTTGTGTGTATCTTGCCGATATGAAAAAGAAGATGAAAGTACTGCTTGTAAGCGTGATAAGTGTGGCTGTTTTGGTGGTGGTTGTGCCATTGTTGGCTTACAACCACATGGGGCTGATGTTGCCCAATACGGTATTGGAAGGTCGATGGGGCCCAACCATTGATCAATACACGATTTATGAAAACAGAACGGTGCAGGCCCTCAATCCCGAACCATGGCCCATTAGTGAGTTCATGAACACCGTAGAGTTGAACGCATACGAAGATTCACTGCAAAATGCCATGGAGACGGTGGCCTTTATGGTTGTGCGAGACGGTGAAATCGTCTTTGAAAAATACTGGGAAGATTACTCTGAAAATTCGCATACCAACAGCTGGAGCATGGCCAAGAGCGTGGTGAGCATTTTGGTTGGGGTGGCACTAAAAGATGGTTTGATCGGTGATTTGGATGATAAGGTGGCGGACTATTTGCCGGAATATGATTTGGGAGAGGTGAGCATTCGCCATTTGTTGATGATGAGCAGCGGATTGGATTTTGGTGAAAGTTATCAGAATCCGCTGGGCTATGCGGCCAGGGCGTTGTATGGGCCTGATTTGAAAGACTTGCATAAGGGTTATGGACCTTATGAAGCACCGGGTAAGGTGTTTGAGTATAGGAGCGGGAACACCCAATTGCTGGGTTTTCTCTTAGAAAAAGTAACCGGACAAAGCGTTTCAGATTATGCAACAGAAAAATTATGGAAGCGAATAGGGGCTGAAAGTGATGCATTTTGGAGCTTGGATAAGAAGGAGGGTAGTGAACGTGCTTTTTGCTGCCTGAATAGCAACGTGCGTGATTTTAGTCGGGTGGGAGAGTTGTATAGAAACAAAGGCATTTGGAAGAGCGATACCATTGTGGATGAAGAATACTGGAAGCTCTCCACCAGCTTTGCTCCCATTACGGAGAAGGATGGGAGCCCGAATAAAAGATACGGCTACCAATGGTGGGTGGCCGATTTAGACTCGAGTCATGTGTTTTATATGCGCGGGGTTGCCGGACAATATGTGATCGCATTGCCGGATGAAGGGCTGATCATTAGCAGGCTCGGTAGAAAGCGCTATGAAGAGCCCATTGACGGACATCCGTGGGACTGGCATCAATACATTAAAATGGGCCGAAGAATTGCAGCAGAAACGGAGCGGCAAAGTCCAGAAACAGAAATTCTGATACCGGATAGTTTGCATGTTACTGAGGCGTTTTTGATGGCACCTTGAGGGGGCGAAGAAGCGCAGAGCGCAGGGCGCAGAGAGCTCAGGGCTCAGGGCTCAGAGACACATTTCTGAGGTTTAAGGGGATTAGAAGGTTTTAGAATTTTCTTAATGGGCAGTTTCTAAAAATCTAATTTCTAGAAATCTAGCAATCTCTATGGGGGTGCAGGAGTCATCATGCGCAGGGAAAAAAGCGCAGCTT
Organism: uncultured Chitinophagaceae bacterium; assembly: GCA_964647785.1. GTDB lineage: Bacteria > Bacteroidota > Bacteroidia > NS11-12g > UBA9320 > CAZYJD01. The sequence goes on from CAZYJD010000069.1 coordinate 4,166, forward strand.
TTTCTTCTGTGTTATCCGATTTCTTCTGCGAACAAGCGCAGCTTTTGATCTGTGTTTTCTGCGGAATCTGTGAGAGTGAAATAGCGCAGGGCTCAGGGCGCAGAGCTCAGGGCTTAGATGTTGCAGGTTTAAGAGGTTTAGGGAAGAAGCCAACTCCAAACTTCCAATTCCCAACTTCTAAGGTCCTGATAGTTTCTGGAATTAGGAATTAGAAATCAGAAATCTCCCAGCCCGGGCTTATCGTCTTAACTCAAACTTTTGTCCTAGATAGACCTTGCGTACCATTTCGTCCATGGCCAGATCTTCAGCCGTTCCGCTTTTGAGAATTTTACCTTCAAACAGGAGATAAGCGCGATCGGTGATGCTTAGTGTTTCATGCACGTTGTGGTCGGTGATGAGCACGCCGATGTTTCTTTGGGTGAGTTTTTTCACAATGAGTTGAATGTCTTCAACGGCAATGGGATCCACCCCGGCAAAAGGTTCGTCCAGCAGAATGAACTTGGGGTCGGTTGCAAGCGCACGGGCAATTTCGGTTCTTCTTCTTTCGCCCCCTGAGAGCACATTTCCGGGATTCATTCGAACGCGTTCCAGTCCAAATTCTCTAATCAACTCTTCCAGCTTGTCTTTTTGTTCTGCTTTGCTGCGCCCGGTCATTTCCAGCACCGCCTTGATATTGTCTTCAACGCTTAATGCCCTGAAAACCGATGCTTCCTGGGGCAAATAACCCACGCCTTTTTGGGCGCGCTTGTACATGGGCAGGCGGGTGATGGGCTCATTGTCGAGCAGCACTTGCCCTTCATCGGGTCTGATCAATCCTACCACCATGTAGAAGGTGGTGGTTTTTCCCGCCCCGTTCGGCCCCAGCAAACCAACGATTTCACCTTGCTCTACTTCAAGGCTTACTTCATTCACCACCTTGCGTTTGCGGTATTGTTTTACGAGATTTTCTGCCCTGAGTTTCATGTGCGCCTGCTTATTTAACGAAGCTTCAAAATAAATCACTGGGAATGGAAGTTAATAGGACATAGCCTTTATATTTGCCTTTACTTAGAAAAAACTGACTTCATGAAACAAAAACTGTTCGTCACTTTTCTCGCTCTTGGACTTGCTACAGCAGCTTCTGCCCAGTTTCATCTGGGGCCAAGAGCCGGATTAAATTTTGCCTCTCTCAGCACCAACGAGACCGGTCTGGAAACAAGCAATTTGGTTGGAATACACGGTGGTCTCACTGCTCAATACCAGTTTTGGAAGACCCTTTCCGTGCAATTGGATGCCCTTTATTCCATACAAGGTTCTGAGACTTCGCTGGTTGTTCAGGCAAAAGATGGAAATGGCTTTGATGTGACCACCCGCACCGATGTGACCACTTCATTGAATTATGTTTCCGTTCCGTTGATGATCAATTGGGAGATTCCAATTCAGCCCAAGACGCTGGTGCCTTATTTCGATAAAGAACACGTTGCTTCATTCCATTTGTATGGAGGTGGTTTCTTCGGTTACGGCCTCGGTGGCAATAGCAGCACTACACAAACTGTAACCACTGATGACGGGTTCAACACCCCCATCACGACCACCAATACTTCTGAAGCTGAAATGACCACCACCACTTTTAACCCAATCGACTTTGGGTTGGCTTTTGGAACCGGTTTTTCATTCAAATTGGGTGAGCGCAGCAAGTTATTTGTGGACGGCCGCTACCTGTTTGGCTTTGCTGATACGGATAAATCGCAGGCCATCAAGAAAAGCAACCGCGTGGTTCAAGCCTCATTGGGGTATGTTTACCGCGTGAGCAGAAAGAAAAGATATTGATGCAATGAATCTTTGCAAAGGAAATCCCGCTTCGGCGGGATTTTTTATGCATGTACTTTGATATCTTTAACGTCGAGTACAATTTTCCCTTCTGAATTTGCATCTGAAATTCCAAACCATGAGCGTTCTATGCTGAACAGGATATCAAATGGCTTGCCTTCTTGAATGTACCCAAACCAATGCCCCAGCTTAAATGCCTGCCCGAAGAACACAACGGGGTGCTCATCTTGCATGATGCTCAGTCGCAAGTGCTTGCCATCCTGCCCCATAAGTTTACTGCTGCCAACATCGCGCACGGCGCGGCACAGAAAAACCGGCCGCATATTTTCCGGCCCAAATGGCCCTAGTTTTTCCATGCGTTCAATGCGCTTTTTGTTGATGTCGGAAAGTCGGATTTCGGCATCATACAGGAAGCGAACTTCCTTTTGCCAGGGTTGAATGCGCTTGCTCACAGCAGCTTCAAAAGCGGTGCGAAAGCCTTCCAACTGTTCGGGCTTCAGGGTCATGCCCGCTGCGTGTGCGTGTCCTCCGAATTGGATCATATGATCTTGGCATTCGAGCAGTGCTTCATACAAATCGAAGCCTTCTACTGACCGTGCCGAACCACTTATTTTTCCATCGTGTTCCGTTAATACCACGGTGGGTTTGTAATGGGCCTCTATGAGTCGGGAGGCAACAATGCCCACCACCCCTTTGGGCCAATGCGGCGCAAAAACCACCTGGCTGTTTTTGGAGGCCTGATCGGGGTAAGATTCAATCATGGCGAGCGCTTCATCAGTGGTGGCCGAATCGGCTGATTTCCGTTCTTCATTTTGGGCGTTCAGATCCACCACCAAGGTATTGGCATCCTTGTTTTTATTTGATAGCAGGAGCTCCACTGCCGTGCGGGCGTGTTGCATACGGCCTGCAGCGTTGATTTTTGGTCCCGCATTGAACACCAGGTCTGTGATGGTCCAGCGCCGGCCGTTGTTCAGGTTCGATTTGTCGTTCAACTGCAACAAGGTTTTCAAGCCTGGTCGCGGACCAGCATGTGCACCACTGATCATCTCTAAACCATAAGCAGCCATCAACCTGTTTTCACCAGTCAAGGGAACCAGATCACAGGCGATGCTCACCGTTAATAAATCCATCATTCGCAGCCAGTGTGCATCTTCCAAATTCATGATGTTGCAAACAGCCTGAATGAGCTTAAACCCTACCCCACATCCGCTCAAACCTTTGTAGGGGTATGCGCAATCGGCCTGTTTTGGGTCCAGAACTGCAAATGCAGGTGGAATGATGTCGCCAGGATTGTGGTGATCGCAAATGATCAGATCTACCCCTGCTTGCTGAAGTTGAGCGGCCAGTGCAACGGATTTGATTCCGCAGTCCAGTGCAATGAGCAGATCAAATTGCTGTTCAATGGCGTAATTTGCCCCTTGTTGCGACAAACCATAGCCTTCCTTAAATCGATCAGGGATATAATAGGAGGCTTCCTGCTGAAGGCCACGCAGAAAATCGACCATCATGGCAACGGAGGTGGTGCCGTCTACATCGTAATCGCCATAAACCAAAATGCGTTGTTTATCAAGGATGGCTTGCTGCAGCCTTAGCGCTGCCTTTTCCATATCTTTCATAAGAAAAGGATCGTGCATGCCTTCAAGCACCGGATGCAAATAGCGCGAGGCGTCATCAATGCTCTTCAGACCTTTGTTGGCAAACAAGGGAGCATTGAGTGCATCTCCTCTAAGCTGTTCGAGCCAAAAAGCCAAGCTTTCCTCATTCGTATTATGTAAAGGTTCCCATCGTGCCATACTGCAAGCTTAAGCATGTAGGCCGAAAGATGAGAATTTTATGTGCAACAAGCTGTTTTATTTAATCATGATATGATTCATTTAAAACAACAAATCATGCCCAACACGAAGGCGTTATCTTTGCAGCATGAGTTTTGAGTTTTCATTGTCTTATGCGCAGAGTGCCGACCGGCATGATGCGCTCCGAGCATATCGCGATCGCTTTTTCATTCCGCAACATGAAAATGGCGATAGCATATATTTAACAGGCAACAGTTTAGGACTTCAGCCCAAAGAAGCATTGGCCGCTTTGCAGCAAGAGCTGGATGACTGGGCGCAATTGGGGGTGGAAGGTCATTTTCATGGAAAAAACCCTTGGTTTCATTACCACAAGTTTTTTGCAGAAGATACCGCAAAACTGGTAGGAGCATTGCCACATGAGGTGGTGGTGATGAATAACCTTAGCGTGAATTTACACCTGATGTTTGTGAGTTTTTATCGGCCTCGTGAAGGGCGCTACAAGATTTTAATGGAGGCGGGTGCTTTCCCAAGCGATATGTATGCTGTCGAGAGTCAGGTGCGTTACCACGGTTATGATTACGATGATGCCGTAATTGAACTAAAGCCCAGGGCAGGAGAGCATCATTTGCGCACCGAAGATATTTTGGAAAACATTGAAGAATACCGTGACGAACTGGCTTTGGTGTTTTTTAGTGGTGTACAGTATTACAGCGGTCAGGCTTTTGACATGAAGACCATCAGTGCTGCTGCGATCGCGCACAACATCACCGTGGGTTTTGATCTTGCCCATGCGGCGGGCAATCTGGTATTAAAATTACACGACTGGGGGGTTGATTTTGCCTGCTGGTGTTCGTATAAATACTTAAATTCAGGCCCGGGTTCGGTATCGGGATGTTTTGTACATGAGCGGCATGCCGATAATGCTGCTTTGCCCCGTTTTGCCGGATGGTGGGGCCGCAAGGAAGAAGGGCGCTTTGAAATGACCCGTGGTTTTGTTCCGGAGTATGGCGCTGCGGGCTGGCAACTGAGCAATGCGCCCGTTTTGAGCATGGCCGTGCATCGCATATCCCTGCAAATGTTTGCCGAAGCGGGAATGGAACAGCTGCGTGAAAAGGGCGATCAATTAACAGCCTACCTCGAATTTGTATTGCAGCATGTCTCAGCCCAACGAGCGTCGCTCAATTTTGAAATCATCACTCCACCTTTGCCGGGTCGGGGCAGCCAGTTAAGTGTTCTTACAGGCGAGAATGGCAAGCATCTGTTTGATTACCTGACAGAACGGGGCGTAATAGCCGACTGGCGGGAGCCCAATGTAATTCGAATGGCCCCCGTGCCCATGTACAATCGTTTTGAAGACATTTATCGCCTCGGAGAAATACTGCTGGCCTATTAATTTTAACGATCTTCCGCATTCCGGCCTGCCTCTTTCTTACTTTCAGCTCGGGCTGATGTAAATTAGCCGCATGTCCTTTCTTCAGATGCCGCTGATGTACCTCAAAGGGGTGGGCGCTGTGCGTGCAGAAGCACTCGCCAAAGAGTTGGCATTGCATACGGTCGAGGATATGCTCATGCATTTTCCCTTCCGGTATGTGGATCGTTCAAGTTTTCAAAGCGTGGCTGAATTGAATGAAGGCATGGTAGCCGTTCAGCTCAAAGGACGTATTGTAAAACACGCATATGAAGGAAAAGGAAGGGGTAAAAGACTTCAAGCCGTGTTCCGCGACAGCAATGGCGATGAAATGGATTTGGTGTGGTTTCAGGGGCACCGATGGGTTGAACCTTTACTCAGTCCTGGGCGGGAATGGATCGTTTTTGGGAAACCCTCGAAATATAAAAACCGCTTCAGCATGGTGCATCCCGAACTTGAAGACCCAAAGGAGCCAAGGGCAAGTGGAGTGCTGCAGCCGGTCTATCCACTCACCGATCAGCTTCGGAGTAGAAAAATAGATCAGCGATTGCTGCTCTCGGTGGTCCATCAAATACTGGCACATCCGGAATTTCAAATCCCCGAAATTCTACCGAATTCAGTACTTCGGCATTTTCAGCTCATGCCCCGTCATGGAGCCCTGCAAAACATGCATCTGCCTGAAAGCGCCGAATTGCAAGCCGCTGCCCTCAAAAGGATGAAGTTTGAAGAATTGTTCATTTTACAGCTCAGAATCCTTCGCATCAAAACCCGAAGAGACAAGGCCTTGAAAGGGGAGATCTTTGGGAAAGTGGGCACCTTGTTCAACACTTTCTATGAGCAACATCTGCCCTTTCCACTAACGGAGGCACAGAAAACGGTGATTCGAGAAATTCGGACGGACATGGCCACCGGAAAGCAAATGAACCGGCTGCTACAGGGAGATGTGGGAAGTGGAAAGACCATTGTGGCTTTGTTGGTGGCACTCATTGCCATGGACAATGGATACCAGGTGTCATTGATGGCTCCGACAGAAATACTGGCGCAACAGCATTTCAATGGCATATCTGAATTGGTGAAGGATCTGCCTGTTGAGGTGGCATTGCTCACCGGAAGTAGCACGCAGGCGCAGCGCAAGGAGCTGCTTCCCCGGCTCGAAAGCGGGGAGGTTCATCTGTTGATCGGTACCCATGCCCTGATAGAAGAACATGTAAAAATGGCCAGGCAGGGGCTTGTTATCATCGATGAGCAGCACCGCTTTGGGGTACAACAGCGCGCCCGCCTTTGGCAGAAAAGTGCGGTCATTCCGCACGTGCTTGTGATGACGGCTACCCCGATACCGCGCACCCTGGCCATGACGGTTTACGGTGATTTAGATGTAAGTATCATCGATGAATTGCCTTTGGGAAGAAAACCCATTCGAACCATTCACAAAGATTACCATCACCGCGGGCAGGTTGAGGCTTTTATGCGCAGTGAAATAGATAAAGGAAGGCAGGTTTATGTGGTTTATCCTTTGATCGAAGAATCGGAGAGCATGGATTACCGCGATTTGAGCAATGGATTCGATCAATTGGTGCGTGTTTTTGAACGCCCGAAGTATCAGGTGGATATGTTGCACGGCAAAATGAAGCAACAGGACAAGGATGCAGTGA
>CAZYJD010000070.1:0-3658 GCA_964647785.1 uncultured Chitinophagaceae bacterium
TGATACCGGCCCTTTTGGCTGCCAGAATTTTTTCCTTGATTCCGCCCACCGGAAGAACCTTTCCCCTAAGGGTGATTTCGCCTGTCATGGCCAAATGACTTTTCACCTTTCTTTGGGTGAATAGCGATGCCAGAGAGGTCAATATGGTAATGCCCGCTGATGGACCATCCTTCGGCACTGCACCGGCCGGAAAGTGGATGTGCACATCATATTGGTCGAACAATTTGTAGTCCAACTCGAGATAGTCGCAATGCGATTTGAGAAAGCTCACCGCTGTCATGGCCGATTCTTTCATCACATCGCCCAATTGTCCTGTAAGGGTTAGTTTGCCTTTGCCTCTGCTCAGCGCACTTTCTACGTAAAGAATTTCACCTCCAACTGCAGTCCAGGCCAAGCCGGTAACTACGCCGGCGGTTTTGTTGTCTTGATAAACTTCTTTTTCCAATCTCCGGCTTCCCAACACTTTTAAAACAGTATCGGTTTTCATGGAGGCCTTGTAATCCTCTTTGCCCACGATTTGTTTGGCGCGGTATCTGGCCAGTGCTGCAATGGCCTTTTCCAGGGAGCGAACTCCGCTTTCACGCGTATATTCATCAATGATCTGATCAATCACCTTATCCGTCAACTTGAAATCTTTTGCCTTCAGGCCGTGCTCCCTGCGTTGCTTGGGAATGAGGTATTTTTTCGCAATCTCTCTCTTTTCCTCCAGGGTGTATCCGTTGATTTCAATGATCTCCATGCGATCGAGCAAAGCCGGTTGGATGGTGTCGAGTCTATTCGCAGTGGCAATGAACATCACTTTCGACAAATCGTAATCGAGGTCTACGTAATTGTCGTGGAAGCTGTTGTTCTGTTCAGGATCCAGAATTTCCAGCAGGGCAGAAGAGGGATCTCCCCTGAAATCGTTGCCAATTTTATCAATTTCGTCCAGCACAAAAACTGGATTGCTGCTGCCCACTTTTTTGAGGTTTTGAATCACCCTGCCTGGCATGGCACCAATATAAGTTTTACGGTGTCCGCGCAATTCTGCTTCATCGTGCAGACCGCCTAAACTCATGCGCACGTATTTTCTGTCAACGGCTCGGGCAATGCTTCGTCCCAAGGATGTTTTACCCACGCCCGGAGGTCCGTACAAACAGAGGATGGGGCTTTTCATATCGCCCTTCAGTTTTAGCACGGCCAGGTATTCAAGAATGCGTTGTTTCACTTTCTCCAAACCGAAGTGATCATCATCCAAAACCTGACGCGCTCTCTTTATGTCAAAGTTGTCGTGGGTGTATTCGTACCAGGGAAGGTCCAACAGCAGTTCGGCATAATTGAGGCTCACCGAATAATCGGGGGCTGCCGGGTTGATTCGCATCAGTTTATCGAGTTCCTTGTTGAAAGCTTTGTCGGTGGCTTCGGGCCAGTTTTTTTCTAAACCTCGATCCCGAAGTACTTCTATTTCTCTTTCAGGGGTGTCTTGACCCAGCTCTTCTTGTATGGCCCGGATTTGTTGTTGCAGGAAGTACTCGCGTTGCTGCTTATCAAGGTCCGTCTTAACCTTGCTCTGTATTTGGTTTCGGATTTCCAGCATTTGCATCTCCTTGTTGAGATGCTTGAGCACCATGGCTGCCCGAGTTTCCAAATCATTGATCTCCAACAGATCCTGCTTTTCAGAGAGCTCGATGTTCAAATTTGAGCTGATGAAACTGATGAGGAAATTAGGACTGTCTATATTCTTTAGGGCGAAATTTGCTTCGGTTGGGATGTTGGGAGAGATCTCTACTATTTTCATAGCCAGTTCGCGCACCGAGCGAATGAGTACTTCATTCTCTTTGCTCTTCTGGAACTCGGGATCCGTAATGATTTGGACCGTTGCTTTGAGGTACGGTTCTTCCTGCACAAATTCTCCGATTGCAAATTTTCGCTTGCCCTGCAATATGACGGTGGTATTCCCATCGGGCATTCGCAACATTTTAACAATGGTAGCCACGGTTCCAATCAAATATAGATCTCCAGTATCCGGATCTTCAGTCTCTGCCTCTTTTTGAGAAACAACCCCGATGGTTTTGTCTCCTTTGTAGGCTTCTTTGATCAATCGGATGGATTTATCCCTTCCAACGGTTATTGGAAAAACCACTCCCGGAAATAAAACAGTATTCCGAAGCGGTAAAATTGGCAGTGTATCAGGATGTTCTTCTTTGTTGATCTCATCCTCTTCTTCTTTGCTCATGAGCGTGATGAATTCAGCATTATCCGACTCATCTTCAAATATATCCCCGGGTATGAACCAGGTATCCTTATCTGTAATCATTCAGTTTTTTTATTGACAGCTTGTCAGTTTTTTGGGAACTCGAAATCCCTTTCCTTAGTGTTCAAAGCCTGTGCCAATCGATTCATTATGCCTTTAGCAATTCACCTTTGCGCATACTCCAACTTAAGAAGATGAGTCCTACCAGGCAAAATAACAGGGCTTTTGCAAAGGAGCTCCACTCTTGAAATAACAAATAGCCCAATGCAAAAAGGGCCGCATAGGCCATGATGCATGCGCTGATCCACGCCATTAGCCGCCACCATAAATTTTCTTTTTGATTGCTGTAGTGTTTCCACCAACCCGATGGTTGCACGCGTTTGGCAAAGTTCATGAGGGTTTGTTCGCTCTCCGGTGCCGTAAGCATGGTTACCAGCAGCCAAACGATGGTGGTGGCCCCTACGGTTAGAAAAAAGCTGTTGGGAAAGGTGATGGCCCACACCCATTTGCAGAGGGCATAGAAGATGAAAGGCGTAAGGGTGGCGCTGATTTCACTCCAAACATTGATGCGCCACCAAAACCAGCGAAGAATCAAGACTGCGCCTAAGCCGGCTCCACATTCGAGAATGAACTCCCAAACGGTTTTAATGCTGTTGATTTGCGTGGTAATGCCGAGCGATACGACCATGAGTAAAAGGGTGGTGATTCTAGATGCACGAACAATTTGCACATCGCTCATTGGCTTCGATTTCAGGGGGAGCCAAAAGTCGTTGATCAGAAAACTTGCGCCCCAATTGAGTTGGGTTGAAATGGTGCTCATATAAGCCCCTAAAAATGCCGCCAGCATGAGGCCTTTGAGACCGATGGGTAAAAAGTCGCGCATGGCAAAAGCATAGCCAAGTTTTTTATCTGCAGCAGGTAAATCCGGGTATAAAACCAGGGCTGCCAGCGCCACGATGATCCAGGGCCAAGGCCGAAGCACATAGTGCGCAATTTGAAAGAACAAGGTTGCCAGCAAAGAGTCTTTCTCGCTTTTGGTGCTCATCATGCGCTGCGCAACATAGCCGCCACCTCCGGGTTCCTGCCCTGGATACCAGCTGCTCCACCACATGATTCCAGTGTATGCAATGAAAGAACCAATGCCCAGTGCGAAACCTTCAGACGCACTGTTGAAGACAGGGAAAAAATTCAGCGCAAAACCGGGGCTCTTGTCTTTGAGTGCCTGCATGCTTCCAATCTGCGGACTGTCAACCACCAAATACGCCAGTAGAATACAGCTTCCCATGGCCAGAATGAATTGAAAGGCATCCATGAACGCAATGCCCTTTAATCCGGAGAGTGCAGACAATAGGGCAATGAATGCCATGAGGCTTGCCAAAATGCCGTAGGCTCCAGCGGGGAAAGAACTCAGCAAAATGGGCGGGC
>CAZYJD010000070.1:3758-10741 GCA_964647785.1 uncultured Chitinophagaceae bacterium
CTTGCCAAAATGCCGTAGGCTCCAGCGGGGAAAGAACTCAGCAAAATGGGCGGGCAGAAGGTGTTGATTAAAGACAGCATGGCCAGGTTAACCCATGCCATAACCAAAACATTCATGAACAAACCCAGGTAAACACTTTTAAAGGCGCGGAGCAAACCGGCAGCCTTACCGGAATACCTCAGGCTGATTAACTCTACTTCAGTGTGCAAGCCACTCCTCCGCCAGTAGCGGGCAAAAAAGAAAGTGGTGAACATGCCTCCCGCCAAAAAATTCCACCACAACCAATTGCCTGCAATGCCTTTTTCTGCCACAATTTCTGTAACAGCCAATGGTGTATCGGCGGCGAAAGTGGTGGCAACCATGCTGATGCCCGCCATATACCACGGCAAACTGCGGTTGCCTAAAAAAAATGCACTCAAGCCATTGGCGGCCTGTTTTCGAAATGCAAAGGCAATGAGCAGACTGACCAATAAAAAGAAGGCGATAATCAATGAATCAATGGCGTGTAATTCCATGTTTGCGAAAATAGGTCAGTTCAACTTTAGATGAATTGTCACTCAACCGTCTGTTTGGCAGCAGACTTTAAAAACTTGCAATCAATTCTTACTTTTGCCCCAAACTAATAATCCCTATGAAAAAAATTGCTATTCAATTATTTGCAGTTGTTCTCGGAGCCGCTGCTTTAATTTTACAAAGCTGCGGTGGTACTGACGGAACTGAAACTGGTCCAACCGTAGATTTTATCGCAGATGCAGGTTTCACCAGCAGTGATGCCACCCTCGCAGGAGGTGTGCCCTTTAGCATTGGTATCAACGCTTCAAGCGATGCCAAAATTGACAAAGTAGAAATTCTTGTGTCTTATGATGGAGGCGTGAATGCAAAGCCTGATGGATGTGGCATCTGTGACACCACCATTGATGATAACAATGCGCGCATCGTGTATAACGGAACAACCCGTACGGCTGTTGGAAATGAAAAATGGTCTTTCCGTGTAACGGATAAAAATGGCGGAGTAACCACCAAAAGCATTACCATTACCACCACCAAAGCCATCGAGGAAAATCTGCAGTCATTCTCAGAAGACAACAACGGAGAGCCATTCCGTGTATGGAACGTCTTGGGCCCCAACTTCGGCGCATTCGATTTGAAAAACGGAAGCTACCAAGCCGCTGGTGATCCTCCTGCAGATAAAGATATCATTGATGCTACTGAAAGCACAGACCTGCCAAACTGGCCTGGTGAGTGGAAGTCAGGAAATGGTTCGCTCTTCCTCAAAGCCCAGAATGCTTTTGCTTCTTATGTGGGCACTGAGCAATTGAAAGACGAATGGGGTACTTCTGCAGGGAATGCAGAAATCACTCCCCAAACTGGCGATGTTTACATCGTTAAGTTAAGAGGTGGCGATGATTGGGCATTGGTGCAAATCGTTGAGCGCATGAATGTAACCACCGATAACAAAGATTACATTGAGTTTATCTTTAAGAAGAAGAAACTCTGATCAATATTGTAAAGAATTTTAAAAGGGCTGCAGGAGCAGCCCTTTTTTTGTGCCCGATTGTATTTAATTTGTAGGCAAATCATGAAAAAAATTGCAGTATTTACCTCCGGTGGAGATGCTCCGGGAATGAACGCATGTGTGCGCGCAGTGGTGCGAACGGCCACCCACTATGGTCTCGAAGTAGAAGGAATCATGCGTGGTTATCAGGGCATGATTGAAGGTGAATTCATCCGCATGAACTCACGTTCGGTGGCCAATATTTTGCATCGCGGAGGAACCATGCTGAAGACAGCCCGAAGCAAAGAATTCATGACACCCGAAGGAAGGAAGAAGGCTTATGAGAATTTGAAATCGCGCGGCATTGAAGGGTTGATTTGCATCGGTGGGAATGGTACTTACACGGGGGCCATGGTTTTTCATGAAGAGTTTGGAATACCTGCCATCGGTTTGCCGGGCACCATCGATAATGATTTATACGGCACGGATTACACCATTGGTTACGATACTGCGGTAAATACCGCTCTGGAGGCGATTGACCGTATTCGCGATACGGCCGATTCTCACGATCGTGTATTTTTAGTTGAGGTGATGGGGCGTGATTCAGGCTTCATTGCCATGGACGTGGGCATAGCTGGTGGGGCTGAATCGATTCTGGTGCCTGAAGACAAACAAGATGTCAAGAAACTGTATCGTTTTTTTGAGGATGAAAAACGCAGCAAAAAAGCGTTCAGCATCATTGTGGTGGCAGAAGGAGATGAAGAAGGTGGGGCCATCGAAATGAGCAAAAAACTCAATGAGCGTTATCCTGAGCTGAATATCCGAACCACCATTTTAGGACATATACAAAGGGGGGGGAGCCCAACTGTGCGCGACCGTGTGCTGGCTTCTCGTTTGGGTTCGCAGGCTGTTATTGCCCTGTCAGAAGGCAAATTTAACTGCACCATTGGGGTGGTGAATGATAAAATCACCTTCACTGATTTCAATGAAGCAATCAATCGGAAAAAACAGATTCACAAGAACCTGATTAAGCTGGCAGAAATACTTGCCTGAGCCGGAAATCAGACGTCGATGTTGGCGTATTTGGCATTTGCCTCGATGAATTCTCGGCGTGGGCCAACTTCGTCACCCATGAGCATTGAAAACACATGGTCAGCTTCGGCGGCACTCTCAAGGGTCACTTGTTTGAGGGTTCTTCTCTCAGGATCCATGGTGGTTTCCCATAGTTGTTCGGCATTCATTTCTCCGAGACCCTTGTAACGCTGCACGTTTACACTTTCAGGTTTTTCACCACCGATGCGCTTGATTTCTGCGTCGCGTTGATCATCCGTCCAGCAATAAACAACCTCTCTACCTTTTCTTACTTGGTACAAGGGCGGTGTTGCAATGTACAAGTAGCCCGATTCAATCAACTTTTTCATATACCTGAAGAATAGGGTAAGAATGAGGGTCCTGATATGCGAACCATCCACATCAGCATCCGTCATGATGATGATTTTGTGGTAACGCAGTTTAACGGTATTCAGTTCTTTATCATCTTCTTCTGTACCAATGGTCACACCCAGTGCCGTAAACATATTTTTGATCTCTTCATTGTCGTAGATTTTGTGTTCCAAAGCCTTTTCGACATTCAGTATCTTTCCTCGAAGTGGCATGATGGCTTGAAATTTACGATCGCGGCCTTGCTTTGCCGTTCCTCCCGCTGAGTCTCCCTCAACCAGGTAAATTTCACATTGCGCAGGATCTTTTTCAGAACAATCGCTCAGCTTACCCGGCAAACCGGCACCGCTCATGGCGCCTTTGCGCTGCACCATTTCACGGGCTTTTCTCGCCGCATGACGGGCTTGGGCCGCCAGTACTACCTTATTGATGATGATCTTGGCCTGGGCAGGATTTTCCTCCAGATAATGTCCGAGTATTTCCCCAACACAAGTATCTACCGCACCACTTACCTCTGAATTCCCAAGCTTGGTTTTGGTCTGTCCCTCAAACTGAGGTTCAGCAACCTTTACACTGATTACACCGGTAAGTCCTTCCCTGAAGTCGTCTCCATTGATTTCGAACTTGAGCTTTTCCAGCATGCCCGATTTATCTGCATAGGTTTTAAGTGTTCTTGTAAGTGCCCTTCTAAAACCCGCCACATGGGTTCCACCCTCTATGGTGTTGATGTTGTTTACATAGGAATGCAGGTTTTCTGCATACCCACTGTTGTACTGAAAGGCCACTTCTACAGGGACTCCTCCTTTTTCTCCTTCTACGTATATGGCTTCGGGAATGATTTTGTCCCTGGTATTGTCGAGGTACGTTACGAATTCCTTGAGTCCGCCTTCTGAATAAAAGTGCTCAGACTTAAAGCTGCCGTCTTCATTGCTTTCTCTTTCATCTGTTATTGTCAGATGGATGCCTTTGTTCAGAAAAGAAAGCTCGCGCAAACGAGAAGCCAGCGTGTCATATTTGTATTCAGTTGCCTGAAAAATGGTATCGTCAGGCCAGAATGTTACGATGGTTCCTGTAATATCGGTATCCCCAATCAGTTCAACTCCCGTTTGTGGTTTTCCTTTGGCGTAAACCTGTTTGTGAATCTTGCCGTTGCGGTGCACCACAGCTTCCAAACGATTGCTCAGTGCGTTTACACAAGAAACCCCCACCCCGTGCAAACCTCCCGATACTTTGTAAGTGTCTTTGTCGAACTTTCCTCCGGCGTGAAGCACGGTCATTACCACCTCCAGGGCCGACCTCTTTTCTTTCTGATGCATATCGGTGGGAATGCCCCGACCATCATCTTTTACCGTAATTGAATTGTCTGGGTGAATGGTGACAAAAATATTGGAACAATAACCGGCCAATGCCTCGTCAATGCTGTTATCAACCACCTCATATACAAGATGATGCAAGCCTTTGGGGCCAACATCTCCAATGTACATCGCCGGGCGCTTACGCACCGCCTCCAGTCCTTCGAGCACCTGTATGTTATCCGCTCCGTAATTGTTTTGATTGGTATTTCCTTCGCTCATTTCATTATATCAATAGGTAAAAATACATAGAGCAGAGGCCTTTTGCCTGATAATGTGGCGAATGTTATGCACAAAATAACAGGTGGAATGTTGATTATCTATGCAAGGTGGAAACGCTTTTTAATCAGTTGAAAATCAGTCGTTAGTGAAGGTGTTTTCGACCGTCATTTCGCCCCTTAGATTTTGTCGAAGCATCATGCTTCGTTCTTCGCTCTTTGCTTCTCCCAGCACCCACATCATTTTGGTCAATGCGGCTTCATTGGTGAGGTCGTGACCGGAGATAACTCCCATTTCATCAAGCGGCTGACTGGCTGCATACTTTCCTTGTTTTACCCCTCCCTCGTAACACTGGGTAATGTTGAGAATGATGGTCCCCCTTCTTCTTGCTTCTTCCAGAACATTTAAAAATGCTTTATCGCAGGGTATATTCCCCGCCCCATAGGTCTTTAAAATAACCCCTTCGGTTTCCGGATCATCAATTAGTTTTTCTAGGATCTCGGGTCGGAACCCGGGAAACAGACCGATGTCGACCACCCGATTGTTCAACTGGGGGTGAACCTGAAGTTCGGAACCTGATTCAGGCCAAAGGTTGGCATGATGGATGCGTATGCGATCTTCTAAAGATGCCAGCAAGGGGAAATTCGGTGATTCAAATCCTTCGAGATCGTTGGTGGAGAATTTGGTGGCGCGGTTGGCTCTCAGCAGGCGATCGTTGAAGCAGATGCACACTTCTGGTATGCTTCGCAAATCAAAGGCATCGTAGGCGGCCAGATGAATGCTGTTGCTGAGGTTGTTCAAGGCATCGGTTCTGGGATGACTGATCGGCAACTGTGAGCCGGTGAACACCACTGGTTTGGATAAATTTTCCAACATGAAACTCAGTGCACTTGCGGTGTAGGCCATGGTGTCGGTGCCGTGTATCACCACAAATCCGTCGTAAGCATCGTAATTCTCCTGAATGATGGAGGCTAATTTCTGCCAATGATCAATTTGTATTTGACTGCTGTCAATGGGTCGATCGAATGACAAGAAGTCGATTGCGATGTGTTTTATTTTTCTAAAGAACCCTTCCTGATGGATGGCCGGCATGTATTTTTGCATGCTTTGGAAGTCGCCCGGAATGAGAGGCGATTTTTCATCCAGATGATTTGCCGGGGTCATACCAATGGTACCTCCGGTATAAATGATGAGAATGCTCACGGGCTGTGGACTCATGAAGTTTTCTTTCCGGCCAGCAGATACAATATAGCCATGCGAATGGCCACCCCGTTTTCTACCTGATTTAAGATGATCGAATGGTCCGAATCGGCAACTTCGGTGGTGATTTCTACCCCTCGATTGATGGGGCCGGGGTGCATGATGGTGAGTTCTTTATCCAGTTT
Organism: uncultured Chitinophagaceae bacterium; assembly: GCA_964647785.1. Taxonomy (GTDB): domain Bacteria; phylum Bacteroidota; class Bacteroidia; order NS11-12g; family UBA9320; genus CAZYJD01. The sequence goes on from CAZYJD010000070.1 coordinate 9,650, forward strand.
TTTGAGGCGATCCATCGTTAAGCCGTATTGCATGTGGTACTCCCTCAGCGAAGGGAAATATTTGATGTCCTGTCGTTCCATTTGAATGCGTAACATATTGGCAACATCACACCACTGCAAGGCTTCATCCAAATTGGTGTATACCTTTACACCTGTGGAAGAAATGTACTTGGGAAGCAGGGTGGGAGGGCCACATACGGCAACTTCTGCTCCCATTTTCTGAAGACAATAAATATTGCTTAGGGCCACCCTTGAATGCAAAATGTCTCCAACAATCACCACTTTCTTCCCTTGGAGCGCTCCTTTTTTCTCCCGTATGGAGTAAGCATCTAGTAAGGCTTGTGTTGGATGTTCATGGGTTCCATCACCGGCATTGATGATTTGAGCTTTTACGTTATTCGACAGGAATACACTTGCACCCGGTGCAGGGTGGCGCATAACCACCATATCCACCTTCATGCTTAAGATGTTGTTAACGGTATCAATGAGGGTTTCTCCTTTGGAAACTGATGAACTGGAAGATGAAAAATTTACCACATCGGCGCTGAGGCGCTTTTCTGCCAATTCAAAGCTGATTCTCGTTCGGGTCGAATTTTCGAAAAATACATTGGCAATGGTCACATCTCTGAGTGAAGGTACTTTTTTAATGGGCCTGTTGATGATTTGCTTAAAATTATCGGCCGTCTCAAAGATCAGATGGATGTCTGCTTCGCTCAGTTCTTTGATTCCCAATAGATGATTTACACTCAATTCACTCATGCTTCAGGGCTGATTATCCAAACTTGGTCTTGCTCATTATCTTCTTCGGCCCATGCCACTTTTACCCGATCATTCATGCGCGAATCAATCACAGCCCCGCAATAGTCTGGTTGTATGGGCAATTCCCGATTGTATCTTCGGTCAATCAATACCATGAGTTCAGTGCCAGAAGGACGCCCAAAATCACCCAGTGCATTCAATGCACTTCGAACAGATCTGCCAGTATACAATACATCATCAATGAGAATGACCTTCTTTTCTTCGACTTCAAAATTCAAAAGCATGCTGTTGGGCAAAAGGGGCTTTTCAGTTCTCCGATAGTCATCTCTGTAG
>CAZYJD010000071.1:0-1223 GCA_964647785.1 uncultured Chitinophagaceae bacterium
ACTACAGTGGCACCTTCGATTTATATGATGAAGAACTAAAAGCTGAACTGAAACGAACCATCTCTGCCAATTATAAGCAACTTGGCTACACCGCAGCCCGTGATGCCATGTACGCTACACTTGATAATGAAAGTGGTTGGGTTACATGTGTTTATACTGGAAGAAAAGCCCAATTCAGTACGCGTGCAGGCGCCAATAGCAATCAGATCAATACGGAACATACCTGGCCGCAAAGCTTATTCTCGCAGCGAGAACCGGAGCGTTCGGATATTCACCACCTCTTCCCTACTGATGCCTCAACTAATACCAGAAGAAGTAATTTGCCTTTTGGGGTTGTGTCCAACCCCACTTGGACAGAAGGTGGCTCTAAATGGCAATCAGGAACTTTTGAACCCAGGGATGAACAAAAAGGGGCAACCGCAAGGGCTATGTTTTATTTTGCCATTCGTTACAGCAATTACAGCAACTTCCTCAATAATCAGGAAGCTATTCTGCGCCAGTGGCACCAAACTTTTCAACCGGCTGAACGAGAAACAAATCGCAATCAGGCCATTTACCAATTGCAAAACAACCGCAATCCCTTTGTTGACTTCCCCGGATTTGTGAACAGAATTCAATCCATTTCAGACTACCGCCCCGAAGTTAAAAAAGCAGAAATTTCGCTGAGCACTGAACAAATTCAATTGCAGGCCGATAATAGAACTTACAGGGTGTATCTGATCAATTCCGGACGCAAAGCTGCCGACATCGAATGGACTCAATCACAAACCGGAAATGTAGAAGTGCTCACCTCCTCTCCTTTCACCGTAAATCCGGGAGAAGCGGCTGCATTTGAATTAAGAGTTCCTGCAGGAAGTCCTCCCGAGGAAAGCAATATTGTGTTCAACTATGGCGAACAAAAAACGCTCAAAATCAACACCGTTAGCGTCGGCCTTACCCCCATTGCACCCGCTGCGAATCATTTCACCTGGGACGCCCAAAACAGCTTATTAAAATTAAAGAACGCCCAAGAAGAGATCAGCGAATCAATGATTTATGACATGAGTGGTAAAAAATGGCCTTTGACCGAGTATAAGACAGCATTGAACGAATGGAACCTCAGCGGTCTGCCGATGGGAATTTACTTTGTTTGCGATATGATGAACAACCAACAAGGTTGTTTCAGAATTTTTAAACACTGAAATCTATGAAATCATTCTTCAAATATGTCCTTGCTACCATAA
>CAZYJD010000071.1:1252-10653 GCA_964647785.1 uncultured Chitinophagaceae bacterium
TTCCTTTTCATTGGTATCATGATTGCTACCAACGCTAATTTGTCGAAAACAGAAAAGGTAAAGGTGGGTGAAAATACCATCTTAAAAGTTGAGCTGAACTACCCTATCAGTGATGGACCCATAAACGAAACCACGGCAATATTCAGCAGTCTCAATCCGGATGGATCGAAAGCAATGGCGCTCCTTGATATTTTAGACCAAATTGATCGCGCTTCTGAAGATCCCAACATCAAGGGAATCTACCTGGACATGACCTTTGTCGGTGCAGGCTTTGCCAGAACTTCAGAGATAAGAACGGCATTGGAGCATTTTAAAGAGAGTGGTAAATTCATCTATGCATACGGACAGGCCTTTTATCCTCAATCATACTATCTGGCAAGTGTTGCCGATTCTGTTTTCCTGCATCCAGAAGGAAGCTTCCTATACAATGGCTTGCTTGCTGATGTGGTTTTTCTAAAGGAAATGTTCGCAAAATTGGGGATTGAAATGCAAGTGATCAAGCATGGGAAGTTTAAAGGTGCTACTGAAATATTTGAAAGGAGTTCACTCAGTGATGAGAATCGCTTTCAAATTCAGCAATACATCAATTCAATCAATGAAACCATCACTTCACAAATCGCTGACAGCAGAGCACTAAATGCCGATAGTCTCATGCGTATTGCAGATGACATGCTGGCAAGAACACCCGAGACAGCCATGGAACTGGGAATGATTGATCAGTTGATGTATAGAGATCAAGTAAATGATTTGCTTCGTAAAGCCTCCGGAATCGATGAATCGGATAAACTTAAATTCATGAGTCTTTCCCGTTATAAATCCACTGATGATCGAAATAAGGGAGGCTCCAAAGATCGGATAGCTGTGCTTTATGCAGAAGGTGATATCGTAGACGGTAAAGGAGATGCAGAAAACGTAGGGGGTGAAACCTTTGCTCAGGCTTTGGAAAAGATTCGCAAGGATGAAAAAATAAAGGCAGTGGTGCTTAGAATCAACTCCCCTGGGGGAAGCGCTTTGGCATCGGATGTAATCTATCGCGAAGTTTATTTAACCCGTCAGGTAAAACCGGTGATTGTGAGCATGGGTGATGTGGCTGCATCGGGGGGCTATTATATCGCTGCCCTTGCCGATACCATTGTTGCTCTGCCTTCCACCATTACCGGTAGCATCGGCGTATTTGGGGTGATCCCTAATACACAGAAATTACTCAATGAAAAACTTGGAATTCACGCAGAATACGTGGGAACTGGCAGCCATTCTGATTTTGGCCGCCTTGACCGACCGCTGAACGAATTTGAAAAAACCTACTTCGTTGAAATGATCGATAGCATATATGCACAATTTGTGGGCATCGTCGGGAAAGGCAGAAATATGCACCGTAGCAGGGTCGATAGTTTGGCTCAAGGAAGGGTCTATACCGGCCTCATGGCCAAAGACCTCGGACTCACCGATGTGAATGGCGACTTGCTCGATGCCATTGACATTGCTGCCTGGAAAGCGGGTATTGAAGACTATCGTTTAAGCAGTTATCCGAAGCGGAAAAGTCCGATTGAAGAAATCATCAATCAATTGGGGCAAACATCAAGCAAAAACCAATTAAAAAAAGCTTTAGGCGTTTATTACCCCTTGGTGCAACAAATTGAAGTGACCAAAAACATTCAAGGCGCTCAAATGCGTATGCCCTACTTACTGCATTTCAACCATCAGTAAATCACTGCCCGCATAACGATTTTGAAAGCCTTCTACAACGAAGGCTTTTTTATGCCTTGCAATCGCAGCGATCCATGCAAATGCATGGGTCAAAATTCAGTCAGAACCACTTGACTGCAAACAATGATTTGTTGTTACATATTACGGCGGTATTGACCACCTACCTCAAACAAAGCCTGGGTAATCTGACCAAGGGAACAAACCTTTGTGGCATCCATTAGCGCCTCAAAAATGTTTTCATTGGCCAGAGCCATTTCCTGTATTTTCTGTAATTGTGCTGCTGCTTCTTCGCGATTTCTTTCGTGAAGTGCGTTGAGCATTTGAATTTGAAACTCTTTTTCATCCTTGGTGGCACGGATTACTTCACCTGGCACCACGGTCGGCGATCCTTTTTTATTGAGGAAAGTGTTTACCCCAACAATGGGATACTCTCCGGTATGTTTCAGGGTTTCATAATACAAACTTTCTTCTTGAATTTTTCCGCGCTGATACATGGTTTCCATGGCCCCGAGCACACCACCGCGTTCGGTTATTCGATCAAATTCAGTCAAAACTGCTTCCTCCACTAAATCGGTTAACTCCTCAATGATAAAGGAACCTTGAAGTGGATTTTCATTTTTAGCGAGCCCCAACTCTTTATTGATGATGAGCTGAATGGCCATTGCTCTTCTCACAGATTCTTCTGTTGGTGTTGTAATGGCCTCATCATAGGCATTTGTATGCAAAGAATTACAGTTGTCGTAAATGGCATAAAGTGCTTGCAATGTGGTTCTTATATCATTGAAGTCAATCTCTTGTGCATGCAAAGAACGGCCGCTGGTTTGAATATGGTACTTAAGCATTTGTGCCCTCGGATCTGCGCCATATTTGTATTTCAGGGCCTTGCTCCAAATGCGTCTTGCAACTCTGCCAATGACGGCATATTCAGGATCAATTCCATTTGAGAAGAAAAAGCTAAGATTTGGACCAAATTCATTGATATCCATTTCACGGCTCAAATAGTACTCCACGTAAGTAAACCCATTGGCCAACGTAAAGGCCAATTGTGTAATGGGGTTGGCACCAGCTTCTGCAATATGGTAGCCCGAAATGGAGACAGAATAAAAGTTTCTAACCTTCTTTTCAATGAAATATTGCTGCACATCTCCCATCATGCGCAAAGCGAACTCGGTACTGAATATACACGTATTCTGTGCCTGATCTTCTTTCAGGATATCTGCTTGCACAGTACCGCGAACCTGTTTCAAGGTTTCTGACTTAATGCGCTCATAGACTTCTGCAGGCAAAACCTGATCGCCTGTGACACCAAGCAACATCAGACCCAAACCATTATTTCCTTCAGGTAAATCCCCTTTGTATTGCGGTCTTTCCACCCCCTTTTCACGGTAAATGGAAGCTATTTTCTCGTCAACTTCTTGCTGCAATCCATTATCTGCAATGTATTTCTCACATTGTTGATCGATGGCTGCATTCATAAAAAAAGCAAGCAACATTGGCGCCGGGCCGTTGATTGTCATAGAAACGGAAGTTCTGGGATCTGCGAGATCAAAACCCGAGTACAATTTTTTTGCATCGTCTAAACAACAAACTGAAACACCACTATTGCCAACTTTTCCATAAATATCCGGCCGATAACCGGGATCGTGACCATAAAGGGTTACAGAGTCGAATGCAGTTGACAAGCGTTTTGCCGGCATATCAAGACTCACATAGTGAAAGCGCTTATTGGTGCGCTCAGGTCCTCCCTCGCCCGCAAACATGCGGGTGGGATCTTCCCCTTCACGCTTGAAAGGATAAAGGCCGGCGGTGTAAGGAAAATGCCCCGGCACATTCTCCTGTAAGCCCCAACGCAATATATCTGCCCAGCTTTCGTATTTCGGCAGGGCAACCTTGGGTATTTGCGTATGAGAAAGTGATTCTGTGTGGGTGTTGATTCGAATCTCCTTATCGCGAACCTTAAAGCTGTAAATCGGATCTCTGTATTTTTTTCTGGTTTCCTCCCATTGTTCAATCAATTGCTTGTTATGGGGATCCAGATCTAATAAAACACGATCGTATTCCGCTTGTAGTTGTTCGATCAATGTTTCGCGGTATTCTGCAGGACTGTCCTTAAGGCTGTCCATGCTGGCGTGCAAGGCATATAGCTTTCTTGCCTCGGCAACTTGTTTTTCAACCCACTCATCATACTTGCGGTTATTTTCTGCAATTTCAGAAAGATAACGCGTGCGAGCCGGTGGAATGATGAATTGCTTGTTCCCATTGGTTGGCAAATCGATCCCTCCCGGAATAAAAGAAATGGATGTTTTTTCAGTGATCAGCCCCATGAGCCTTGTAAACAGTGCATTGGTGCCCGGATCATTGAATTGAGATGCCATGGTGCTGTACACAGGCAATGCATCATCATCCACATCCCACAGCTGGTGATTTCTTTTGTATTGCTTTTTTACATCACGCAAAGCATCGAGTGCCCCTCGCTTGTCAAATTTATTGATGGCTATGATATCAGCGAAATCTAGCATGTCTATTTTCTCAAGCTGAGTGGCTGCACCATACTCAGGAGTCATTACATACAAAGAAACATCGCTATGATCCGTGATTTCCGTATCGCTTTGTCCAATGCCCGATGTTTCAAGAATGATGAGTTCATAGCCTGCAACCTTTAGTATTGCCAAGGCATCATCTACATGACGGGATAGAGCTAAGTTGGCCTGACGGGTTGCTAATGAACGCATATAAACACGTGGATGGTTGATGGAATTCATGCGAATACGATCACCCAATAATGCCCCACCTGTTTTTCGTTTCGATGGATCAACAGAAACAATGGCAATGCTCCGATCAGGAAACGCATTGATGAATCGACGCACCAATTCATCCACAAGACTCGACTTTCCTGCGCCGCCTGTTCCAGTAATACCGAGCACAGGTACTTTTATCTCCGATGCCCGTGTGCGCAAATCCTTCAGTTCATTTTCATTCTCAAGAGGGAAATTTTCTGCTGCAGAGATGAGACGGGCAATGGCCATTTTATTGCTCTTATGCAAATGCTTGAACTCGCCATTTAAATGGTTGCCAATGGCAAAATCACTTCTTTCAATCAAGTCGTTGATCATTCCTTGCAGCCCCAATTCCCTGCCATCATCCGGATGGTAAATGCGTTCGATACCATAATGATGTAGCTCGTCAATCTCCTCCGGCAGGATGGTTCCGCCGCCGCCTCCAAATATCTTGATGTGATCGGCGCCTTTTTCTTTCAGCAAATCATGCATGTACTTGAAATATTCCATATGCCCTCCTTGGTAGGAGGTAATGGCAATGGCGTTGGCATCCTCTTGTATTGCAGTATTAACGACCTCCTCCGCACTGCGATCGTGACCAAGGTGTATGACCTCACAACCCGTTGATTGCATAATTCTGCGCATGATGTTAATGGCAGCATCATGACCATCAAACAATGAGGCTGCTGTTACAATTCGCACCTTATTTTTGGGTTGATATACCGTTTGCTCCATGTTTTCAACTCTTTGCTGCAAAGATAACCGAATGAGCTGAAGGTCACGTTCATTGCCTGAGACCTTCATTAAGGTTTGTACGACGACCCAAAAAAATACGGATGTAAATCTCCACTTCTTGGTTAAGCAAGTTGGTTTTGGATGAAAAGGTTCTGTCAATCATATAAGGGCCACTTTCAAAATAAGCACCACATGAAAGGGTGCCGACATCCTACTAAAATCATGTAATTGCATTACTCAAAAATTTCAACTATTTGATTATGTGATTGTTAAAAAAATAACCAACCAGCTTTGGGAAGGTGATTAACAAATCTGCTCAGGACATAATTACTTACGGCGGAGAAATCAAAACAAATTAGGTACATAGAAAGCTCATATTCCGCTAGGTTTTGCCCATATTTGAGCCGACATGGATTTAATCAGAGGACTCATCGGCATCACCGGATTGATATTGTTAAGCTGGCTCTTTAGCAGTTCCAGAAAATCGGTTAACTGGAGGTTGGTATTCACCGGCATTATACTGCAGTTCTTATTTGCACTTCTTGTATTTAGAGTCAGTTTATTCCAATCGGCCTTTCAATGGGTTGCCGGCTTCTTTGTAACCATTTTAGATTTTACCCGAGCGGGTTCAGAATTTCTATTTGGAGGACTGTTAAACACCGAAGGAATCGGTTACCTGTTCGCCTTTCAGGTTCTACCCACAGTGATTTTCTTTTCTGCATTGACTTCATTGCTTTACTATTTGGGCGTGCTCCAAAAGTTGGTTTGGGGCATCGCATGGATCATGAAAAGAACCATGAAATTATCTGGGGCAGAAAGTCTCAGTACTGCTGCCAACATTTTCATCGGTCAAACGGAAGCTCCTTTGGTGGTAAAACCTTACATCTCAAAAATGACCCGATCAGAAATCATGTGTTTGATGACTGGAGGGATGGCAACCATTGCAGGGGGGGTACTCGCTGCATATGTTGGGTTTCTAGGTGGAGAAGACACTGCGGGAAGAAGCTTGTTCGCAACCCATCTGCTTACGGCTTCGATAATGTCTGCACCTGCCGCAATTGTGATTGCTAAGATTCTTGTACCAGAGACCAAAAAGGTTGATGATGGTATGGAAATTAGCAATGAAAAACTGGGGAACAATGCACTTGAATCCATTGCCAATGGAACTACTGAGGGATTGAAACTTGCAGTGAATGTAGGAGCCATGTTGTTGGTGTTCACGGCATTCATGGCCATGATCAACTATTTTTTTAAAGATATGATTGGTGAGTGGACCGGTTTAAATTCCTGGGTAAAAGAAATGAGTGACGGCAGGTATGATGGTTTCAGTGCTCAAATGATTTTAGGTTACATCTTTGCACCTCTATCGTGGCTCATAGGGATTCATCCTGATGATCTTCTTCCGGCAGGCCAATTGCTGGGTGAAAAAACTGTACTCAATGAATTCTTTGCTTATGCCAGCTTCGGAGAAATTCGTTCTTCCGGCTTATTGCATCACGAAAAATCCAGCATTATCCTCACATATGCCCTATGTGGGTTCTCCAACTTCGCATCCATTGGCATTCAAATAGGTGGCATCAGCAGCCTGGCGCCCAATCAAAAAACCACCCTGTCAACCCTTGGTTTTAGAGCGCTGCTTGGTGGTACTTTTGCTTGCTTGATGACCGCTACCATTGCCGGTATGTTTTTCTCCTGATGCCTGACCGGGGTTCTTTATATGGCGATGGATTTTTTGAAAGCATTTACTGCGATCCAAATGGCCATCTACCCCTTTGGGATTTGCATTTGAATAGAATGCGCCATGCTTGTGAGATTTATCAAATAACATGGAATCAATTTTGGGATAGCTTGCAGTTCAGGCAAGAGGTTCAAAGATGTGCAGGATCATGGCCCGCGCGCATTCGTTTAACAGTCTTCAGGGATGGAGCAGGGCTTTATCTGCCTGAAATCCATTTACCCAATTACATATTACAGGCCAGCTCCCTTTCGGACGATCGAAATTGGTTGGGGATTTCTGCCCTGATCAAAGCACCAGAATCGGCTGAAATATTGCGTAACATCTCCAAATTACCTTCACGATCTGCCACTTTCTCAGATTACTTTAAATATGCCGATCACAAAGGGATGGCTCACATTAAATCCATATCTGCTGCATTCTACGTGCAGGCAGCGATTGAGATTGATCAAAAAGGCGCTGATGAAGGCATTTTGCTCAATCATCACGGGCAAGTATGCGAATGTCTTTCAAGTAACATATGGGTAGCAATCAATGGTATTTGTTATTGCCCCCCTCCTGAATCCGGCGCTATACAAGGCGTGATGCAACAGTATCTGCTCAATGAATTTCCAGATAGCTTCCAACAATCAACATCCCCAATAACGAAAGAGGATTTGTTCAATGCCGAATTGGTGTTCTGCAGCAATGCAGTCAGAGGCATTTCACGCCTGAGGGTTATGGATTGAGGGCCTTTGCTTCCTCCCAGATTTTATCCATTTCTTCGAGACTCAGATCATTCATGCTTCGCCCCTTTTGATTGGCCCATCTTTCGATGGCTTCAAAGCGATTTTTGAACTTTTTATTGGTCATCTCAAGTGCATCATCGGGGTTTATCCCCTCCCATCGAGCATAATTGACCAATGAAAAAATTAGATCTCCAAATTCTTTTTCACGTTCCTCTTTCGAACGAGCTTCCCTGAATTCTGCCAGCTCCTCCTCCACCTTATTCCAAACCAATTTCTTTTCAGGCCAGTCAAAGCCAACCTGCGCAGCTTTATCTTGCATCCTTGAAGCTTTCACCAGACTGGGTAAACCTTTAGGCACACCCGCTAAAACGCCTTTATTTCCTTCTTTCAGCTTCAGCTGCTCCCAGTTTTGTTTCACCTCTTCTTCATCCTTAACTTTTACATCTCCATATATATGAGGATGACGACGAATGAGTTTCTCGCAGATTCCATGCAATACTGAGGTGATATCAAAAGCTCCTTTTTCTGACCCTATCTTGCTGTAGAAGACCATATGCAACAATAAGTCTCCCAGCTCCTTTTCAATTTCAACAAGATCATCTGCCAAAATAGCATCACTCAACTCATAGGTTTCCTCAATGGTCAGGTGTCTAAGACTTTCCATGGTTTGTTTGCGATCCCAGGGACATTGCACCCTAAGATCGTCCATGATATCCAATAAGCGCTCAAAAGCTTGCAGTCGTTTATCCATAAAGCTAGAGCGCTTGATATCCTGACATTCTTTTCATGAATGCCTCCCGATAATTTTTTCCTACAGGAAGCTTTTGTCCGTTCACTTCAACCTCTGTACTCGAGAAGGAAGAAACATGCTTTAACCCTACAATAAATGAGCGGTGGATACGGCAGAACCGATCGGTTGGAAGCTTCTGCTCCATATTCTTCATGGTCTGCAAGGTAACCAGTCTTTTTTCAGGAGTGAAAATTTTGACATAATCAGCAAAGGCTTCTACATAAAGAATATTTGAGAACGAAACTTTTTGCTGCTTTTGATTCGCCTTGATAAAAATTGAATCTTCTTCAATTTCCGGATTACCCACCTGAGCTTGATTCCGAATGCTGAAATATTCTCGGGCCTTGCCTACCGCCTGAGCGAAACGCTCAGGAGAAATAGGCTTCAATAAGTAATCCAGGGCATTCAACTCAAAACCTGTAATAGCATATTCACTGTAGGCTGTGGTGAATATAATTAAGGGAGGATTTGTAAGGCTTTTAACGAAGCTAATGCCATCAATTTCTGGCATATGGATGTCTAAAAAAATGATGTCCACCTTATGCTTTCTGAGAATCTCAGCAGCTTCCAAAGCATTCTCTGCTCTGCCCACCAACTCAAGCTCTGAATCATCTGCAAGATAACTCTCCAATACATCGAGGGCCAGAGGCTCATCATCAACGATTAAACATCTAATTTTCATTGGTTGTGATTTTCTGTTGTTAAGATTCTCAAATTTACCTCAAACTTTTCATCGGTAGCAATGATTTGTAAATCGTGGCTGTTCGGGTACATCAGGTTGAGTCTTTTCTGGATATTTTCGAGCCCAATTCCTCCAGGCTTATTGTTGCCAGGGTGAGCGCTCTTATCAATTGAGTTCATAATGCTGATGTTAATCTCATGCTGTATGCTCACAACCAAAAAGCTAACAAAACTTTTACCCGCGGTGG
>CAZYJD010000072.1:0-6666 GCA_964647785.1 uncultured Chitinophagaceae bacterium
CCCACATCCACCCACCACCTCGACCACTCGAGCTCACTTCGCGTTGTCCATCACCGTTTGAGTGGAGTGTGCACATTTGAGGATCGGCGCACAGGACACCGCAATCCCCCTTGCGGCTCAAGCCCTTTCCAGCTCCAGTTTCTCTTTCTTGCAGGCATTGGTGCTGAAAAGTGCGAGAATCGAGAGGGTTATGATAAGTTGCTTTTTCATGTTATAGCTGCTTTTTAGTATCAAAAACAATTTCATCTTCATTTTAGTTGCATCCTCCCAACTCATTGTTTTGGAGGTTTTGATTCCCATTCAATTCGCTTTGAGGAAGAGAGAGGGTTAGTCCGGGACAATCCCAGGCTGCACCCCGAATGGTTAGATCTGCTTGGGGTGCCTTGGTAAGGCTATTTTTGCTTGCTGCTCCAATTCTTCGAAGATCGTGATAGCGCAAGCCCCCTTCAGCTATGAACTCTTTTTGGCGTTCAATGCGCGCATAATTAATGGCGTTAAATGCGTTGGTGCCTCCCGATATGGGATCGAGTTTTGATCGGGTTCGGATATCATTGATGTCGTCAATGGCTTGGCTCAGATTCAACTCAAGTTCCGCAGAACTTTCTGCGCGTATGAGTTTCAGTTCAGCCAATGAGATTACACAAGTGTTAAAAAAAGGTCGTCCGTTGTACTTATTGAGATAGTATTCGGTTACATCGCTTTCCTTACTGCTAATCCAGTTTTTACCTCGATAGTCAGCCGTGTCTGTGATCAGTGCAGCAAAAGCTTCCTCACTGATCAAGATTGATGGGCGGTTGATATCTGAGCGGTAGTACTCAATGTGCCCCGAAGCTGAGTTGTCTGCCGGGCCACTGCTCAACAAGCTGAAAATAGATTCAGTGCTATTGCTTCCTTGACTAAAGCGTGCTTCAGGTACCGATTCAAGCATGTATTTATTGGTGGAAATTACCTCGTTGGCATAATCATAGGCCTTGGCATAGTTGTTCATCCCAAAATAAATCTTTGCGAGATAGGCTTTGGCAATGTCTTTATTGGCGTAGGCGCCATTGTTCTCTGGTAATTTATTCAAGGCATTTTCCATCTCTTCGATGATGAAAACATAGGTGTCAGCCATGCTGCTGCGATCTACAGCTTCAATCCCGGTTTGTTTTCTAATGGGCAAGCCAAGGTGGCTATTATCTGCAGTGTATCCATAGGGTAAACAGTACAACCTGCTCAGTTCCCAATAGCAAACAGCACGTAAGAAACTAATTTCACCCTCGATTCGTGTGCGCTCGTCAGCACTTAAATCGGTGATTTTATCTAAATTTTCATTGATGAAATTAACTCGGTATACCGGCAGGAAAGCCTCCGACCACACGTCATTTACATCGCCGTTGAAGTAATTGGTGTTTCTTCTGTAAACACTGGCCCAGCCTCCTTGCAAAAGCCTTCCATCGATGTGGTCGCTCATCAATTCAGGCAGAAGCCACAGCTTTCCTCCGTACATTTTGCCCGATCGAATGACATCATAACAAGAATTGAGCATCTCCTGCACATCGGAAGCGTTGCGTATGGCGCTGTCAGATAGAATAACATTCTGACTGGTAGGATCCACTTCAAGCAATTGCTCACAAGAAGTACCTCCCATGAATATTCCGGCTGCGAACAGATATAAGATCTTTTTCATTTTCTGTTTGATTAAAAGTTGAGATTAACACCAATAACCACTGATCGCTCTTGTGGTGGCGTGAGATAGGTGATGTTGGTGCCTACGTTTCTGCCTTGTGGCCCTTCGTGATCGCGCACAATTTCAGGATCCCATCCGGGGAATTTGGTGAATGTGAGCAAATTGGTGGCATTTAGGGTAATATCTAAACGATCGAAGTATTTTTTCTCTCTCAGTGGCCAGTGATACACAAGATTTAAGTTTTTAAAGCGCAAATAACTCGCGTCATAAAGCCATTGGGTGTGGTTGTAATTGTATTCAGCATCCAATCCCGGATACGACTCCGGATCGAGGGAGAGACGCGCATAGGTGGCTTCATCGCCTTCCTGTGTCCATCGATCAATGATGTCGCGGCGCATGTTCCAACGGTTGAAGGCAGTGAGCTGGCGCTTGGCTGCATCATCATAAATTTTACCTCCAATCACAAAAGTCCAGAGCATGTTCATTTCCCAGTTGCCATAACTGAAGTTATTGGTGAAACCACCCATGAACTCTGGTTGTATATCCCCGGCAGGCTGTCGGTAATCTAAACTGAAATTTTGGGTGAGGTTGCCATCCAAGTCTCGGAAAACGGGATTACCTGTTGCGGGATCAATATGTGAGAAGGGAACCAGGTAGTTTACCCCAATGGGCTGATCACGCACAATGCGCGTATCACCATATTCACCAGAGATAACTCCATCCGGAATGCTTCCAATATCGGTAACAAGGTTCCGGTTTCTTGCCATGTTGAGGTTGATACTCCACTTGAATTTTCTTACCAAAACATTGGCATTAAGGAGAAACTCTATACCGCGGTTTCGAACGTCGGCAATGTTTCCGTAGTACTTGGTAATACCTGCGCTGCTCGAGGGCAACTGATTGATGATTACGCTTTTGGACTGACGATTATAAAAACCAACCTCCGTGGTGATGCGGTTTCTGAAAAAACCAGCCTCCAAACCAGCATCAAAAATGTTTACAGTTTCCCAAGTAAGATCGGGGTTGTTGGGTTGGGTTACGTAACGAATTTGCTGTCCGTTGTACAATCTACCATCAGGACCTTCGACCACTGCAAGACCAAATTGCTGATTCCAGTCGATATCTGCGTTGCCACTTCTACCGGCACTGGTTTTCCATTTCAGGTAATTGATGAAGTTAAAACGACTGTTTTTAAACCAGTCTTCATCACTCATTACATAGCCTACACCGGCGGCTGGGAATAAGGCGAACTTCTGGTTCTCACCAAACTTCGATGAACCATCACGACGCATGGTGAAGTTCACCAGTATCTTGTTTTTGTAGTTGTAGTCGATTCGTCCGAATTGACTCAGAAACAACCAATAGTCCGCCAAGCGTTCATTTTCAATTTTCTGGAAAACAGCGGCTGTATCGGTTGAGAACTGCTCCGGATTGCGATAAATCTGATCGCTTACATAGTTCATGAAAACATCGCTGAACATATTTTCTGAACTTTGGTATTCTGCGCCCAACTGAAAATGCATCTTATGATCTTCATTGATTTGCCAGTCATAATCGCCTGTGAGGTAAGTGCTAAAGTTTAAAATCCGGTTGTTGTACTGATTGGCAGAGGGTATTTGATTGGTTCGATCCCACTCAGCTGCGCGGTAAATGTTGTCACTAATATCCATGTAGTCTAAGGAAGCACGGGCATTGAAACTGAGCTTGTCGCTGGCCTTATAGCCAATATTTAAATTATTGATGCTCCTGTTTTCAATACCTCTCCAATCGATGTAATCGATTTGTTTCAGCGGGTTGCTAAAGCCTGAATTTTCGAAACGATCAAGTTGGTAGATGGGAAGTGCAATGGTTTGCGCAGCGCCCAATCCACCGCTCCACGCCTGATCAACTTTTCGGTTATTGCCCCTTGCAATGGAAGAGTTCAAAGTAACTTTGAGTTTGTCTGACACTTCATATTCAAGATTCCCCCTCAAACTGATGCGCTCGAAGCTATTGCCAACGAGGTAGCTTTCTGAGTTGGCATAACTTAAGCCGACGTAGGTTTTGAGTTTCTTCCAACCGGCGTTCATGCTTAAATTGTAGTCGTGTTTCACCCCCAGACGGATGATTTCATCCACCCAGTTGGTGTTCACGCCCTGGGCATCTTCCCAAGTCATTCCATCGGGCAATTGCGCCCGGCCTACTCCGCCGTCGTTTTCATAGGCTTCCTGATACAATTGCAGCCATTCATCTCCGTTTAAAAAGTCTAATTTCTTGGTGGGCTGGCTGATGCCTACTCTGGAGTTGAAATTAAATCTTGGCTTGCCATCGCTTCCTTTTTTGGTGGTGATGAGTATCACCCCATTGGCTCCCCTCGACCCATAAATTGCCGTGGCAGATGCATCTTTTAATACTTCAATGCTTTCTATATCATTGGGGTTGATGGACGATAGTGGATTGTTGTTCTGTCCGCCGCGGTTACCGCTTAAAAAGTATCCTTGGGTAATGGGTATGCCATCCACCACGTATAAAGGATCGCCACCGGCACTAATGGATGAAGTACCTCTGATACGCACAATCGATCCTGCACCTGCAATTCCGCTGCTTTGCGTTACCAACACTCCGGGGGCACGACCTTGCAATTGGGCCTCAAATGAGGTGCCGATCTGTAAATTGGATTCCACTCCGTCAATTTTTGATACAGAGCCCACCAAATCGCGTTTTAAACGAGTTCCGTACCCAACGGCAACCACTTCCTTAAACTGTTTGGCTTCTTCTTTCATCACGAGACTTAACTCTTGTGTAGCCCCTGACTTAATTGCCACATTTCGCTTTTCGGTAACAAAGCCAATGTAAGAAAATTGCAGTGTGTAGTTTCCTGCCGAAAGATTTAGTTGATACTTGCCATCTATGTCAGTAACTGCTCCCGATGAAGTATTTTCAGCCATCACAGTTACCCCAATGAGGGGCTCACCATTTTGATCTTTAATGATTCCTTTTACTGCACCTGTGTTTTGTGCGAACAGTGCCGCCGGGGCAATCATGAGTAAAAAGGCTGATAATGAGATTTGTAAGTGTCTTCGCATATGCAATTGATCTGCTTAGTTGTTTGACAAATTTATAAGAAATGTAAGAAAGTGTTAATTATACACTAAGAAAATTTGAATCAAGGGAACGTTGGGGTTGTATTTTCCAATTGAAATCAAGGGTATGTTTAGCGTTTATTGCTTGTTTGAAGGCGAAGCGGCTCTTAGGCAATCGACGATCATTGCTGAGGAGGTAGACGATTCTTAGGACTTTACGATTTGGT
The DNA here is from genome assembly GCA_964647785.1 of uncultured Chitinophagaceae bacterium. Lineage (GTDB taxonomy): Bacteria > Bacteroidota > Bacteroidia > NS11-12g > UBA9320 > CAZYJD01. Next base: position 4,959 of record CAZYJD010000072.1, read on the forward strand.
TGCGGTCTGCAAATACCAGAAGCTCTTGCTGCTCCGTCATTCAAAAAAGGGATAGAGGAGGACTAAGTGGTCGTGTCAAAGTCTTCGCCTGCTGGAAGCTTTTCATCGGCCAGATAACGGTCAATAAAATAATGCGCCAAATAGATCAATGGGGTAAGGGCAATGGCCATGAAACCTTTGTAAAGGTAATTGTTCAAACCAATGGCAATTACCTGCTCAAATTTCCATCCTTGACCAATGTAAAAGGCCACAAACAACACCACAAAACTGTCGATGAGTTGTGAAACCAAAGTGCTGCCCGTGGCTCGCAACCATATTTTCCCTTCACCGGTCATTTTTTTCAAGCGTTGAAATACCGTTACATCCACCAATTGGCCAATAAGAAAGGCCGTGAGTGAACCGATGATGATCCATAGCCCTTGTCCGAATACGGCTTGAAAGGCTTGATCCATATTTTCTATGCCTCTTTCAGCATTGATCGTGGTCCACCAGTTGGCTGGAACAAGTCGAATGGCCAGAAATACCATCAAAAAGGCATAAGAAATGAGGCCTGCGGCCAGGTAGCTCAACAATCGAACCCCTTTTTTTCCGAAATATTCATTGATAACATCGGTCATGATAAACACAACTGGCCATAAAATCACGCCAGCGGTAAGTTCAAAGTTCATTTCATAACCCAAGATGGTTTTGGTTAAGGCTGGAATGCCCAGTGTTTTTTCAAGAGAAAATATTTTGATTCCAATAAATTCAGCCAACAGGGCATTGGTGATGAAAAAACCACCGAGCAGAACAAAAAGCCGATTCTTTCTTCCTTGCATGATGTTACAACAATACAAAATCGGCTGCAGTTCACCATTGGGTTTGAAAAGCTGAACAGTATAAGCTATTTGTGTTGAAATCTGCCTTCGATGGTAGGGCGGGTTTTGGCATGGCCATTGATACCTTTGAGCCATGAGATTATTTCTGATCACCGCTGTATTGCTTTCTTTAGGGAATGCATTGCAGGCACAAACGGCAGAAGAGTGGTTGCTCTCCGGCAATAAAAAAATGGAGGAGGGCAATACCTTGGGGGCTATAAAGGATTACACAGCAGCAATTGAGTTGCAACCCAACTACGCACTGGCATATTTGGGTCGGGGTAGTGTTTATGCTGAATTGGAAACTTTTGATCAGGCCCTGGAAGATTTGAGCAAGGCGCTGCATCTCGATTCTGGACTTGCAGAAGCATGGTTCAACCGGGCCATCATCCATCAATACTTGGGCAACTACGGTCCCGCATTAAAAGATTTCAATCAATACGAGCAATACCGCAGCAATGATCCGCAGCTGTATTTATCGCGGTCGCAATTGTACTTCTTGTTAAATGAACGAGAAAAATCCATCAGTGATTTGAAGAAATTTGTGGGCTTTCAACCGCAGACAGCACCTGAATACCTCAATCGGGCAAGGGTATGGTTGGGTTTTGGCGATACAGCCGAAAGTTTAGAAGATTTGAATCAGGCCATTCACTTATCACCCAATTTATCGGATGCCTTTTTATTGAGAGGGGAGATTTGGTTTCGAAAAAAAGAGTATGCAAAATCCATTGAAGATTTGAACATCCATTTGTTGTCTGATCCATCCAATTTACTGGCAACCCTTAAAAGGGGAGAGGCATATGCAGCCATGGGCATTTACAGTGCTGCAGTTGAGGATTTCTCCAGGGGCA
>CAZYJD010000072.1:6676-10438 GCA_964647785.1 uncultured Chitinophagaceae bacterium
CCGAATGAAGCCTCTATTTATTTCGATCGGGCTTATTTTTTGATGCAGTTGAAGCAGTTCAATGAGGCCATACCCGATTTTACCACGGCCCTGGAATTGGGCTACAAAGAGAAGGAGCTTGCTTATTACAACCTTGGTATATGTCACTTTCAGTTGAGTGAAAACAACAAAGCCTGCGAATATTGGTTGCAGGCGGGCGATCAGAGTTTGGAATACCGATCGAAATATTGTCCATAAAAAAACCCCGGTTTGGCCGGGGTTTTTTTTTGATCTTTTTTTAGACTTACTTCACTGAGTCATTCAGTTCAGCACCAGCCTTGAACTTAACCACATTCTTAGCAGCAATTTTGATTTCCTTACCAGTTTGTGGGTTTCTTCCTGTTCTAGCAGCTCTTTGGCTAACAGAGAAAGTACCGAATCCTACGAGGATTACTTTGTCTCCTGCTGAAAGAGCACCTTTGGTTGAATCGAGAAAGCTGTTCAGGGCAGTCTGAGCCTGAGCTTTGGTGATGCCTGCGTCGCCGGCCATCTTTGAAATGAGATCTGATTTGTTCATGGTCTAACTTTTATTGTTTAATATTCGCCAAGCCGCATGGTTAGCGACTTAGCGGAGCAATGTTAACCAAAAACACTTGCACAAAATCAAATCATTTTGCCCGATGTGAATAAGTACAAGGCTTTTGTGAATAAATACGGGCTGTTGATGGCTTTTGGCTCTACTGTTAAATGGCTTTTCGAATAATAAGCCAATCTATTTTTCTTCAATTCTTTGAGCAGGTGCATGACATTTTCGGCCGGTGTTTGCTTTAAAATAGGATGATTGGTTCCGACCAAACGCTGCTGTATTACTTCCAGCTCCGGATCGAGAAAGATGGTTTTGCAATGTTTGTTCAAGAGATCCATGTTTTGAAAAAAGCAGGGGGTGCCTCCACCGGTAGCCAATATGAATTGTTCGGGTGCCTGATGCAGGAATTGCTCAAGCATCGCTGATTCTAACAAACGGAATTCTTGTTCTCCTTGTTTGCGAAAAATTTCAGGAATGGATTTGCCTGAAAGTTGTTCGATGTATTGATCCAAGTCGTAAAATGGCAACCCTAATTTATTGGCCATGCAGAGTCCCGTGGTGGTTTTACCACTTCCGGGCATGCCAAGTAAGGCAAATCTTCGATTCATCGAATTCTGGGGTCGATCCATTTGTACAATTGATCTACGACGAAATTGGTGATCACGAATATACTTGCCACCATGAGCACTGAACCCATTACCACCGGCAAATCATTGTTCTCAAGGGCTTCAATGGTCAGCTTACCGATGCCTCTGAAATTGAACACATATTCCACAAAAAAAGCTCCTGCCAGCAGTGAGGCAAACCAACCGCTTACCGAGGTTATCACCGGGTTGATGGCATTGGGCAATACGTGCTTTCTGAAAACACGCACAGGGCTTATTCCTTTTGAAATGGCAGTTCTTATGTAATCTGCACCCAATACATCAAGGGTGCTGCTTCTGCTCAATTGTACAACAATTGACAAGGGCCTGATGCCCAGTGCAACGGCTGGCAATATGAGATTCTTCCAAACGTAAATCTCCCCGTTAAAGGGATCCAGATCAGTGAGGCTGCCATTCATATTTAAACCGGTTTGGGCATGCAATACATAGCCGAAGAGCCAGGAAAAGATTACCGCCGAGAAAAAGGAAGGCACGGATATACCCATGGTAGAAACAAGCACAATCAATCTATCCGGCCAACGATCTCTGAAAGCGGCTGCAATCATTCCACCCACCACGCCCAAAATGGTCGCCAAAAACATCGACAAAGCCGCAAGAATGGCTGTACTGCCAAACGCTTCAGCCAGCAGTTGACTCACAGGACGTTTGCTGATAAAACTTCTGCGCAGATAGGGCAGCTTCAACACCAGCTCGGATGGTCCCATTTCAATTGACCAATGCGGGACTTCCGGAACTTCGCCTTTGGGGTGCAATGAAAGGGGAGATAAGTCTCTGAGAAAGTAAAGGTATTGAACACCGGGCTTTTGGTCGAGTCCGAGTTCTTTTTTAATGGAAGCTCTTGTGGTTTCATCTGCTTGTTGACCGAGCAGCATTTCTTCAGCATTTCTAAAAGAGAAATGAAACAACCAAAAAACCACAGTGGCCACACTGAACAAGATAAAAAAGCCATACAGCCACTTGCCCAAGCGCGCTTTCATGCCTTAATTCATATTTTTCTTCAGCCCTTGCACATCAGGGATGCGGCGCGAAGACCAATCTTCTAATACTTCGGTATTTTTGAGCAGGAGCAGACCGGGATTTGAACGGATGATGGATTTAAGATTGGTATCATCGCCATAATGGAAATCAAATGGCAATTGATGCTCATGCCTGAATACTTCGGCCTTGTCGGATGATGAAGCGGTAAGGGCCCAAAATGGAATGCCATTCTCTTCCGCAGCCTGTGCCAAATCTTTGACTTTTTTCATCGCAGTTGCATTGGCTTCATGGAGTTGGTGCATCACCAACAGTATTTTATACCCGTCCTGCTGAAGGAAACTGTCTAAATCGTCGGTCATGCGATCTGCCTGATACAAATGAAAATCGTGAATGGGGGGCTCATAGGCTTCTTCCAGTATTTTTTCAACTCCCACTCGAACAAAGCTCCATGATGGATCAATTGCAGGCTCAAAGGTGTTTTTTTCGGTATCATAAATCACCACCACTTCTTCACTTCCATTGCTGTATATGTATTCCATCACCTTGTGCGGGCTTACCCTCTCACCCTCAGGTATTTTCATTTTTTGAGCAATGTCTGCCCCTTTCTCATATTCCAGGAAATTAAAAACCGGCAAATAGCTGAGACAATAAATGGCAAAACCTGTGAACAATACCGCCATACTCACCAGGAATCTCACTGAGAATCGCATGGAGTAGAGCGAACGAATGTACTTTCTACCCATCATCAAAATGATGATGAGCGCTGAAAGTATCAGATCTTTATAAAAAGACTCCCAAGGAGTGAGCGGAATGGCATTTCCAAAACAACCGCAATCGGTTACTTTGTTGTAGATGGCTGAATATCCTGTGAGGAATGTGAAAAAAACAATTAGCAAGAAAAGCAACCAAACCACCAATGCAGATTGCCAACCGATTAGAAGTGCCCAACCGAGCAATACTTCCAGCACGCACACAAAAATACCTATGGCCAGTGCATAGGGTTTCAATCCATTGAAAAAACCTACCAGCCAGCCATCTGATTTAATCAGTGCGGAGGTTTCAGCAGTTTTTGAAACATTCACTGCCTCAGTAACGCTTATCTGTACTGGAACTTCTTCATTATAATCGCCACATTGCAGGCGCATATTCATGCCAATCGGACTGCTATCACTTGCATGCACTTCGAAGCTGCCAATGGAGTTGTCGCCCGATGAAACATATACTTCAGTGCGATATCCTGCAATGGTTTCTTTTTCACTTGCGCTATCTGTTTGGGTGATACTTTCCCAGGGGCCGCTGCTCAACTGAAAGTTTCTGAATTGTTCCGAGGCTAAAAGTACGGAAGACTCCTTGATGGTTTGATCTTGAGTTTCAAGCGAAAAGAAGAATGTATCCTGTTTAGCAGATAAATCTTCCGCAAATACTGTAAAATACTCTTCCAGTTTATACGAAAAACCCCTCGGATCATTGAGTTTTATAAATCCGGAGAAAATGAAGAGCAGACCTACCAATAGTCGGCTGATGTTGGTGATTATTCTCATTGCTTAATCCTTA